>NZ_JBHFHD010000009.1:0-387698 GCF_041927335.1 Herbiconiux liangxiaofengii | reverse complement strand
AACAGCGAATCAGCCCGCCGAGCAGCACTCCCGGCCTGGCTCCATGAATACAATCACCACAGGCCCCACACCGCCATCGGAGCACAACCACCCATCAGCAGATTGATCAACCTCCCTGGGCAGTACATCTAGCGGCCGCAGCGCACAGACTGTTTACGGTGGCCACGAGCACCTGCTGCGGCAAACAGTGATCGCCCTTAAAGCGGGGGAGAAACTCGCGGAGCATGAGAACCCCGGAGAGGCGACCGTGCAGGTGCTCCACGGTCGCGTCGTCCTCACAGCCGCAAACGACTCGTGGTCCGGATGGATCGGTGACCTGATCACCATCCCTGATGCACCCCACTCGCTGCTCGCCGTGGAGGATTCCGCCGTACTGCTGACCGTGGTGAAACACAGATGACGCGGGCAGTCGCCACCCATATGCGCGATCGGGCATCGATGTTCAGAGTACGCGGAGGCTGTCCCGGACCCGTTCGCTCTGTATGCACCGGATTGAGACCGCTATGGGCAACCTGACTACGGGCACGATTCGTTCTACTAGGCGCGGCCTACGTGGAGATTCGGTGGCTGAGATCGAGTGGTGGGAACCGGAGCCCCGGATGTGGGTCGCCCTCGTCGATGACGAGTCGGTTGGCATGGTGGAATTCCGCGACGGACACTTCATCACACTGAATCGCGGCGGTCGGGAAGTGACTACTTCGAGTTCGCTACCGTTAGCAAAGGCAGCCCTGTTCTCCCGCTCGACGAGCAGGGTTCGGCGACGCTCGAAAATGAGGCCAGCGCGACCCCGCTCTTAACAGAGCACGAAGCTTCTAGTCGCCAGGGGGCGGGTTCAGCCGGCAAGTTCGGCATCCCTTGGCTGAGGAACCGCACTAGTACTCGGCCGCACTCACATAGGTGTATTCGGCGCGAAAAATCTCCTTCCATCCTTCGTCGAGAATCAGCGCGAACTCCTCCACAATCTCAGGCCCGCCGCTCATAAGCAGGAGGTGCAGCGTCTGCGGTGGATGTTCTGCACCGCGCACAAGCGGAACGGGCAACTCTTCCACGAAGCAGCCGGGGTAGATCAGGATAGCCCTGAAGAATGCACCTGCTGGCGAGGTGCCCATGCGACCTATCCTTCTGCCCCCCAGCATGGCTATCGACCCATTGACACAAGAACTATCCGCGAGAAGTCCGGCCTTCGGAAGCCGGGGTGGCGCCGAATCTCGGCTGTGGCGACGTCGACACGAGAACTCCCACGGGAGCGATGGTCTTCACAGTGATGTCCGCGTTCTCTCCGATGGAGTTGGACATCAAGCGCGAGCGCATCGGTGACTCCGTCACCAACCGGCGCGCGGCCGGCAGAGATCGTGGAGGGCGCCGGCTCAAGTTCACCGACTCGCAGATCCGTGGAGCTGGCATCTGAACGAGCCGAACGAACGTGCCGCGCAGGTCGCCAAAGCACTGGGGGATGCCTCGCGCGACGTCAATTCGAGGAACCCGAGCGCTCGAGCAGCGCTCAGCCTAGGCCGCACGCGGAGGGCGGCCGGCATCTCAAACCAGCCCCGCGCTCCGGACCGAACCCGAACCCGGACGGAATGCCTTAGACGCGAGAACTCGCTGAGCTGATCGCGGGGGAGTGACGTCGGGTGCGCGACTGTTATGCGGAGGCAAAGCTCTGACTGGTCGGCCCACGGGCGGCGCTATTCACATCAAGCGAATAGGTAGGAGAGGTTGGCGTTGTGGATGTATCTGATTTCATCGGGTGCGTCAAAATCGACGTCGCCAGAGACGGAGATAGAGTCGTCATCTCCTTCTTTGGAAAACGCATCGGGCATCAGTGCTCGATTGGCTTGGGCGGCTCGGAGAAAGTTGAGAAAGTGTTGTGCCTCTGAGTCGGTAGTCGTCCCGAGGTCAACTTTGCGGCCGGTGACCTTTTCGCGTAGCCGGGCGCTCGGCTGTCCTTGGCCGTTCTCATACTCTTCGATGTAGCAGTCGGTGATCTTCACTTGACTCATATGGTCGCTCCTACGTTGAGGCTCACACTTCAGATAGCAAAGGGGCGGAGCCTCAGGCGACCGCTCCCTTCGCCAATCGTCAAATAAGTACGATCTCTCTCACATCGGAGCGATCCGGGTTCGTGGTCTGGAGCCGCCGGCCCTTGCGGGTTTCGTCGTCGACGTAGCTGAAGAGGGAGATGGCTCGCCGAATAGCTTCGGTGACGGAGATGTCTCGCTCGTCTGCAATTTGTTTAATTGCCGCGGCGGCTTCCTCGTTGAGGTTTACGTTGAGACGGACTGTGCTCGTGTTCTCACGTGTCTTGCTTCCGGTGGCCACTGTCGATTCCTTCGATTAAGCGCATTTTCTTCCTGAGTGGTGCCCGAAATCCTTCGAGATTCTGGGTACCTTCGCCCTCGACGGGCGGAGCAGCGCCTTCGCTCTTTTGGTCGCCGAGGGGTGTGGTAGGGGCGGTTTATGCCCTTACTCTATCCCCCTCACGCCCACATAGTGCACCCATTTAATGCATTATTTACACACAAAATGGGCAATGTCGGTGGTTCTGAGTTACGATCGGAGCATGGATTAAGGCGTTACAGATTGGATGGCCCGATGGACCGCAACGACGATCCGGAAGTTGAGTTTCCGGACATCGATCTCTCGTCCGCGCTTCAGTACATGACGCGCAATGGTGTGGCTCGAATGAAGTTCACCATCGAGGCGATGGATGTGCAGGAGGACGAGCTCGCTTAGACGCGGACCTCATTGGCCATCATGGAAATGCCCGCCGACTTGATCGAGGACGTGGTGCCCGAGGCTGGGCTCGGAGGCTTCCTTGTGTTTCAGGAAGAGAACGATGCATAGCAGGCAGAGCCGCCGGCAAGGCACCGTCAAAGACGTTCGGGCATTCGGCCCGTCGACTGCGCTGCGACGATCGCGGCAGTGCAGGCAACCGAAACAGGTGTGCCCCTCCGAGGTCATTCGGAAGGGCACGGGTGCTCACTTGGCTGGTGAAGCCCCCAGCGTACCTCACGCGAACGGGGGAGGAGAAGAGTCCTATGGCTAAGTCCCGGTCCTCGAGCCGCGTCACGAGCAAGGGCGTCGCGCGTAAGGCATCTGCCGTTCTGCGCGACGGCCGCTCCTCGGCGCGCAACAAGAGTGTCGCTGCTAGCGCGCTCTCGCAGCGCGCCAAGTAGGCACTGACAGCCGCCTCCTGGCGAGCGATGCCCCGCCCGCCAGGAGCCCGGTTCCAACACAACTCTCTCTGCAGAAAGGTGATGACCATGGGTCGCACTGTCAATCGCTCCGCCTCCAGCGGCCGCTTCGTCAACAACGCAGCGGCTGCCCGGTGGCCGAGCAAGACCACGACCGAACGCGTCGGGTCCGGAACCAGCAACAACACCACCGTGCACCGGTCGGCCTCGACCGGTCAGTTCGTGACCAAGCGGGCAGCCGATGGCAACCCCGGAGGAACGATCAGCCAGCGCGTCTAGCGCCAGGCGAACTCGGGAAGCCCTCGATCCCTCTGCGGGATCGGGGGCTTCTTGCGCTACCGGAGCACTGCGCTGTCGTTCGCGAGCTCCCTGGTGGAGATTTGCTGGTATTACATGATCACGCGGTATATAACCCATTCACTTGACATAATGTGCATTATCAGCGCAACGGAAGCGGCTCAGCGCGGGGCGTCTCGGAGGGCGTCAGCCGGTTCGACGGCCGCAGCGCGCAGCGACGGATAGGCGCCGGCCGCCAGGCCCACGAACGCCCCGACGCCGACCGCGCCGAAGGTGAGGTCGAGGTCGAGCACCGGCGTCCAGCCCTGGGTCGACGAGACGGCAACCACGACGAACACGCCGGCCGCTGCGCCCATCAGACCGCCCAGCAACCCGATGGTCGCCGACTCGGCGATGAACTGCGCGGCGATCTGACCCCGGGTCGCCCCCAGAGCCCGGCGCAGCCCGATCTCGCCGATGCGTTCCGACACGCTGCTCAGCGTCACGTTCACGATGCCCAGGGCGCCGGCGAGCAGCGTGATCAGCCCGATGGCCAGAAAGACCAGCTGGAGATCGTTCTGCACTCCGTCTTCGAACGCCGTCGACTCCCCTGGCGCGGAAACCGAGAAATCGTCAGGCTGCGACGGCGACAGTGCGATCGGAACCTGGTGCGCAACGAGCCCGCCGGCCCCGATCGCGATGGACAGCGCCAGCGTCGAGGGCGTCAGTGCGCCGAACTCGACTCGCGCCGTGCTGAGCGGCACGATGACGGCCGACAGCAGGCCGCGTTGCGTGAGCGTGGAACCGAGGATGCCGATCACCGCGTAGGCGTGCGCCCCGATGAACACCGACGGGCGCGAGTCGATCGACGTCACCCCCAGCCGCTCGGCCGCCTCGGCACCCAGCACCACGACGCGGTCGCGACGCAGCTCATGACCGCTGTCGAACATGCGGCCTCGGGTGATCTCGCCGCCGATCGCCCCCAGCAGATCTCCGGATGCCGCGACGACCGCGGGCGGCGTGGTCTGCGCGCGGGCGGGGTCGGTCACCGGGACCGTGGTGATGGCGGTGCTGCCGGAATCGACCTGGGCGATCAGGGCGCCGGCCTCCACCCCGGCCAGACCGGTGACACGGGACAGCGCGTCGTCGGGCATGACCGCGACCGCGCGACTGTCGCCGTCACTCCCCCGAGCCGTCGCCGGCGCCACCTCGGCATGGGTGGCGGCAACGGCGTCGAAGCGCGATGACAACTGGCCCGCGGCCGTCTGGCCGAGCCCCATTGTCATCACGAGCGCGCCGATGCCCACCACCGTGCCCACGACGCCGAGCACCAGACGCCCCGGCCGGGAGCCCACGCTGGTGAGCGCCTCCTGCGCGAGGTCGCGCCAGAGCTGCGCCCGAACCTGCCCACTCGTCGGCGACTGCCGGCGACGGCGCCGTCTCACCGCAACCGCCCCTGGTCCAGCACCCGGTGGGTGCGTGCTCGCCGCGCCACCGACTCGTCGTGCGTGATCACCACCACGGTGAGCCCGCCGTCGTTCAGCCGCTCCATCAGCTCGAGCACGGCATCCGAGTTGCGGCGGTCGAGATTGCCCGTCGGCTCGTCGGCCAGTAGCAGGCGCGGTGAGGTGCAGATCGCCCTGGCGATCGCCACGCGCTGCCGCTCGCCGCCCGAGAGCGTTCCGGGCAGGGCGTGCAACCGCTTCGACAAACCCACCTGATGCAGTGCCTCCGCCGCCCGATGGCGTCGCTCGGCGGGTGTTCGGGGCCGCTCCCCCGACTCTCCATAGACGAACGAGAGCACCACGTTCTCCAGCACCGTCCGCGCCGCGAGCAGATGGAACGCCTGGAACACGAACCCCACGCCCGCCCCACGAACCCGCGACCGCTCACGGTCGCTCAGCCGAGCCGTCGCCCGACCGTCGAAGAGGTACTCCCCCGTGGTGGGCTGATCGAGCAGGCCGAGGATGTTCAGCATCGTCGACTTGCCTGCCCCGGAGGCGCCCGTGATGGCTACGAAGTCACCCCGGGCCACCTCGAGATCGATGCCCTTCAGCACGGCGACCGAGCCTCCCGGCGTCACGAACGAGCGGGTGATGCCGTGAAGGGCGACCAGGGGAACCTCCGTCATCGCCCCACCACCACCCGGGCGCCGACCACCAGGCGCGGATCGTCGCTCCGGACCTCCACATACCCGCCCGCAGCGAGCCCTGTCGTCACCTCGACGATCTCGGTGTTCGACGTGTCGGCGCTCTCCGGGCCCGCGGCCACCTCGAGCTCCACCCGGCTCTCGCCACCCGCCCCGGCGCTGAGCGCCGCTACCGGCACCGCGAGCACGTCGCCCGCCGTCGCCTGCACGGGAATGTCGACCTTCACGTTCGACCCCCGGATGCGGTCGATCACCTCGGCCGGAAGAGTCCCCGGGTCGAGGGTGAGGTCGTAGCGCGTGGTCGTCCCGCCCGACTCGCCCGAGCCCGAGCCCGAGCCCGAGCTCTCGCTCCCGGTGTCGGATGCGCCACCGGATCCAGAGCCGGTCTTCTTCACGGCGACCTCCTTCACGGTGGCGGGGTACCGCGACCCGTCGGCGGTGCTGAACTCCGCGGTCATCCCCGCTTTCACGAGGGCCGCGTCATCGTGGCCGAGGCTGCCCTCGAGGTGGAGGGCTGCACCGGAGACGCTCATCAGGGCTCCCTTCGCCACCTCTCCCTGCACGGCTTCGACACCGTCGACCCGTCGTGGAAGCGTCGGGAGAAAGACCACCTCTCCGGCGGGGAGCGGAGTCAGAGCGTCGGTCTCGGCCGTCGCGCGGGCGGCCCGCGCATCCGCGAGCTGCTGCTCGGCAGCGGTCACCGCGGCAGCCTCCGCCGCCACGTCGGGAGGGGTCAGCACCGTGTCGCGGCGGGCCACCGCGAGCGACAACTCGTCGCGCAGCCGGGCGAGAACGGACTCGGGTTCGGCGGCGTCGGTCGCGTCGGCGAGGGCTCGCTGAGCCTGACGAACCGCGTTGTCGGCTTCGACCGTCGCGTCGAGCCGGGCGCCGGCGGAGGCGTGCTCGAGGGCTGCCCGTGCCTGCCCGAGCGCAGCCTCGGCGGCTCGCTCGGCCGACGCGGCGGACTGCACCGCGGCCGCGGCATCCGGAGACGCGGTGGGGGGTGCGTAACCGACCCGGCGGTACAGCTCAGCCACCCCCCGCCGCGGTGGTGGCGTCGTAGCTCGATGAGGCCGGGTCTCCCGCCTCGATGCCCAGACCCTTCAGCGCGGCTTTGAGCTGGAGCACATCGGGGCCCGATTGGCCCGCCCGCACCGTGCGGTACGCAGGAAGCCCACCGGGCAGCACGATCACCGGTCGCCCTGCCACCTCCAGGGCCACGCCGCCGGCGTCGATGGTGGCCCCGACCTCGGGCACCCGCCCCGTCACCACTGCGGGCCCGGCGAGCCCCGACGTGTCGACCGCGACATCGACCGCATCGGCGTAGGTGACGTCGGCCCGCGCGGTGACCGTGTTGGCCACGACTCGCCGCTCGACGGGGGCGAAGATCGGCCCCGCCTCTGGTGCGCGCGTGCGGGCGGCCAGATCGGCCGGGGACACCACGAGCTCGGCGGCAGCGACCCCCACGCCGAGCGACAGCAGCGCCACCGCGCCGAGCACGCCGACGAGCCGGGCACCGCGGAGCCCGCGACGTCGCGCCCGCCCGGCTACCCGGCCGAGCTCTCGCCGCCGCCCGACCGTCTGCTCGGCCCCCCGTCGTCCGACCCGCCTGGGTTCACTCGCGCCCATGCGCGGCCACCAGCGCGTCGAGCTGAGTGCGGTTGGCGTCGACGAACTCCTGGTCGAGCCGTTGCTGCTCCGCAGCGAGCGTGGCCTCGTACCCCGACGACTCCGCGCAGTCGAAGTCGGCTACCGCCAGGTCGACCTCCTCCTCGGCGAGTTCGTCGAGAGCAGCGGGCGATGTCTCCGCCGGTTCGACGGAATCCGCCGCGCTCGGGGCCTCCCCCGGCCGCACGATCGCCGCGAATCGCTCGGCGATGTCGGCCGACGGATCGCTCTTGTGCTCGAAACCGGGGTGCCCGGCCGAGGCGAGGCAGTCGCTCCAGCCGCGTTCGGCGGCCACCACCGCATCCGTCGTCATCGCCTTCTGCGACAGGGCCTCCATCTCGTCGATCAACGCCGTGAACTCGGGGTCGCTGCCGGCGAAACCGGCATCGAGCTCGGCCTGGTGCGACGCCGCGCCGAGGCAGCCCGCCGTCGTCCAGTCGTAGTCCGTCGCGGCGAACTCGCCCTCCAGCTCGCCCGTGGGCGGCCCGTAGAGCGCCTCCTCCCAGGCGGCGCGCTCCGACTCGCTCAGCGTGGCCAGGTAGTCGGCGTTGGGATCGACGTACTCCCCCGAACCGTCATCCGAGCCCGCACCACCTGAGAACGGGTTACGGACGACCCCGTACCCGTACTGCTCCGCGAACTCCCGCGACCCCCACGAGGGCCCGTCGACATCCTCGTGCCTGAACACCCCCGACGACGAGTCGGGCCGGTACGGAAAGCCCTGCTCCTTCATGCACGCGGCCGCGAGGTCTTGCGTCGCCTTGTTCTGGGCCTGCATCTGCTCGTCGGTGCCGCCGCCGTAGAGCACGTCGAAGTACGGGGCCAACGGCGACTCGGTCGGCGGGGCCGCTGTGCTTGCTCCCCCGGCGCAACCCGCCAGGGTGGCCACGAGAGCCCCGCCCGCCGCCGTGACCAGCAGCGCGCGAAGGGATGAGATGGGTGCTGTGTTCATGATGCCTTCCGAAACTGACGATTGCTCGCTTCACGGTAGGGCATGGCTCCGACATCGTCGACCTCTCCCGGCCGACTCCCATCCGGCGCCAAGGAAGCAGAGCGCCCCGGCTCGCGCCAAGCCGGCGAACGGATGCGGCCGACCGGTCGTCGGGCCGAGTTCCGACTGCCGTCGAACGCTCCGAGCGCACCCCCGGAGTAGAAAGGAGGCTCCACCGAAGGAGCTGACATGGCACAGGACGACGTCGACATCCACCACCAGGACGGTCACTGGTACACGCGCAACGCGGGCGAGTCCCGCAACGTGGGCGGTCCGTTCCGCACCAAGGAAGAAGCGATCGAGGCCGGTCGGCGCTACGCCGGGCGTCGTCGTCCGCAGCACGAGGAGCACCACGGCACCACCCACGCCGAGAAGGCCGACAAGGAGGCCCTCGCCGACGAGGACCGCGGCGACCACGATCGTCACGAGTACCGCGAGCACACCGACCGCTACGAGAAGCGCGAATCGCGCGAGACCCTCGAGGAGAACTGATGGACGACCTGCGCGGCTCGGCCGCAGCTCGACTGGGCCAGCTCGACGACGTGGCGGCATCCGGAACGGCGACCGCCGAGTGGCTCGAGCGCAACCTCCGCGCAACCCTGGAGGAGCTCGCCCGCGTCGAGCCCGTCGCCGACGCCGATGAGGAGCGCCGCCAGGATTACTGAGCCGCGCCGCGCCCACCCGCTAGATTGGCGGCACCACAGGCGGTCGACGAACCGCGACGAACAAGGGGGAACACCATGACCGCACCCACCACCGGCTCGGCCGCCACGAACGGCGGCACCGGCTTCTGGCTCTTCGACGCAGACATCACCGCCACCGCGGCCCGCTGGCTGAAGGCGGGTCTCTGGGTGCGTGCCATCCTCTCGGTCGTGCTCGGCATCGTGGTTCTGGTGCTCGCGTTCAACAACCCCGATGCCATCGCCTACACGATCGCCACGCTGTTCGCCGTCTACTTCTGGATCATCGGCCTGATGCGCATCGTGCAGGGCATCGTGAGCCGCGACAGCTCCGGAGGCCTGCGGGCGCTCGGAATCATCCTGGGGGTGCTGCTGATCGTCGCCGGCGTCGTGGCCATCCGCAACCCCGTCGTCTCGCTGATCGCGCTGGCGCTCGTGATCGGCTTCTCCTGGATCGTCGAGGGTGTTCTGGCCGTGATGGAGACCGCTCAGGACAGCTCGAAGTGGTTCGGCACCATCCTCGGCGTGATCTCGGTCGTCGCCGGCATCACCGTGATCTTCCTGCCGCTGGAGTCGATCGGCATCCTGGTGCTGTTCGCGGGCATCAGCCTCATCATCACCGGTGTCTTCGCCGCCATGACCGCCTTCACCCTGGGCAAGGCCCCGAAGGCCGCTCGCTAGGCCACGAGACCGTCGGAGCTCGGCCCGCTAGCGCTCGGCCGAGAGCCGCTCGACCAGCGCGGCCAGCCCCGCGGGCTCCAGCGCATCCGTCGTCGCGGTCAGCTCGGCCACGCTCCACCAGCGCCACCGCTCCACGTCGACGCGCTCGTCGTCGGTCCAGTGGGCGTCGTCGGGCTCGAAGCCGGGGGTTCGCAGCAGGTACCACTCCTCGTGGTACGGCCGGCGGATGCCCGGGGCCGGCTCCCCCACGAAATCGTGCGACCAGACCGGCTCGCCCAGGGATTCTGCCGTGAGCACGAGTCCGGTTTCCTCGAACAGCTCGCGCACGGCTCCCTGGAGGTGCGACTCCCCCGGCTCCAGATGGCCGCCGGGCGTCAGCCAGCGGGTGGGGTTCGAGGCGACATCCGCCTTGGTGAAGAACAGCAGGGTGCGGCCGGCGGGGTCGACCAGCAGCACGCGTGACTTCAGGATGACCGTCCCGTCGTCGGGCACGGCCGCGTCGGCCTCGCCGCCCATGCCGCTACGAGGCGTTCTGCTCGAAGTCGGAGACGTCGCCGACGAGCCGCGTGTGGTCGGCCGGCACGGGCTCCACGGCGGCCGCGGCCACCTCGGCGGCGAACTCGCTCACGTTGTAGAGGCGTCCGGCGGCCTCCTTACGGGCGCCGATGGCTCCGGGGTTCATGCGTTCGAGCAGGGTGGCCGTGATGGTTCCCTCGATCATGTCGCCCGACACCACCACGAACTCGATGCCCGCCTCGTCGAGCCGCGGGATGAGGTCGCGCAGCGCATCCTCGCCCGCGCGCTTGGACAGCGCGACCTGCTCGTACTCGGGCATGGTGGGAGTGCTGCGGATGAAGTGCGCCTGGTGGCTGGTGACGAACACCACGCGCGACCCCGGACCGAGCAGCGGCAGCGCCGAGGTGAGCACGCTCACCTGCGCGTCGCGGTTGAGGCTCATCGCGTAGTCCTCGGCCATGCCGCTCTCCATGCCGCCCGAGGCGTTGAGCACGAGGATGTCGAGACCGCCGAGCTCGGCCTGCACCTGGTCGAAGAGTGCTGCCACCGAAGCCGGGTCGGTGAGGTCGGCGCCGGCCACGACGGCCTGCCCGCCCGCGTCGCGGATGGAGGTCGCGAGCTTCAGTGCGCGTGCCTCCTTGTTGCGGTAGTTGATCACGACGGATGCGCCGGCCTCGGCGAAGTAGCCGATGGTGTCGGCGCCGATGCCCCGCGAGGAGCCGGTGACGAGAACCCGCTTGCCAGCGAGCGATCCGGGGGCGAGAGGGTTGGGCACGGGAACTCCTTGAGAAGACGGGCGACGGGGGCGTCGCGACCAATCGAGACTACCAACTCGCCGTGCCCCGGGCCCGTGCGGGGCGGGTGCTGATAGCGTCGACAGTGCCCGATCGACACCGAGAGGAGACCGCTGATGCTCGAATTCCTCGACTCGTACGCCTGGATCTTCTGGCTGGGTCTCATCCTGATCTTCGTGGTCATCGAGATGCTGACCCTCGAGTTCACCTTCCTGATGATCGCGGTCGGCAGTCTGGGCGGCCTCGTCGCCGGGGCCGTGGGGGCACCGTGGTGGGCGCAGATCGTGGTGGCCGCCATCCTGTCGCTGCTGCTCCTGCTCACCATCCGTCCGCCGCTGCTGCGCGCGCTGAAACGGGGCGGCGACCCCGCCAAGAGCAACGTCGACGCCCTGCTCGGGCTCGAGGGCCACGTGCTCGACCGCCTCACGGCCACCGCCGGCCACGTGAAGCTCTCCAACGGCGACACCTGGACGGCGAGGGTCTCCCCCCTGGTCGACCAGCGCGAACTCGACCGCGGCGAGCGTGTGCTCGTCACGGCCATCGACGGAGCGACGGCCATCGTGGTGCCCGCCTCGCAGACCGCCGCGTCCGAGAACCGAAAGGAAGCGACCCCGTGAACGATTCGGTAGGGCAGATCCTGCTCGTCGTCGTCATCGCCATCATCGTCGTGTTCGTGCTGGTGGTGGTGGCGCGCTCCGTGCGCATCATCCCGCAGGCGCGCGCCGGTGTGGTGGAACGGCTCGGCCGGTACCACAAGACGCTCATGCCGGGCCTGAACATCCTGGTGCCCTTCATCGACCGGCTGCGGCCGCTGATCGATCTGCGCGAGCAGGTGGTCTCGTTCCCGCCCCAGCCGGTGATCACCGAGGACAACCTGGTGGTCTCGATCGACACCGTGGTCTTCTTCCAGGTGACGGATGCGCGGGCCGCGACCTACGAGATCGCCAACTACCTCGGCGCCGTCGAGCAGCTCGCTACCACCACCCTCCGCAACGTGGTGGGTGGACTGAACCTCGAAGAGGCGCTCACCAGCCGCGACGAGATCAACGGCCAGCTGCGCATCGTGCTCGACGAGGCCACCGGCAAATGGGGCATCAGGGTGTCGCGGGTGGAGCTCAAGGCCATCGATCCGCCGGCCTCCATCCAGGACTCCATGGAGAAGCAGATGCGCGCCGAGCGAGAGCGCCGCGCCGTCATCCTCACCGCCGAGGGCACCAAGCAGTCCGCCATCCTCGAGGCCGAGGGCCACCGGCAGGGCGAGATCCTCCGCGCGGAGGGTGATGCGCGGGCCCAGGTGCTGCGGGCCGAAGGTGAGGCCGAGGCCATCACCACCGTGTTCGGCGCCATCCATCGCGGCGAACCCGACAACATGCTGCTCGCGTACCAGTACCTGCAGACCCTGCCGAAGATCGCCGAGGGCAGCGCGAACAAGCTCTGGGTCATCCCGAGCGAGCTCACCGAGGCGCTCAAGGGCATCGGGCAGGCCTTCGGTGAGAAGGGTGCGGCGCTGGCCGGCGTGACGGCGGCTCCGGCGGGTGTTCCGGATGCGCCGCGAGGCGGCGATCCCGCGCCCCGGAGCGATCTCGCGTCGGAGGCGCTGCGCGATGCCAAAGCCGCCGCCCGCGACGCCACGGATGCCGCGCGCGACGTCGCCCAGGGCACACCCGCGCCACCGGTCCCGGATTCCAAGCCCGCCGACCTGGCCGACCCGGGTGCGCGTTAGCCGCACGTCGGGCTGGTTCGCGGGGCCACTCCCCCGCGTGCTGGCTCATCGGGGTCTCGCTCTCGAGGCACCCGAGAACACTCTGGGGGCGTTCCAGAAGGCCGTCGAGGCTGGAGCTCTGTATCTCGAGACCGACGTGAACGCCACGGCCGACGGTATCGCAGTGGCCGCGCACGACCCCACGCTCGATCGCGTCGCCGGACGCCCGGAGCGCGTGGCCGACCTCACCCTCGAGCAACTCCGGCAGATCGACCTCGGGGCGGGTCAGCGGTTCTCCACCCTGGCCGAGGTGCTGCTGGCACTGCCGACCAGCCGTTTCAACATCGACATCAAGTCCGAGGACGCTGCGGCACCGGCGGCCGCGGCGATCGAGGCGGCGGGTGCCCGCGACCGGGTGCTCATCACGTCCTTCTCCACCCGGCGTCGCCGCTCGGCGAGCGTGCTGCTGCCGGGCGTGGCGACGTCGGCCTCGGCGTGGGAGTTCGTGCCGGCCCTGATCGCCGCGAAGATCGGGCTCGTGCCGTTGGTGAGAGTCTTTCTCCGCCGGGTCGACGCCGTGCAGATCCCTCGCGTGATCTACGGCATGGAGACCACCACCGCTCGCACGGTGCAGCGGCTGCACGCCGCCGGCGTGGAGGTGCACGTCTGGACCATCGACGACGTCGACGAGGCCAAGCTCCTGTTCGAGCGCGGCGTCGACGGCGTCGTCACCGACCGCGTCGACCTGATGCTCCCGGTAGCGGCGGACTTCCGTGGCCCCCGAAAGGGGAACTGGCGCACCTGACGCTGGGAGACTACTGCTAATAGCCGCTCCGGGAAAGGATCGGGGGCTCCTCCCCGTTATAACGAATGAAGCAACGCGAGAGGAGACCACACAATGGCAGATCGTAGTTTGCGCGGCATGAGACTGGGCGCACAAAGCCTGCAAAGCGAAGAGGGCGTCGTATTCTCGCCCCGATCGTCGTACACGTACCGCTGCGCGACATGTGGCCGTGACACCGAGATGGTGTTCTCGGCCGAGGCGGAGGCGCCCGAGACCTGGGAATGCAAGTACGACAGCCATGAGGCGATCCTCATGGTCGGTTCCGACCCCGTCACCATCGACCGCAGCGACGCCAAGACGCCGCGCAGTCACTGGGACATGCTGCTGGAGCGGCGCACGCGCGCCGAGCTCGAGGAGCTCCTGGAGGAGCGCCTGCAGTACCTGCGGGCCCGTCGAGGAACGCAGAAGATCGGCGCCTAGCCGATCCGCACGGCGCACCGACGCCGAAGACCATGAACGCCGCGCGACCCTGGGGCCGCCGGCGTTCACGTCGTTAACGGGTGGTTCGAGGACGACGCCCGGCCCGTCCGCCGATAAGCGCCACCGCAAGCCCGCCGATGCCGAGACCGGCCACCAGCCACTCCACCTGGAAGCCCACGATCGCCGCCGGGGTCTGCACCGTGGCCAGCGGCACGTCGGCCACCATCGCTCCCGCCTGGTAGGCGGGGATGGTGGTGATGTTCTGGCCGTCGGGGCCGATGATCGCGCTGTTGCCCACGGTGGAGATGTTCACCACGCTGCGCCCGAACTCCACGGCGCGCAGTCGCGCGATGGCGAGCTGCTGCAGGTTCTCGTCGGTCTGGCCGAAGTCGGCGTTGTTGGTCTGCGCCAGCACCACCTGGGCGCCCTCGGCCGACATGGCGCGCATCACGGCGTCGTCGGTGATGTCGAAGCAGATCGAGATGCCCGCCATCAGCCCGTCGATGTCGAAGGTGAGGTCGGTGGTGCCGAACTCGTAGTCGCGGGTCACCAGGTCGACCAGGTCGGGCGCGAGGGCATGGAAGAAGTCGCGGTTGGGCATCCATTCGGCGAACGGCACCGGGTGCCGCTTGTCGTAGTGGTCGACGGCCTGGCCGTTCTGCCAGAGCAACGAGGTGTTGTAGACCTTGTCACCGCGCACCTGGATGGTGCCCACCACGATCGGCACGTCGCCGAGCTCGGCGCTCACGGCGTCGAGGGTCGAGGCGGCCAGCGAGTTCGTGGTGGGGTCGATGTCGGAGGCGTTCTCGGGCCACACGACGATGTCGGGGTCCTCCCCCACCAGGAACCGCGACGCCGAAGCGTGATCGCTCAGGATGTCGCCGCGCTCGTGCACGGCGAACAGCCCGGCGTTCGAGTTGCCCTGCACTCCGGCGATGCGCGACGTGCCCTCCGTGGGCGCCGGCCAGGCGGGCACCGCGATCAGTGCGGCGACCGCGATTGCGGCGGCGAGCACCCGCGACGAACGCGACAGGGGAACCCGCCCGATCGCATCCGCCGCCCACCGCCCCTCGCGAGCCAGCTGCACCACGAAGGCGACCAGCCACACCAGCAGGAAGCTCAGACCCGACATGCCCACCCAGGCCACGAGGCTCGTGAACGGGCTGTCGGACTGCGACATGGCCACCCGGGCCCAGGAGAACCCGCCGTACGGGAACACCGCGTTCACGCCCTCGCGCAGAACCCAGAGCCCTGAGACCACGATGGGCACGAGGCCGAGCCGGCCCCACCGGCCGGGCCAGACGCGATCGGCCCGGCGGTAGACCACGGCGATGAGCACGGCGCCGAGCGCGAAGTAGCCCGCCTCGAAGATCGTGAGTCCGAGCCACGGCACCGGGCCGAGGTACAGGGTGAGCCAGAAGATGTGTGTGCCCCAGAACGTGGCTCCGGCCACGAAGCCCACGAGGAGGGCGCCGTTCCACCGGCGGCCGATCAGGGCCACCAGCACGATGCCAACGCCCAGCAGGGTGAGTGGCCACCAGTTCTTGTCGGGGAAGCCGGCGTCGAGGGAGATGCCCGCGCCTACACCCGCCACGACCGCGAGCCAGAGCGGCAGGATGGGCGCGGTTCGGGCGGGTGGCCCGGTGAGCGGGCCGCCCGGGGAGAGCGGGGTAGGGCGGAGCCTGGTCGTCGTGCTGGTCATCGGGCTCCCGTCACGCCACCGAGGAGTAGGCCACGATGCCGCGGCGCACCGCGTCGATCGCCGAGCGGGCCGTCGAGGACAGTCGCGCATCCGCGGTGCCCTGCAGCTGGTCGAGGAGGTCGATGGTCTGCTTGCACCAGCGCACGAAGTCGCCCGCGGCGAGGTCGGCCTCGAAGAGAACGTCGTCGAGGCTGCTGCCGCGGGCCCAACGGTGCATCGCCACCGACAGGCCCGTCGACACCGGGTCGCTGCCCGGCAGGCGGTGCTCGCGCTCGGTGTCGTCGATCTGCGCCCACAGTGTCTGGGTCTTGTCCAGCGCGATGCGGAAGGCGCCGCGCGGGAGGTTGCGCTCTGCGCCCTCGCCCTCCTCGCGCCGCGGCTGATACACCAGCGCACAGGCCATGGCGGCGAGGGATGCGGGGTCGAGGTCGTGCCACACCTCGCGCCGGATGCACTCGGCCACCAGCAGGTCGCGTTCGCCGTAGATGCGCTTGAGCGTCTTGCCGTGCACAGTGAGCTGGGTGGCTCCGTGCTCGTCGTGCTTCAGGTAGCCCATGCCCAGCAGCACGTCGGTGACCCGGTCGAAGACCTTCGCGATCACGTTGGTGCGGGCCTGGATCTGCTGCGCGAGCTTGTCGGTGTCGCGCTTCAGGGTGAACCAGCGCTCGGCCCAGCGCGCGTGCGACTCGCGGTCTTTGCAGCCGTGCACGGGATGGGAGCGCAGCTGCTTGCGGAGCGACGCGATGTGCCGCTGCCGCTTCTCGCGGTCGCCGCGGGAGAGCGTATCGGCCTTGCCGGCGCCGGAGCGCTCGAGGTCGGTGAGCTCCCGGCGGATCTTCGCGTACTCGCGGAAGTCGCCGAGGTGGCAGGTCATCGCCTCCTCGTAGCCGGCGAGCGACTCCTCCTGCTGGCGCACCTTGCGCGCGATGTCGACCACGGCGCGGTCGGCCTGGAACTGGGCGAACGACGACTCGAGGATCTCGCGGGTGCGCGGCCGGCCGAACTGGTCGATCAGGTTCACGGCCATGTTGTAGGTGGGCCGGAAGCTCGACTTCAGCGGGTACGTGCGGCGGGAGGCGAGCGAGGCGACCTCCTGGGGGTCGAGACCGTCGCGCCACTGGATGACGGAATGGCCCTCCACGTCGATGCCGCGTCGTCCGGCGCGGCCGGTGAGCTGGGTGAACTCCCCCGCCGTGATGGGCACGCGGGCCTCGCCGTTGAACTTCTCGAGCTTCTCCAACACCACCGTGCGGGCGGGCATGTTGATGCCGAGGGCGAGCGTCTCGGTGGCGAAGACGACCTTCACGAGCTTCTTCTGGTACAGCTCCTCCACCACCTCCTTGAAGGCGGGCAGCATGCCGGCGTGGTGGGCGGCGACCCCGCGCTGCAGGCCCTCGGTCCACTCCCAGTAGCCGAGCACGGCGAGGTCTTCGTCGAGCAGCGTGCGGCAGCGCTCGTCGACGATCTGACGGATCTCGTCGCGTTCCTCGGCCGTGGTGAGACGGACCCCGGCGCGCAGCACCTGTTTGACGGCCTGGTCGCAGCCCAGGCGGCTGAACACGAAGAAGATCGCCGGCAGCAGCCGGTGCTCGCCGAGCAGGGCCACCACGTCGGGTCGGTCCATCCGTTCGAGCCCGTGCGACGGTCCGTTGAAGCGGCCGCGGCCTCCCCCGCCGCCGCCTCCGCGCCCCCGCCCGCCGCCGTAACCGCCCCGGCCTCCGCCGCGACGGTCGTTTCCGTACGACGCTCCCCCGCGCACCAGCTGTGCGAGCTCCGGGTTCACGCGGTTGGTGGCGGCCCGGCCGCTGGAGTCGAAGAGGTCGATCAGCTTGGTCTTCACCAGGGCGTGCTGGAACAGCGGAACGGGCCGCTCCTCCGACACGATCACCTCGGTGTCGCCGCGCACCGCCTGCAGCCAGTCACCGAACTCCTCGGCGTTGGAGACCGTGGCCGACAGCGACACGAGCTTCACGGTCTGGGGCAGGTGGATGATGACCTCTTCCCAGACGGCTCCACGGAACCGGTCGGCGAGGTAGTGCACCTCGTCCATCACCACGAAGCGCAGATTCTTCAGCAGGTTGGAGTCGGCGTAGAGCATGTTGCGCAGCACCTCGGTGGTCATCACCACGATGCGCGCGTCGGCGTTGATGTTCGTGTCGCCGGTGAGCAGGCCCACCTCGTCGGGGCCGTACTCGGCCACGAACTCGTTGAACTTCTGGTTCGACAGGGCCTTCATCGGTGCCGTGTAGAACACCTTGTCGCGCACCGACTGCATCGCGAGGAAGGCGGCGAACTCCGCCACCACGGTCTTGCCGGCGCCGGTCGGGGCAGCCACGAGAACGCTGCGGCCGTCCTCCAGCGCGCCGGCCGCCTCGATCTGGAACGGGTCGAGATCGAAGCCCAATCCGCTCCGGAACTGCTCGACCAGCGGGTGCCCGGCCCGTTTGCGGCTCGCGGCGAACCGCTCGGCGGGGCTGAGGACACCATCGGTTGCGGTCATCAGACAGCCAATCCCACGTCGAAGCGCTCCTGGGCGCGGCGCACCCGTCGGTCGTGCAGCCAGGCGATGCCGGCGGCCGTGAAGTAGAGCAGCACCATCGGGATGGCCAGCAGGAACATCGACATCACGTCGGCCGCGGGCGTCGCCACGGCGGTGAACAGCGTGATCGCCAGAATGGCGATGCGCCACGACTTCAGGATGGCCACGGCCGAGAGCACCCCGGCGAAGTTGAGCAGCACCAGGAACACGGGCAGCACGAACGCGATGCCGATCACGAGCACGAGCTTCAGCACGAAGTCGAAGTAGGAGCGGGCCGTGAGCAGCGCCGTGGTGCCCTCGGGCGCGAAGCCGGTGAGCAGCACCACCATGTGCGGCAGCACGTACCAGCCGGCGGCGCAGCCGGCCAGGAAGAGCGGCACGGCCGAGGCGAGGAAGCCCACGGCATAACGCTTCTCAGACTTCTTCAGCCCGGGCATCACGAACGCCCAGATCTGGTAGAGCCACACCGGCGAGGACACCACCACGCCCACGGTGAAGGCGATCTGGATGCGCAGGTCGAACGCGGAGGAGATGTCGGTGAAGTTCAGGCTCGCATCCCGGCCCTGTTCGGCCGAGATCTCGGTGATCGGCCGGATGAGGGCGCTGAGCACGAAGTCGGAGAGGATGTACCCCACCACCATGCCCAGCACGAGGCCGAGTGCGGCGATGAACAGCCGCTTGCGCAGCTCGATCAGGTGGGCGCCGAGCGACATCCGTCCGTCACGGGTACGCCCCGGCCGCGGTGACTTGGCGGCCACGGCCCCTACGGCTTCGGGTGCTCTGTGGTGGTCTCGGCGACCGGGGTGACCGGGGCGGCCGTCGAGGGGGTGACCGTGGGAGCGACCGGAGGAACCGTGTCGTTCGCCTTGTCGGCGGCGTTCTCCTCTTTCATCGCCCTGGTCTCGTTGCGGAAGATGCGCATCGACTGGCCGAGGCTCTTCGACAGAGCGGGAAGACGGGTCGCGCCGAACAGAAGGAGGATGACGACCAGGATGGCGATGAGGTGCCATCCGGTGAATGCGTTACCGAGCATTGGTCTTACTTCCTTAGTGTCGGGACGGTTTCGGGCCTGATGAGAAGTTTACCCCGGGCGAGCCGGGCTTGTTTTCGACCCTCACGTGATTCGGAGCGGCGCTCCTGACGGATGGCCCGGCGGCGCGACACCTCCGCGTAACCGACCTCGATCGCCCGCTCCGGCCGATCGGGTGCCAGCTGCTCGACGTTCTCGGTGAGCCTCGCCACCTTGCCGGTGAGCTCCTCGAGCTCGTGCAGCGCGGCGCGGAGCTTGCGCCACAACCGCAGCCCGATCAGGGCGAGCATGCCGAGGAGCCCCAGCACCAGAACGGTCCAGATGATCAGCCACGCCCACCACGCCATCGTCTCAGCCTAGGCGTTCCGGTAGCGATCGAGGGCGCGGGAGGCCCAATCCACCACGGCGGCGCGGGCCTCGGGCGGGTCGACGATGGTGACGGCCGAGGGCATGGCCGTCACCAGGCGCTTCAGACTGTGCACGTGGGCCACCCGGATGCGCGTACGAACACGCCCCCCGGCTTGCTCGGTGCGCTCGTCGACGCTCGAGACGAACTCTCCCAGGAGCGACAGCGCCGACGGGTCGAGCTCGATGGTGACCACCAGGTCGTCGTCGCCGCCGTGGAACAGCCGGTCGCCGAGCGGCACGTCGTCGTGGTTGCCCGTCACCGCGTCGTTCAGCACCCGGATGCCCGTCATCCGGTCGAGGCGGAACGTGCGCACGGCCTGACGGGCGTGATCCCAGGCACGGAGGTACCAGTTCTCGTCGTCGGAGTCGATGCGGAGCGGATCGACCCGGCGACGCTCGCGCGACCCGCGGGAGGAGAGGTAGTCGAACTCCACCTGCACGCGGCGCGCCACGGCGTCGCGCACCTCGGCGAGCGACCCCGTCGTGTCGGAGCGGGCGATGGCCACCTGGCTCGGACGCTCCGAGGCTCCGCGGGCGAGCTTGTCCATCAGCGAGGAGTAGACGCCGCTGTCGACGTTCTCGGGCAGTGACTGCAGGTACTGCAGGCCCGCGATCAGGGCGGCGGCCTCCCGCGCCGAGAACCGCGGGGAGTCGTCCAGCGCCACCATGTGGGTGATCACGATCTCGTCGCGCTCGTCGAAGTCGTCCCACGAGATGTCGAACAGGTCGCCGTGCTGGTACTGCGTGGTCTCGCCGGGCACGCCGGAGACGGCGATGAGGCTCACGGCGTCGCGGATCTGCTTCTCCGACACCTGGAAGTGGGCCGCCGCGTCGGCCACCGACACCCGGCCGTGATCGATCAGGTAGGGCACGAGCGCGAGCAGGAAGGTCAGTTTGTCCTGCGCGAAGGCGAAGGGCTGCGGGGCGGCCATCAGCCCACGCTCCTCTGGTGTGCGGCGACAGCGGCCTCGAGGCGTTCGATCACGGCATCGCGGAGCCGGTCGGGTCCCACCACCAGCACCTCGGGGCCGAAGCCGGCGAGTTCGTCGGCCAGCAGCGCGGCATCCGTGAAGTGCAGGCGCACCCGACCGTCGTCGCCGAGCTCCGCGCCGCGGCGGCGCGTGAGGCGCACCTCGGCGTCGGTGCCGGGAGCGATCTCGAGCTCGGCCACGTTCGAGGCCCAGATGGCGTCGAGTTCGGCGAGGGCGATCGCCGCGTAGTCGTCGGCCGGAGCGTCGATCGGCGTGCGGCCCAGGCGAACGGGGCCGGTGATGCGCGAGAGCAGGAAGGTGCGCGACTCCCCGACACCCAGGTCGATGGCCTTGAGGTGCCATCGCCCCTGGTGCTGAACCAGAGCGAGCGGCGCCACGGAGCGCAGCCGCGCCGCGGGGTCGCCTGGCTTGAGATAGGCGAAGCTCACGGTCACACCGCGGGAGAGCGCATCCGAGAGCGGTTCGAAGGCCGCGTCGCGGGTGCGGATGCGCGGGGCGTAGCCGAGCACCGGGTCGCTGGTCTCCACCCCGATCGAGCGCAGCTTCAGCAGCGCCCGGCGCGACTCGCGCGAGAGCGACCCCTCACGCCAGGCCATCGCGGCGAGATTCAGCAGCGTGGTCTCGGCGTCGGAGAACGAGATGTCGGCGGGCAGCTCATAGGCGGTGCGCGGGATGCGGTAGCGCAGTGCCTGGTTGTTCCCCGGGTCGCCCGGCGCCTCGATGGTCTCCAGCGGCACCCCGAGTTCGCGGATGTCGTCTTTGTCGCGCTCGAACTGCCGCTCGAGGCTCGCGTTGTCGCGATCGGGCTGATACCGCTGGCGGTAGCCCTGCACCGTCGACAGGATCTCGCCCTTCGTCAGGCCGGACTCGGTTGCCAGCAGGGCCAGCACCAGGCTGAACAGTCGCTCCTCGACCGGCACCGCAGGCGGGGACTTCGGTCTCGAGGGCACGATCGAATTCTAGTTCGTGCTCGGGCGACCGATGCCGCGGGGCTAGCCGGCCTCGTTCGGCACGACTCCCAGGATGTCGACCACGTAGACCGCGGCCGCATCGCCCGGCAGCACCACGAGCACCTGCGAGCCCACGGGCTGGCCGATGAGGTACTGGCCGATGCCGGCGGGCTGCTTCGAGCCGGTGGTCTTGGTGGTGTCGTCCGAGGCGAGCCAGAGCTCGGGGGTGCCGCTCTCCCAGGTGTCGGTGGCGGTCTTCCGCGGTGAGGCGTAGTCGACCGAGATCACCTGAACGAGCAGGGCGTCGCCCTCGGCCACGGCGTCGCCGTCGCCCTTCACCAGGAGCGACGAGGCGGCCTCGGTGGGCGTCTCGGTCGAGGTGATGGTGATGCCGGGGCGGCCGGTCTCGTCGCGCACGACGCGCGGGAAGCCCGACTCGGCCGGCTGCTCCGTGCCGTGGGCGCTGCGCGGGTAGGTGCGGTCGACGTCGAACACCATCACCACGGAACCGGTGGCTCCGGAGATGATCTTCGAGCCCTCGTCGTTCGGCAGCACGACGGCCACCCGCTCGCCGGCCGAGGTGCAGGCCAGGGCGTCTTCGAGGGCCTTGGGCAGCGAGTCGGAGACCGGGATGAGCCCGCTCGCCGGCTGACCGACCGCCGCACCGCTCTCGCCGTCGTACACCGTGTAGCCCACGTTCACGATGCCGCCGTAACCGGCGACAGCCGCATCCTCGTCGTCGTTCGAGACGAGGGTCGAGACCTCGGAGTTCTCGGCCACCAGGGGGTAGGGGAACGAGGCGGTCTGCGTGCTGCCCACGTCGCCGGTGACGGTGACGGCCTCGCTGGCCGAGCCCGGACCGGTCGCGTCAGAGCAGGCCGCGGCAGCGGAGGCGCTGCTGGAGCACGCGGCGAGCGAGAGCAGGAGACCTGCCGACAGAATGAGCGCGGGGAGCTTGCGCACGGATCCTCTTTCCTGCGATCGACGAGCCGGCGGCCCGATGAGCGAGTTCATCCTATTTCATCGGGCGAGGCGTCAGCTTCAGCCGACCGGGCCTCGCGGGCGAGGGCCGCATCCGCCGTGGCCGTGGCCGCGCGCACCCGCTTGCGCAGGCTCTTCGGGCTGATGCCCCGCTCGCCGAGCGCACCCGGGGTCCAGGCCTCCATGTCCTCGTCGGAGAAGTCGCTCTTCGAGGCGCGGCGCTTGAGCTCGGGCAGCACGGCTCCGGGTGCGAGGCGCCGGGCGCTCACCAGGAAACCGGTGTGGCCGATCATCCGGTGGTCGGGGCGCACGGCGAGGCCCTCGACGTGCCAGCCGCGCACCATCGTCTCGTTCGGCACGGGGTTGGTGAACAGACCGGTGTCGCGAAGGGCCTCGACCACGCGGGAGAGCTGGGTGACGGTGGCCACGTAGCAGAGCACGACTCCCCCGGGCTTGAGGGCGTCGGCCACCACGTCGACACACTCCCACGGGGCCAGCATGTCGAGCACCACCCGGTCGACGGAGTGCGGCGGATGCACGGCCGGCAGCGCCTCGACGAGGTCGCCGACCGTCACCGTCCACTCCTCCGGCAGTCGGCCGAAGTAGGCGGCCACGTTGCCACGGGCCACGTCGGCGAACTCCTCGCGGCGCTCGAAGCTCGACAGCCGGCCGGAGGGGCCGATGGCCCGCAGCAGCCAGAGCGAAAGGGCACCGGAGCCGACGCCCGCCTCCACCACGGTCGCGCCGGGGAACACATCGGCCTGACCGAGGATCTGGGCCGCATCCTTCGGGTAGATGATGGCGGCGCCCCGCGGCATCGACATCACGAAGTCGGTCAGCAGCGGCCGGAGAGCGAGGTGCTCGACCCCCACCGAGTTCTGCACCACGGAGCCGTCGGGCAGGCCGATCAGCGCGTCGTGGTCGATGAAGCCGCGGTGGGAGTGGAAGACCTTGCCCGACTCGAGCGTGATCGAGTTGAGCTTGTTCTTCGGGCCGGTGAGCTGAACGCGGTCGCCCTCCCGGAACGGGCCGCTGTACTGGGCGCTCATGCGCGCACCCCGCCGAGCACGGCACTGAGGTCGTCGAGCCCGCGGCCGGCGAGGGTGGGCCACACCACGGCGGCGCCCGAGTCGGCCAATGGAAGGAGGTGCTCGACGCCCACGGTGGTGGCGCCGGAAGCGACGGCCGAGGCCACCCCGGTCACCGAGTCCTCGATGGCGACGGACCGTTCGATGTCGACCCCCAGCTGGCGGGCAGCGGTGAGGTACGCCTCCGGATGGGGCTTGCTCTCGGTGACCTCGTCGGCCGAGACCACCACGGAGAACGCGGGGAACGGGATACGGTCGGCGACGTGCCGGGCCATCCGCCCGATCGACATGGTGACGAGGGCCATCGGGATGCCGGCCGCGTGCACCTCCTGCAGCAGTTCGAGAGCCCCGGGCCGCCAGGGCATGCGCTCGGTGATCTGCTCCATCACGCGGGTGGAGAGCAGCTCGATGATGGGCTGCACCTCCATGTCCACGCCGTGCTCCTGCAGCAGCCGGGCGCTCCGTTCGAGTCCCGAGCCGACGAGGGTCATCGCGGCCTCGTGGGTCCAGGTGCCGCCGAAGGAGGCGACCAGGTCGCCCTGCGCGCGCATCCAGTAGGGCTCGGTGTCGACGATCGTGCCGTCCATGTCCCACAGCACGGCGGCGGGCAGGGTGGCGGCGTCGGGATGGCCGGCGGAGGATTCAGTCACGGGCGAACAGTCTACGGGCCCGACTCCCGGATGGACGGCGAACGCCTATCCTTGATGCACGGCAGCCGCACCGTGCGGACGCCAGGAAGGCACACGGGTACCCCCACGGTGACAGACAACGGATTCCAGCGTGGCCGACTTCTCCTGGTCGCGTTCGAAGGATGGAACGACGCCGGCGAGGCCGCCACCGGAGCCCTCAAGGTTCTGAAGGAGCAGCTCGAGGTCGAGCCCATCGCCGAGGTCGACACCGAGGAGTACTTCGACTTCCAGTTCAACCGCCCGAACGTGGTGGTCGACGACGACGGAAAGCGAGTGCTCGAGTGGCCGGGTGCCACCGTGTACGGCCCGGCCGACTCGGCGCAGTCCACGCGGGCCGACGGCGCTCAGGTCTATCTGCTGATCGGGGCGGAGCCCTCCCGCAACTGGCGCAAGTTCACCGCGGAGATCATGGCCACGGTCGTGGCCGAGGACATCTCGGGTGTCGTACTGCTCGGCGCCATGCTCGCCGACGTTCCGCACACCCGGCCCATCTCGGTGTTCTCCACCAGCGAGAACCCGGTGGTGCGCAGCGAGCTCGACATCGAGCGCAGCACCTACGAGGGCCCGGTCGGTATTCTCAGCGCGCTGGCCGAGGCTGCCGAGAACGCGGGCATCCCCACCGTGTCGGTGTGGGCCTCCGTGCCGCACTACGTGCACAACGCGCCGTCGCCGAAGGCCACCCTGGCGCTGCTGGACAAGATCGAGGAACTCGTCGACGTCGCCGTCGATCGCGGTGAACTGGTCGACGAGTCCACGGCCTGGGAGACGGGCATCGACGCCCTCGCGGGCGACGACGACGACATGGCGGCCTACATCCAGCAGCTCGAGCAGGCGCGCGACACCGTCGACTCGCCCGAGGCGAGCGGCGAGGCCATCGCGCAGGAGTTCGAGCGCTACCTGCGCAAACGCGGCGACGGCCGGCCCGACGAGCCCTGGCGTCGCGACTGACCGTCAGGTCGCGCCGGCGCCGGTCTCAGAGCCGGATGCCGAGCAGCGCGTCGAGGGTGTCGGCCGCGAGGGCGGTGGCCGCCGCGGGGTGCGGGGCGTCGAACCATTCGTCGAAGGCCTCCAGCGCACCGGGGGTGTCGAGGTCGTCGTGCAGTCGCGAGCGCACGCGCTCCAGCAGCGGATAGGCCTCGGCTACGGCATCCTCCGCGGCATCACCCTGCGATGCATCTCTCTGCGCGGCATCCCCCTCGGCGGATGCCGACGGTTCCGCGGCGGCGGCGGCGTCGCGGGCGGCGGCCGCCCGCCAGCCCGCCAGCCGCTCGGCCGCCAGCACCTCGTCGCCGCGGTGCCACTCCCAGTCGTCGCGGTACGGATGCGCGAGCACCGCCAGCCGCACGGCGGCCGGCTCCACCCCGGCCGCTCGCAGCTGCGAGACGAGCACCAGGTTGCCGAGCGACTTCGACATCTTCTCGCCGTCGAAGGCGACCAGCCCGCCGTGCGCATTGACCCGGGCGAAGCGCTCGTCCGTCAGTGCCGTCGCGTGCGCCGCACTGAACTCGTGGTGCGGGAACACGAGATCGCCGCCGCCGCCCTGCACGCAGATGGTGTCGCCGAGGGTCTCGCGGGCGATCACCGAGCATTCGATGTGCCAGCCGGGCCGGCCGGGGCCGATCTCGGCGATTCCGGTCTCCCACCAGGGCTCCCCGTCGCGCGCGGCACGCCAGAGCAGAGGGTCGAGCGGGTCGCGCTTGCCTGGCCGCTCGGGGTCTCCCCCGCGCTGGGCGAAGAGCGTGCTCATGGTGGCGCGGTCGAGGCCGCTCTCCGACCCGAGCACCCAGGGGGTGGCGCGCTCCGCCGCGGTGATGTCGAAGTACCAGTCGGTCTCGCCGGGGGCGAGCGCGTCGGGGGTGGGCACGGCGTAGGCGATCCCCCGCCGCCGCAGTTCGTCGACCGCCTGCGCGATGCTGTCGATGGTCTCGGTCACGGCCACGTAGTCGTCGGGCGGAACCACGCCGAGCGCGGCCATGTCGGTGCGGAAGAGCTCGACCTGGCTCGCCGCGAGCTCACGCCAGTCGACCCCGGTGGCGTTCGCACGCTCCAGCAGCGGGTCGTCGATGTCGGTGATGTTCTGGGTGTAGGCCACGTCGAGGCCGGCGTCGAGCCAGGCCCGCACGAGCGTGTCGAAGGCGAGGTACGTGGCGGCGTGGCCGATGTGGGTGGCGTCGTAGGGGGTGATGCCGCACACGTAGAGCGTGGCCGTCGCATCCGGGTTCGCACTGTCGAGGAACCGGCCGCTCGAGTCGTCGTGCAGGCGCGGAACGGCGCCGCGGCCGGGCAGGGTGGGGATGGCGGGTCGGGTCCAGGATTGCACCGATCCAGCCTAGATGCTCGGCCCGGTGCCGCCGTCCGTCCCGGCTGGGAAGCCGCCGCCCGACCCTGGCCTGACCGCAGCCGGGCAGCCGCCTAGGCGGCGATGGCGCCGGTCGAGAGCAGCACGATCAGCACGCCGCCGAGCGCGATCCGGTAGATCACGAACGGCAGGAAGCTGCGCCTGGAGATGTAGCTCATGAAGAACGCGATCACCACGAGACCCACGACGAACGCGATCACGGTGGCGATCAGCGTCTCGACCGGCCCGTACACGGAGGGCTCGCCGATGCTCTTGTAGACCTGGAACAGGCCGCTGCCGAACACCGCCGGGATGGCGAGCAGGAAGGAGTAGCGCGCTGCGGCCCGGCGCTCGTAGCCCATGAAGAGCCCGGCCGTGATGGTGCCGCCCGAACGGGAGACACCCGGGATGAGGGCGAGCGCCTGCGCGAATCCGAAGATGATGCCGTGCGGAACCGTCAGGTCTTTCAGGCGCCGGCGCTTGGCCCCCACGTAGTCGGCGATGCCGAGCAGGATGCCGAACACGATGAGGGTGGTCGCCACGATCCAGAGCGAGCGCAACGTGGTCTCGATGGCGTCCTGGAAGAACAGGCCGATCACGACGATGGGGATCGAGCCGATGATGATCAGCCAGCCCATCCGCGCATCCGGGTCGTTGCGGGGCACCCGGCCCGCGAGCGACTTGGCCCAGCGGCTGACGATGCGCACGATGTCGCGCCAGAAGAACACCAGCACCGCCGTCTCGGTGCCGAGCTGGGTGATGGCGGTGAAGGCCGCACCCGGGTCTTTCGCGCCGGGCAGGAACTCGCCCAGGATGCGCAGGTGAGCACTGGAGGAGATGGGGAGGAACTCGGTCAGCCCCTGAACGAAGCCGAGGATGACGGCGTTGAGAAAGTCCATGTCTCCCTTTGTGGTGTGGTCTCGCGGAGTCAGTACCGCAGCAAGAGATCGGTCAGAACGTCTGCGCCAAACCCTAGCGCGTCCACGGGCACCCGTTCGTCCACGCCGTGGAACATCGCGGGGAAGTCGAGGGAGGCGGGCAGCTGCAGCGGCGCGAAACCGAACCCGCGGATGCCGAGCAGGCTCAGAGCCTTGTTGTCGGTGCCGCCTGAGAGCAGGTACGGCAGCACCTGGGCACCCGGATCGTGGCGCTGCAGCGAGCCGACCATGGCGTCGACCAGGGCGCCGTCGAAGGTGGTCTCCAGGCCGATGTCGCGGTGCGAGATGACGATCTCGATGTCGTCGCCCACCAGCTCCTGGATCTCCGCGAGCACGGCGTCCTCCTCCCCGGGCAGCACACGCACGTCGACCATGGCCTCGGCCCGGTCGGGGATGACGTTGTGCTTGTAGCCCGCGGTGAGACCGGTGGGGTTCGCGGTGGTGCGCAGGGTCGCCGAGATGAACCGCGACGCGGTGCCGGTGGCGATGGCGATCTCGTCGGGGCTCAGCGCCTGGGCGTCGGTGCCGAGGATGGCCGCGACCCGGTCGAGCAGCTGCCGGGTGGTGGCCGTGAGGTGCAGCGGCCAGTCCCGGCTGCCGATGGCCGCCACGGCGCGGGCGAGCTTGGTGACCGCGTTGTCACCGTTCACCTGCGAGCCGTGACCGGCGGTGCCGCGCGCCACGAGCTTCAGCCAGATCAGCGCCTTCTCACCGGTCTGCACCAGATAGGCGCGCCGTCCGGCGAGGTCGATCGAGTAGCCGCCCACCTCGCTGATGGCTTCGGTGGCGCCGGCGAAGAGCTCCGGATGCTCGCGCACGAGGTAGGCGGACCCGAGCACTCCCCCGGCCTCCTCGTCGGCGAAGAAGGCGATCACCAGGTCGCGCTCCGGCTGCTTCCCGGCGCCCAGGATGCGGTCGAGGGCGGTGACGATCATGGCGTCCATGTTCTTCATGTCGACGGCGCCGCGGCCCCAGAGCATGCCGTCCTTGACCACGCCCTCGAACGGGTCGACCGACCAGTCCGCCGCGATGGCCGGCACCACGTCGGTGTGCCCGTGCACCACGAGCGCGGGCTTGGAGCGGTCGCGGCCCTCCACCCGGGCCACGATGCTGGTGCGCCGGGGCTCGCACTCGAACGACTGCACCCGCAGGCCGAGCCGTTCGAGGTGGGCGGCGAGGTACTCGGCCGCCTCCGTCTCGCCGTTCGAGCGGCCCTCGCCGAAGTTCGAGGTGTCGAACCGGATGAGGTCGCGAGCGATGGTCGTGGTGAGGTCGAGCTGGTCGTTCCCGGGCGTAGACGTCATGCCCACACGCTACCCGGCGACCCGGTCGAGGGTGGATTCGTGGCCTCCGCATCCGTGCTAATGTCTTCTCTTGGCCGGAGGAACACTCACCGGCCGACATCCAGTCCGGGTGGCGGAAATGGCAGACGCGCTAGCTTGAGGTGCTAGTGCCCGTATAGGGCGTGGGGGTTCAAGTCCCCCCTCGGACACACTGGTTGAGACAGTAATGAGAAGGCCCGGTCGTACAGACCGGGCCTTCTGCTGTTAACCGCATTCCCCTACGCTCAGCATCACCGAGACAAGGGAGAGAACACCATGGCCGATCTGATCGTCATCGCCTTCGACAACGAGACCGACGCCGAGGGCGCCTACGAGAAGATTCAGGAGCTCCAGGGAGACCTGATCGTGCAGCTCGCGGGTCTCGCCGTCGTCAAGGTCGACGAGGACGGCAAGAGCCATGTCGACTACCCCGGTGGAGTCGGCAACATCGGTGTGGGAGCCGCCGGCGGCGCCCTGTTCGGCACGCTGATCGGAATCCTGTTCTTCGTGCCCTTCGTGGGTCTGGTTTTCGGTGGGCTGATGGGAGCGCTCTTCGCCGGTATCGACCGCACCGGCCTGAACGCCGAGTTCCGCGGTCAGGTGAAGGATGCGGTGAGCCAGGGCAAGTCGGCCGTCGTGCTCTACGCCACCAAGATCACCGAGGACAAGTTCGCCGCCGCGCTCGCGCCCTACAAGGGTCAGGTCATCAAGACCTCGCTCAGCGAAGAGGACGAGCGCGAGCTCATTCACGATATGTCGGAGCAGCAGCAGGCCTGATCGCTCTAGGCTCGTCTTCACGGCCCGATCGCTCGGGCCCGGTCGAGAGGAACGCACATGGGAATCATCACGCCGGGGTTCTTGGGCAAGCATCGGGAAGCCGACCCCAAACTGCCGCCCGGGCAGTACGAGACGAAAGACTTCCCCGTGCTCTCGGCCGGGCCGACCCCGAACATCCACCCCGGTGAATGGTCGTTCGCCATCACGAACGAGTCGGGTGAGAAGACCAGCTGGACCTGGGACGAGTTCATGAAGCTTCCGGTCGAGACGGTCGACACCGACATCCACTGCGTCACCCGCTGGTCGAAGTTCGACACGACCTGGCGCGGGGTGTCGCTCGACACGTTGTTCGAGGGCGTGGAGACGAGCGCCGGCTACACCATGGCGCACTCCTACGGCGGCTACACCACGAACGTGCCGCTGGAAGACCTGCTCGACGGCAAGGCCTGGATCGCGTTCGAGTTCGGTGGCGAACCGCTGGACCCCGAGCACGGCGGCCCGGCCCGGCTGCTGGTGCCGCACCTCTACTTCTGGAAGAGCGCGAAGTGGGTCAACGGCATCACCCTGCACGACACCGAAGAGCTGGGCTTCTGGGAGGTCAACGGCTACCACGCCTACGGCGACCCCTGGAAGGAAGAGCGCTACTACTACGATTCCTAGAGTGAACTGGGCAGTCGCCGACGTCGTCGGAATCCGTGAAGAAACCCCTACCGCGCGCACGCTGATGCTGCGGGTGCCCGAGTGGCCGGGGGCGCTGGCCGGCCAGCACATCGACATCCGGCTCACCGCGCCCGACGGCTATCAGGCCGCACGCTCGTACTCGCTCTCCTCCGCCGCCGACGACCCGGTGGTGGCGGTCAGCGTCGAGCTGATGCCCGACGGCGAGGTGTCCCCCTACCTCGTACGGGGTGTGTCGGTGGGCGACCAGCTCGAGGTGATCGGCCCGCTCGGCGGCTGGTTCGTCTGGCGGCCCACGCAGACGGAGCCCATCCGCATGATCGGCGGCGGCTCGGGGGTCGCTCCCCTGGTGTCGATCCTCCGCACCCACATCGCGTCGGGCAACACGGCGCCCGTTCGCCTGCTCTACTCGGTGCGCAGCCCCGAGTTCGTGTACTTCCGCGACGAGCTCGCCGAACTGACGGATGCGGCCAAGGCCGACGTCACCATCCAGTACACCCGGCACGCGCCCCCGAACTGGAACGGCACCCTCGGCCGCCTCGACGCCGCCAGGGTGACCGCGTGGGCGGCCGGCGACGCACCGGGCACCTCGACCTACATCTGCGGCCCCACCCGCTTCGTGGAGCTCGCCTCCGACGCCCTGGTGGCGACCGGAGTCGACCCCATGTCGATCCGCACCGAACGGTTCGGCGGCGCCTGAGCGGCCCGCGCCGCGACTCACCGGTTCTACCCAGTGGTTCGTCTCAGTGGTTCGACTCAGTGGTTGGCGGCGCCCATCCACTTGCGCAGCGTCACGATGCGGGCCTGCAACTGGGTGACGCTGGCCTGCGCCACCGCCGGGCCGCCGCAGATCCGACGAAGTTCGGCGTGGATCATGCCGTGCGGCTCGTTCGACTGCTTCGCCCAGATGCCCACGAGCGAGTTCAGCAGGCTGCGCTGCTCCTTGAGCGTGCGGTAGAGCGGCGCGGGCACCCCGCCCTGGTCGGGGGTGTCGGCCTTGGGCTGGCCGCTCTTGGCGGCGTGCTTCTGCTGCCGGGCCTGGCGGTGCTGCAGCAGGTCTTTCACCTGGTCGGGTTCGAGCAATCCGGGCAGCCCGAGGAAGTCGAGCTCCTCCTCGCTGCCCACTACGGCCTCGAAGCCGAACTCCCCGCCGTCGTAGACCACCCGGTCGAAGGTGGCCTCCGAGCCGATGGCGACGAAGCTGTACTCCTCCAGCAGTCCCTCCGAAGCTCTTTCGCTGCGGTTGGCCTCGGCCACCATCGCGTCTTCGGGGTTGTAGAAGTCGCCCTCGGGGTTCGAGCCGTCGTCGCGCTTGTCCAGCGCGTGATCGCGCTCGAGCTCGAGCTTCTCGGCCAGCGCCATCAGCGAGGGCACGTTCGGCAGGAAGATCGACGCGGTCTCACCGCGCCGGCGGGCGCGCACGAACCGGCCAACCGCCTGGGCGAAGAACAGCGGCGTCGAGGCGCTGGTGGCGTACACACCCACGGCGAGCCGCGGCACGTCGACGCCCTCCGACACCATGCGCACCGCCACCATCCAGCGGCGGGTCGACTTCGAGAACTGGTCGATGCGGTCGGAGGCCTCCTTCTCGTCGGAGAGCACGACCGTCACCTCCTCCCCCGAGATCTGCTGCAGGATGGCGGCGTACGCGCGCGCCACGGTCTGGTCGGTCGCGATCACCAGGCCACCCGCATCCGGGATCGCCTGCCGAACCTCGCTCAGCCGCTTGTCGGCGGCGCCGAGCACCTGGGGGATCCACTCGCCGTTGGGGTCGAGCGCCGTGCGCCAGGCCTGCGAGGTGATGTCTTTCGTGTTCCCCTCGCCGAGTCGCGCCTCCATCTCGTCGCCGGCCTTCGTGCGCCAGCGCATGTGCCCGGCGTAGACCATGAAGAGCACCGGGCGCACCACGCCGTCTTTGAGGGCGCGGCCGTAGCCGTAGTTGTAGTCGCTGCGCGACACTCGGATGCCCTGGTGGTCGGGCAGGTACTCCACGAACGGGATGGGCGCGGTGTCGGAGCGGAAGGGCGTCCCGGTGAGGGCGAGCCGGCGGGTGGCCGGCTCGAACGCCTCGCGCACCGCGTCGCCCCAGCTCAGAGCGTCGCCGCCGTGGTGCACCTCGTCGAGGATGACGAGCGTCTGAGCGCCCTGCGTGAGCTCGCGATGCAGCGACGGCCGTGCGGCGACCTGCGCATAGGTGAGGGCCACTCCGTGGAAGTGCCGGCCGAAGCGCGATTCGCTGTTGCGGAACCCGGGATTCAACCGCACCCCCGCGCGGTCGGCCGCATCCGCCCACTGCCGCTTGAGATGCTCGGTGGGCGCCACCACGATCACGCGATCGACGGTGCGCCGGTGCAGCAGCTCGGAGGCGAGGCGCAGGGCGAAGGTGGTCTTGCCGGCGCCCGGGGTCGCGGCGGCCAGGAAGTCGCGGGGTTCTTTCTCGAAGTAGAGGTTGAGGGCCTCCTCCTGCCAGGCCCGCAGCCGCCCGGCGGTGCCCCAGGGCGCGCGGCCCGGGAACGAGGGCGGCAGGTGACCGGCCGCGCTCGTACCGGGGGCCGGTTCGAAGAGGGGCTGATTGGTCACGATGTTCGAGGATACCCCTCGCGTGCGACACCCCAGGTGCCCTGGGTGCACCCCGGGCGAGTCGAGTGAACCAGGGGTCTAGAGTGTTGCACGTCGCCCCGGCGACACCTGTTGTGAGGAGTCCGGACATTGACTGAAAACCACCCCTGGCGCCGTTACGTCGCCCTCGGCGACTCGTTCACCGAGGGAATCGGAGACCCGGAACCGCTGAGCCCGGGCGGCCACCGCGGCTGGGCCGACCGCGTGGCCGAGACCCTCGCCGACACGACCGACGGCGACTTCGCCTACGCCAACCTGGCCATCCGCGGCCGGCTGCTCGACCAGATCCTGGCCGAGCAGGTCGAGCCGGCCCTCGAGCTCAAGCCCGACCTGATCACCATCTCCGCCGGGGGCAACGACGTCATCCGTCCGCGCACCGACCCCGACTCCCTGGCCGCGCGGATGGAGGTGGGCGTGCGCCGGCTGCGCGAGAGCGGAGCCACCGTGGTGATCTTCACGGGGGTCGACACCCGGTTCACACCGGTGTTCCGCGGCATCCGCGGCAAGGTGGCGATCTACAACGAGAACCTCCGGGTGATCGCCGATCGCTACGAGTGCGTCGTCGCCGACCAGTGGGGCCTGAAGGAGATCCAGGACACGCGGCTCTGGTCGCCCGACCGGCTGCACCTGAACCCGCAGGGCCACCACGAGGTGGCGCGGATGGTGCTCCGCAGCCTGAACGTCGACAACGACCTGCAGCCGGGATCCCCCGAGCCGCTCCCGGCGAGCACCTGGCGCCAGGCGCGCTCGGAAGACCTCGTCTGGGCTCGCGTGCACCTGGTGCCGTGGGTCATCCGGCGCATCACGCACCGCTCGAGCGGCGACAACATCACGGCGAAGCGGCCGAGCCCGGAGCCGGTGTACGCGACCCGCGTTCAGACGCCGCCCGAGGGCTGACCGGGCGCATCCGTTCGCCGACGCGGGTCAGCGCAGCGGGTTCGCGAGCTTCCAGCCGGCGTCGGGCCCGTCGAGGTCGCTCGCGAGAGCGAGGGGCACCGTGAACTCCGAGCCGCCCAGCGTGACGCCGTCGACCGTGAAACGAGCGGTTCCCACCTCGGTTCCGGATGCGCCGTCGACGATCTCGCCCGCCTCGGCCGTGCGGGTCACCGTCGCCCCCGACCAGACCGTGGCGCTCACGGGATGCTGGGCGACGATGTCGGCGCTCGAGCCCCACGCGGTGGTGTACTCCCCCACCACGTCGCCCGGCGCCACGAGCTGCACGGTCTGGAACCCGCTCTCGGCGCTCTGCAGCAGGGCGAGCACCGAGGCGTGCAGGGTGTCCTCGTCGGGTGCGCCCAGCACCACTCCCACCAGCGGTACCGTCTGATCGCCCACCGTGTAGTCGGCCGAGAAGAGCAGGCAGAAACCGGCCTCGTCGGTGGTGCCGGTCTTCACGCCGTCGATGCCGTTCATACCGAGCAGCTCGTTCGTGTTCTCCACGGCGCCGAGCTGCGGCAGTTCCACCGAGGCCGTGCCCACGATGCCCGCCAGCACGGGATCGGCCAGTACCAGCCGCGCGAGCGTGAGCAGGTCGGCCGTGGTGCTGCGCGAACCCGGGTTCAGGCCCGAGGTGTCGACGACCGCGGTACCGGTCAAGCCCTTCTCGGCCAGCCAGGCGGTCGCGGCCGCGAGGTACGATGCGGTGTCGCCGAAGGCCCAGTTCGTGAGGGTGACGCTGTAGTTGTTGGCCGACTCGAGCAGCATGATCTCGATCACCTCCCGTTCGGTGAGCACCTGGCCGGGGAACACCGAGGCCCACGAGCCGTTCTCGGCGATGGTGGCCTGCAGGATGGCCGCGTCGGCGTCGGTCATGGTGAGCTGCGGGCCGTCGCCACCCTCGTCGATCGGCTTCGCATCGAGCACCACGAGCGCCGTGATGGTCTTGGTGATGCTCGCGATGGGCACGGAGTCGGTGGATCCGCTCGTACCGAGGGCTGTGGTGCCGCCATCGGCGACCAGCCCGATGGCGCTGGTACCGACGGCCGGCACGGCGAGCGTCGTGGCGGGGATGGTCGTCGGCGCGGCATCCGTCACCGAGGCGGCCGCCTGCGGAACCGGACCGAGCAGGGCCACCGGCAGGTACGTGGCGACGAGGGCGATCAGCACCAGCACGACACCGGCCACGATGCGTCGCCGACGGTAGACGGAAGGGGTGGCGGGAGTCACCCGCACATCTTAGTCAGCGCCGCGATGGGGGCCGCTCAGGAGGCGGACGGCCCCGCCGCCGCTACATCAGCCCGCCGTCGACGGAGCGGGGCGCGGGGTGGTCGCTGTCGGGCACGAGCACAGCCGTCTCGCGGTTGAGGCTGCGTCCGGCGAAGAAGTCCTTCGAGCGCGGGAAGAACGCCCACACCACCATCAGCACCACCCCGAGGGCGAGCGAGCCGACGCCGACCACGAACACGCCGCCGATTCCGAAGATCACCGTGTAGCCGTACTCCGGGTCGTACATGTCGATGGCCGACTGGATGAACGCGGCCGTGAGCATCAGCCCGCCGATCAGCGGGAACAGGCCCTTGAAGAAGAACGAGCGCGCCGAGGTGAAGAGCTCCTTGCGGAAGTACCAGATGCACGCGTAGCTCGTCAGCGCGTAGTAGAACGCGATCGCCAGGCCGATGGAGAGGATGGTGTCGGAGAGGATGTTCTCGCTCACGATGGTCATGCCCACGTAGAACGCCACGGCCACGATGCTCATGAAGATGGTGGCGAACCGCGGGGTCTTGAACTTCGGCGAGATGCGGCCGAACGCCTCGGGCAGCGCCCGGTAGGTGGCCATCGCGAGGGTTCCGCGGGCGGTGGGCAGGATGGTGGTCTGCGTCGACGAGATCGCCGAGACACACACCGCGATCACCAGCAGCCACGCCCACGGGCCGAAGACCGCGTCTTTCAGGGCGAGGAACACGTCGCCGGAGTTGTCCTCGTTGCCGAGACCGAGGCCCGTGGTGCCGAGGCCGGCGAACGCCATCGCCGCCACCGTCACCGAGACGTAGGTGACGAGCAGGATGACGGTCGACAGCACGGCGGCGCGCCCGGGGGTGCGCTGCGGGTCTTTCGTCTCCTCGTTCAGGGCGAGGCAGGTGTCCCAGCCCCAGTAGATGAACAGGCACAGCAGGATGGCCTCGGTGAAGCCGGAGAGAGAGGTGAAGGCGAACGGGTTGAACCAGTCCAGCTGCGGGGTGGTCGACCCCTCGGGAGCGCTGCCGGAGAACACGCTCCAGAGTGCGAGCGCCACGAACAGGGCGAGGGCCACGTACTGAACGGCGAGCAGCACGTTCTGCAACCGCTCGCCGATCTCGAGGCCCCGCACGCTCACGAAGGTCATCACGCCGATGAACACCACGCCGGTGGCCGTGACGAGCGGCACGTTCTCGTAGAGGTCGGGGTTGTCGGTGAGGAGCCAGAGGTACTTGCTGCCGATCTGGGCGAGGTTCGCCAGCACGATGATGCCGGCGACCGCCACTCCCCAGCCGGCGAGCCAGCCGGTCCACGGGCCGAACGCCTTGGTGACCCAGGTGAACGCCGTGCCGCAGTCGGGCACGGCGCGATTGAGCTCCCGATAGGCCGAGGCGGTGAGGAACATCGGGATGAAGGCGAGGATCATCGCGATCGGCGCCTGCGCGCCCACGGCGAGCACCACGAAACCGATGGTGGCGGCCAGGGAGTAGACGGGAGCCGTGGAGGCGAGCCCGATCACGGTGGAGCCGACCAGCCCCAGCTTTCCGGCGGCGAGACCCTTTCCGGATGCGGGCGGTGGTGCCTCGGTCGAAACGGCGCTCTTGTCGGTCACCACGGGCCTCCTTCGGTTCGTAGCGCACACACTAGTGCGTCGCGCGCTCCCGCGCGCGCTCCGTCAGCCCCGAGCCGCACCGATTGCGTAGAGCGCCACCGCACTCGCGGCGGCCACGTTGAGCGAGTCGACGCCGTGCAGCATCGGGATCTCGACCCGCACGTCTGCGGCCGCGAGGGCACGCCGGCTCAGCCCGTCCCCCTCGGTACCGAGCACCACGGCCACGCGTTCCGGCAGGTCGCGGGTGAACTGCGGCAGCGGCACGGAGTGCTCGTCGAGGGCCAGGGCCGCGATCGTGAAGCCGGCGTCGTGCAGCAGCGGTCCAGCCTCGCTCCACTCGCCGATCCTGGTCCACGGCACCTGCAGCACCGTGCCCATGCTCACGCGCACGCTGCGGCGGTAGAGCGGATCGGCGCAGCGCGGCGTGATCAGCACGGCGTCGGCCCCGAGACCGGCCGCCGAACGGAACGCCGCGCCCACGTTGGTGTGGTCGACGATGTCTTCGAGCACCACCACCGTGCGGGCATCGCGGAGCAGGTCGCGCGGGTCGGGCAGCACCGGCCGGTGCATGGCCGCGAGGGCGCCGCGGTGCATGGCGAAGCCGGTCAGCTGCTCCAGCAGCGCGTCGTCGGCCACGAACACCGGCACCTCGGGAAACCGCTGCACGAGCCACTCGAGGTCGGGCAGCCACTTCTGCTGCAGCAGCACCGACCTCGGACGGTGACCGGCCGCCACGGCGCGCTCGATCACCTTGCTCGACTCGGCGAGGTAGAGGCCACCGGCCGGTTCGAGCAGCCGCCGCATGGCGACGTCGGTGAGGCCGGCGTAGTCGGCCAGTTCGGGGCGGTCGAGCGAGTCGATCGGGATGACGGGCACGGTGGTCTTCTCTGTCGGCGGAACGCGATTCACGTCCAACTCTGCCAGTACGGAAACATTCTCGAAAACTGCACTGTTTAGACTGCTGAGAAGCCGGGGCATGTCGCCGGCGAGGAGGTTGCATGGTTCCGCTGGTGTCGTCACCGGATCGTCCCGCCGGGGAGGCCGTCGAGGCTGCCGTCGAACGCGCCGCCGAGGTGCTCCGAGGCCGACGGTTCGCGGTGCTCACCGGGGCCGGGGTGAGTACTGACTCCGGCATCCCCGACTACCGCGGCGAAGGTGCTCCGCAGCGCAACCCCATGACCTTCGACCAGTTCCTCGGCAGTGCGTCGTTCCGCAAGCGCTACTGGGCCGGCAGCCACCTCGGCTGGCGCATGTTCGACGCCGCGCAGCCGAACGAGGGCCACCGTGCGCTCGCCCGGCTCGAGGAGAGCGGACGCGTCAGCGGCATCGTCACGCAGAACGTCGACGGACTGCACGCCAGAGCCGGCACCCGGCGCCTGGTCGACCTGCACGGCTCGATGGACCGGGTGAACTGCCTGCGCTGCGGCCAGACGTTCGCCCGCGCCAGCGTCGCCGAGCGCATCACGTCGGCGAACCCTCGCCTGAGCGAGCCCGAACTGGTGCGCATCGCGCCCGACGGCGACGCCGACGTCGAGGAGTACGAGGCCTTCGTGGTGCCGTCGTGCACGGTCTGCGGCGGAGTGCTGAAGCCCGACGTGGTGTTCTTCGGCGAGTTCGTGCCCACCGAGAAGTTCGCCGAGGCGAGCGCGATCGTGGCCTCGTCCGAGGCGCTCGTGATCGCGGGCTCGTCGCTCGTGGTGAACTCCGGCATCCGGCTGCTCGAGCAGGCCCGCCGTCGTCGGCTGCCGATCGTGATCGTGAACCGCGGCGTCACCAAGGGCGACGGCCGGGCCACCGTGAAGGTCGACGCCGGGGCTTCCGAGACCCTGCGCACCCTCGAGACGCTCCTCGCCTGACGCACCCCAGATCCGTCACTTTCCGCCCCAAAAGGCCCGTTTTGGGGCCAAAAGTGACGGAACCGGTTCTCAGCGGGTGGGTGGGCGCTCCTTAGACTGGGGGCGATGACTACTTTCACGTTCGTGCGCCATGGCCAGACCGACTGGAACCTGGAGCGCCGCATCCAGGGCGCCACCGACGTTCCGCTCAACGACACGGGGCGAGAGCAGGCCAGGCAGACCGGACTCGTGCTCGCCGAACGGCAATGGGACGGCATCGTGGCCAGCCCGCTCAGCCGGGCGCGTGAGACGGCCGAGATCATCGCCGGTCTCGTGGGGATCGACGAGATCGAGCTCGTCGACGCCCTCGTCGAGCGTCGGTACGGCGATGTCGAGGGCCTGAACGGCGCTCAGATCGCCGAGCGCTTCCCCGATCCGCTCGGCCCCGTGCCCGGCCGCGAGCGACGCTCCGACGTGGTGGCCCGAGTGCTCCCCGCCCTCCAGGCTCTGGCCGACGAGCATCCGGATTCGTCGCTCATCGTGGTGTCGCACGGCGGCGTGATCGGCTCGCTGGTGCGTTACATCACCGAGAAGCGGCTGCCCGGCCAGGGCCAGATGATCGCCAACGGATCGGCGCACGACTTCGTGATCGAGAACGGCGAGGTGTCGCTGGCCGAGTTCAACGGCGAGTCGATCGACTCGTCGATCCGGTCGCGAGCTCCGCTAGCGCTCGAGCTGACTCTGCCCAGCTGAAGGTCTCGGCCTGAGCCCTCGACGCCATCGAGCGGCGGCGCCACTCGTCGGGGTCCTCGAGCCGGGTGACCGTCTCGGCGAAGGCCTTCTCGTCGTGGGCGGGAGCGACCAGAGCAGCATCTCCCCCGATCTCCCTGAACACCGGGATGTCGCTGACGACCACCGGCGTGCCGTGCCCCATCGCCTCCACGAGCGGGATGCCGAAGCCCTCGTCGAGCGAGGCGGTCACCAGCGCCGTGGCCTGCTGCAGCAGGGCCTGGTACTCCTCGTCGCTCACGCCGCCGTGGAACTCGAGTCGGGCGTCCGGCGCCACCGCGCGCAGGCGCTCCTCGTCGGCCGGGGTCGACCGGCTCAGCAGGTGCAGCGTGTACCCGGGCAGCAGCGCCACGGCGCGCACGAGGGCCTCGACGTTCTTGTAGGGCATGAACGAGCCCATGTAGAGCAGCGACTTCGCTCCCGCCCGGGCGTCGGCGTGCTCGGCGGCCGCAGCGGCGACGGATGCGTCGGGCAGGTCGGCCGCATTGCGCGCCACCACCACGGGTCGCCGGGTGAGCGCGTGCGACTCGATCAGGCCTCGGGTGGTCTCCGACACGGTGACCACCGCATCCGCCCGGTTCAGCAGCAACCGCTGGGGCCACCAGGCCTTGTGGTACAACCGCCAGAGCACGCGCACGAACCCCGGCAGGTCGTGCGGCGGCTCGGGGTTGGAGTAGTAGATGAGGTCGTGCACCGTGAGGGCGAGCCGGTAGCGCCGGCCGGCCGTGCCCATGGTCTGCATGGGGCTGATCACCGCGTCGGGCCGCAGGCGGTTCACCTGCAGGGCGACGAGAGGCTCCAGCACGCTCGTGGGGCCGGACACCTTCGCCCAGGGCAGGTCGGGCAGCATCTCGAGCTGGCGTTCGTCGCTCACGATCATGGCGAGTTGCACGCCCTCGAGCGCCGGGTCGCCTGCGTCGGAGAGCTCCTTCAGGGCTGTCACGACCCCCGCGGTGTAGCGGCTGATGCCGTCGTGCCGGCCGATGCGGGTGTAGCGGCAGTCGATCGCGAGCCTCACGCGGAACGCCCGAGGAACGCGGTGATCGCCTCGGCCGCCTCGACGGGCCGCTCGTAGTGGATGAGGTGGCCGACGTCGTTCAGCACCACCAGTCGGGCGTCGGGCATCGCCTCGGCGAGCCGGTGCTGCGCGGCGACGGGGGTGATGTCGTCCTGGTCGGCCGCGATCAGCAGGGTCGGGGCCGTGATGCGGGCCGCGTACTCGCCGATGTCGTGGCTCACCGAGGCGCGGAAGGCCTCGAGCACTACCGTGCGGTTCGCGAAGGCGCTGAAGTAGCGGTCGTGCTGGTCGTGGATCCAGCGCCGGAGGGCACGGTTCTTCGTCTTGGCCATGGTGACGCTGATCACGCGCACCATCACCGGGCTGGACAGGATGGCGTAGCCGAGCCGCTCGGGAACGGCGGCGCCCAGGCGGTAGTAGCCGATGGCCACCCGGGTCATCACCCCGCGGGGGCCTTTCAGGGCGGGGGCGGCGATCGGGTTGATCAGGATGGCGTCGTCGACCTCGAGACCACCCGCCAGCGCGGCGGCGACCAGGATCGAACCGAAGGAGTGCCCGATGATCACGACCCGGGCCGTCGGCGACTCCGAACGCACCGCCGCGGCGAACCCGCGCAGCCAGGCCTCGTAGCCGTCGAGATCGTGCGCCGCCGCCATCGGGGTCGACACGCCGAAGCCGGGCAGGTCGGGCGCGACGATCCGATAGCCCGGATGACCCAGCTGGGCGATCACGGGCTCGAGGCCGTGGTGGTCGCCCCGATAGCCGTGCACCACGATGACCAGGGTGGGGGCGTCCTGCCGCTGATCGGCGTCGACAGCAGTCGCTCCGTACTCCCAGAAGCGGGTCTCGCCGCCCGCGAGCGGCAGCGTGCGCTCGGTGACGGGGAGGCGGGCGAGCTGTTCGGCGAAGGGCGAGGCGACAGTCATCCCGTTCAGCATAGACGCGGCCCAGGACCCCTCCCTGAGACACGCCCCTGTCGGCGGCGGTGCTTTGGACTAACGTGAATCCGGAGCCCTCCCGACAGAGCCGGCCACCACCTCCGAAAGGACGCCTGTGAGCTTCACCGCACCGATCCAGATGCCCGGCCTCGCCCTCGACCCCGAGTGGTACAAGCGATCGGTCTTCTACGAGGTGATGATCCGCTCGTTCGTCGATTCCAACGGCGACGGCTTCGGCGACATCGCCGGTCTCATCTCCAAGCTCGACTACCTGCAGTGGCTCGGCATCGATGCGCTCTGGCTGCCGCCGTTCTACCAGTCGCCGATGCGCGACGGCGGCTACGACGTCTCCGACTTCACGGCCGTGCTGCCCGACTACGGCACAGTGGAGGAGTTCCGCGACCTCGTCACGAAGGCGCACGAGCGCAACATGCGCATCGTGATCGACTTCCCGCTCAACCACACCTCCGACCAGCACGACTGGTTCCAGCAGTCGCGAGAAGACCCCGACGGCCCGTTCGGCGACTTCTACGTGTGGAGCGACACCGACGACAAGTACGAGAACATCCGCATCATCTTCGTCGACACCGAGGAGTCGAACTGGACGTTCGACCCCGTGCGCCGGCAGTTCTTCTGGCACCGGTTCTTCTCGCACCAGCCCGACCTGAACTTCGAGAACCCGGCCGTGCACGAGGCCATCTTCGACACCGTGCGGTTCTGGTTCGACATGGGGGTCGACGGCATCCGCCTCGACGCCATCCCCTACCTCTACGAGTCCGACGAGGGCAACGGCGAGGGCGAGCCGAAGACTCACGAGTTCATCGTGAAGCTGCGCGCGATGATCGACAACGAGTACCCCGGCCGCCTGCTCGTGGCCGAGGCCAACCAGTGGCCGCGCGAGGTGGCCGCCTTCTTCGGCACCGACGAGGAGCCGGAGTGCCACATGGCCTTCGACTTCCCCGTGATGCCGCGAATCTACTACTCGCTGCGGTCGCAGAAGGCCGACGAGCTGATCCGCGTGCTCAGCGAGACCACTGACATCCCCAAGTCGGCGGCCTGGGGCGTGTTCCTCCGCAACCACGACGAGCTCACCCTCGAGATGGTGTCGGAGGAGTACCGTCAGGCGATGTACGGCTGGTACGCCTACGACCCGCGGATGCGCTCGAACATCGGTATCCGCCGCCGCCTGGCGCCCCTGCTCGACAACGCCCGCGCCGAGCTCGAACTGGCCCACGCGCTGCTGTTCGCCCTGCCCGGAAGCCCGTTCCTCTACTACGGCGACGAGATCGGCATGGGCGACAACATCTGGCTGCCCGACCGCGACTCCTCGCGCACGCCCATGCAGTGGACGCCCGACCGCAACGCCGGGTTCTCCACCGCCGACCCGGGCAAGCTGTTCCTGCCCGTGGTGCAGTCGCTGGTGTACAACTACACGCTGGTGAACGTGGAGTCGCAGCTCGCGCAGTCACGGTCGCTCGTGCACTGGGTCCGCAACGTCATCCACGTGCGGAAGGCGCATCCCACCTTCGGTCTCGGCACGATGGAGGTGCTGCAGAGCGACCATGAGTCGGTGCTGGCGTTCGTGCGGTCGTACGAGGGCTCCAACGACTACTTCGGCGACGGGCCCGAAGACGTGCTGTGCGTGTTCAGCTTCTCGCACAACCCGGTGTCGGCCACCATCACGGCTCCGCAGTTCGCGGGCCGGCGGTTGTTCGACCTGTTCGGTCGCGCGGAGTTCCCGGCCTTCGACGAGAACGGCACGGTCACCCTCACGTTCGGCACGCAGGCCTTCTACTGGCTGCACGTGCGCAACAATCCGGAGCAGCAGGAACTCCGCTGACGCACTCGGTCGGTGCCGGCGCTGACGAGTGTCGGCACCTCCGGGTGTCGGTGCCGGGGGCTGTCGGTGGGGCGGTGCAGACTGACTGCATGACGATCGTCGACGTGCCCCTGTTCGATCTCGACCCCGTCGAGGTTCCGGATGCCGAAGACTCCGCGCTCCCCGCGTGGGCCGCACGGCTGGCCGTGTTCGACCTGGAGACCACCGGAATCGACGTCGACACCAGTCGCGTCGTCACCGCGAACGTGTCCCGTCTCGATGCCTCGGGCACCGTCGTGGAGCGCACCGACTGGCTCGCCGACCCCGGCATCGAGATCCCCGAGCAGGCCACGGCGGTGCACGGTGTCTCCACCGAGCGCGCCCGGGCCGAGGGGCGCCCGGCGGCCGAGGTGATCGCCGAGATCGTGGCGGCCCTCCGGCAGGCGGTGGCCGACGGGTACTCCCTCGTGATCTACAACGCCCCCTACGACCTCACGCTGCTGCACCGCGAGGCACTTCGCCACGGTGTCGCCCCCCTCGAGGGGCCGATGACCGTGGTCGACCCGTTGGTCATCGACAAGCAGATCGACCGGTACCGCAAGGGCAAGCGCACGCTCACCGCCGCGTCGGAGTTCTACGGCGTCGATCTCTCCGACGCGCACGACGCGGGGGCCGACGCCATCGCCGCCGGCCGGGTGGCCCAGGTCATCGCGCGCCGCTACGCCGCGGAGCTCGACCTCTCGCCCCGTGATCTGCACGACGCGCAGGTGGCCTGGCACGAGGCGCAGTGCGACTCGTTCGAGAGCTACATGCGCGCCAGCCGCGACCCCTCCTACACGGCCCGCCGTGGCTGGCCCGAGGTTCCCCTCCGCGGCTGAGCCGGCCCGGGCATCCGCCCACCCGTCCACGCGGGAGCGTGGCGCGCCTCACACGAAAGAACCCCGCCGACCGAAGTCGACGGGGTTCTTTCGAGTGAGCTGGTGACGACTACTTGCCGCCACCGAAACCCTTGTAGCGGTTGTTGAACTTCTCGACGCGACCGGCCGAGTCGAGGATGCGCTGCTTGCCCGTGTAGAACGGGTGCGACTCCGACGAGATCTCGACGTCGATCACCGGGTAGGTGTTGCCGTCTTCCCACTCGATCGTCTTCGACGACGACACGGTCGAACGGGTGAGGAAGGTGGCGCCGGAGGCGAGGTCGCGGAAGACCACTGCTTCGTACGTGGGGTGGGTGTCAGTCTTCATTGTGAGTCCTTGGTCGACAGCGGAGATGTACAGCGGGGCGGTGAAGTCATAGGCCCGGGGGCCAGCTAGACAGTTTAGCAGATGACTCAGGCCGCGCGAGCGCTGAAACGCCCGTCGGTCTCGGTCAGCTCGATCGGCAGCCCGAAGGCCGTCTCGAGGTTCTCACCCGTGAGCACGTCGGCGAGGCTGCCCGCGGCGACGATGCCGTCGCGGTTCAGCAGCAGCGCGTGGGTGAACCCGCGCGGGATCTCCTCGACGTGGTGGGTGACCATCACGATGGCCGGCGCCTCAGGAGCCGAGGCATAGCCGCCGAGGAGCTGCAGCAGCTCTTCGCGGGCGCCGAGGTCGAGGCTGGCGGCCGGTTCGTCCAGCAGCAGCAGCTCGGGGTCGGTCATCACCGAACGGGCGATCTGCACGCGCTTCTGCTCGCCGTCGCTGAGCGAGCCGAACAGGCGCTCGGAGAGGTGGTCGAGCTTCCACTCGTTCAGCACGCGCTGGGCGCGACGCAGATCGATGTCTTCGTACGACTCGTTCCAGCGGCCCGTCACCGAGTAGGCGGCGGTGAGCACCACGTTCAGCACGGTCTCGTTGGCCGGAAAACGACGGGCCATCGCGCTCGACGCGAAACCCACCCGCGGGCGGAGTTCGAACAGGTCGACTTCGCCGAGCTTGCCATCCAGAACCTGCACGGTTCCGCCCGAGGGATGGTTCATCGCGGCCGCGATCTGGAGCAGCGTGGTCTTGCCCGCACCGTTGGGCCCGAGCACCACCCAACGCTGATCGCCGTCGACTTTCCAGTTCACTCCGCTGAGGATGGGATTGCCGTCGCGGACCACTGAAACGTCGTCGAAATCGAGCACATTGGGCATGCCCCAAGCCTAACCACCCGAGGCGGACTAGTTGACCAACGACCGGTAGATGTCGGCCGTCTGGGCGGCGATCGCACCCCAGCTGAACTCGGCCTCGGCGCGCGCCCGGCCGGCCTCGCCCATGGCCTTCGCTCGAGCCGGGTCCGACACGACCTCGGTGAGCGCCCTGGCGAGGTCGGCCACGAACCGGTCGGGGTCGGTGGGGGTTCCCGTGCCGTCCTGCGCCTGGTCGATCGGCACCAGCAGACCGGTCACGCCGTCGTCGACGACCTCCGGGATGCCGCCGGTGGCGGTGCCCACCACGGGCAGCCCGCAGGCCATGGCCTCGAGGTTCACGATGCCGAGGGGCTCGTACACCGACGGGCACACGAACACCGTGGCGGCCGTGAGCACCGCGGTGAGCGACGGCTGCGGCAGGATGGCGTCGATCCAGACGATGCCCGAGCGGGTCTCCTGCAGCAGCCGCACGGCGCTGGACACCTCCTCCAGGATGGCGGGCGTGTCGGGTGCGCCGGCGCAGAGCACCACCTGCACCTCGGGGGGCAGCAGGGCGATCGCGCGCAGCAGGTAGGGCAGGCCCTTCTGGCGGGTGATGCGACCCACGAACACCACCGTGGGGCGGTCGGGGTCGATGCCGTGCTCGGCCAGCACCGCGTCGTCGTGGTGGGGCTTCCAGCGCTCGAGGTCGATGCCGTTGTAGACCGTGGTCACCTTCGACTCGTCGAGCGCGGGATACGAGCGCAGGATGTCGCGACGCATGCCGTTCGAGACGGCGATCACCGCATCCGCCGACTCGAACGCATCCTTCTCGATCAGCGACGAGATGCGGTAGCCGCCGCCCAGCTGCTCGGCCTTCCAGGGGCGCAGCGGCTCGAGCGAGTGCGCCGAGACCACGTGCGGCACGTCGTGCAGCAATGCCGCCAGCCGGCCGGCGGCATTGGCGTACCAGGTGTGCGAGTGCACGAGCGAGGTGCCCGCCACAGCCTCGGCGATCTGCAGGTCGACGCCGAGGGTGGTGAGGGACGGATTGGCGCCCTGGAGCTCCTCGGGAACCCGGTAGGCGTACACCCCGGGCTCGTCGCGGGGGGCGCCGAAACAGCGCACGGCCACGTCGAGATGAGCCCGCAGGCTCTTCACCAGCTCGGCGACATGCACCCCCGCTCCTCCGTAGACCTCGGGCGGATACTCTCGGGTGATCACGTCGACTCGCATAGTCGAACCGTAGTACGACCACGGCCGAAACCTCAGTAGGGTTTGGGCTATGGCTGCATCAAAGAAGATCTTCGGCATCGTCCTCGCCGGAGGCGAGGGCAAGCGACTCATGCCCCTCACGGCCGACCGTGCCAAGCCGGGCGTGCCGTTCGGCGGCGGGTACCGTCTCATCGACTTCGCCCTGTCGAACCTCGTCAATTCGGGGCTCCGGCAGATCGTGGTGCTGACGCAGTACAAGTCGCATTCGCTCGACCGCCACGTGTCGCAGACCTGGCATCTCGACGGACTGCTCAACTCCTACATCGCGTCGGTGCCGGCGCAGCAGCGCCTCGGCAAGCGCTGGTTCAGCGGCTCGGCCGACGCCATCCTGCAGTCGCTCAACCTCATCCGCGACGAGAAGCCCGACATCGTCGTCGTGGTGGGCGCCGACCACGTCTACCGGATGGACTTCGGCCAGATGATCCAGGCCCACATCGAGTCGGGTGCGGGGGCCACGGTCGCCGCCATCCGTCAGCCGATCGAGCTCGCCGACCAGTTCGGCGTCATCCAGACCGACCCGGCGAACCCGCTGCGCATCGCCGAGTTCCTCGAGAAGCCGAAGAACCCGGTGGGGCTCGACGACGCCCCGCACGAGGTGCTCGCCTCCATGGGCAACTACATCTTCAACACCGACCAGCTGATCGACGCGGTCATCCGCGACGGTGAGCGCCCGGAGTCGAGCCACGACATGGGTGGCGACATCATCCCCGACTTCGTGGCCCGCGGCGACGCGGCCGTGTACGACCTGAACCGCAACGAGGTGCCGGGCTCCACCGACCGCGACCGGTACTACTGGCGCGACGTGGGAACCATCGACTCCTTCTACGACGCCCACCAAGACCTCATCTCGGCCTTGCCGGTGTTCAACCTCTACAACGAGCGCTGGCCCATCTTCACCCAGCAGCTCAACTCCCCGCCGGCGAAGTTCGTGCGCGACAGCAAGGGCAACCCGGGGGTCACGGTCGAATCGATCGTCTCGCTCGGCTGCCTCATCTCCGGCGCCCGCGTCGAGGGCAGCGTGGTGGGTCCGTGGAGCCGGGTCGACTCCGGTGCCCTCGTGCAGCAGTCGGTGCTGTTCGACCGGGTGCACATCGAGCCCGACGCCGTGGTTCGGCGCGCCATCCTCGACAAGAACGTGGTCGTGGCCGCCGGTGCGCAGGTGGGTGTCGACGCCGACCGGGATCGCGAGCGGGGCTTCACGGTCACCGATTCGGGCATCACCGTGGTGGGCAAGGGCGTGCACGTCCTGCCGTAGCCGCGCGGCGCATCCGGTCTGCCCGGTACGCTCTGCCCACTCGGGTCTGCCCGGCCGGGCGCCGGATGCGCCCCGGCCGTCAGCCGCGGAAGCCCACCAGCGGCAGCAGCTGCGAGAGGTCGCGCACGTCCATCACCACGTCGGCCTTGGCCCGCACGATCGGTTTGGCGTCGAACGCCACCGACAGCGCGGCGACCTCCATCATGCGGAGGTCGTTGGCGCCGTCTCCGACAGCCACGGTGCTGCTGAGCGGGATGCCGCGCCGTTGCGCCCACTCGATCAGCGCATCCGCCTTGCTCTGCGGATCGACGATGGGCCCGCTCACGGCGCCGGTGAGCCGGCCGTCGGCCGAGCCGAGCCGGTTGGCTCGCCAGTGGTCCAGGCCCAGCTCCTCGGCCAGCGGATCGAGGATCTCGTGGAACCCGCCCGAGACCACCCCCACGAATCCGTCGCGCTCGTGGATGCCCGCGATCATCTGCGGCACCCCGGCGGTCACCCGGATCTGCTCCCCCACCTCGCGGTAGCTCTCCGTGCTCAGTCCCTCGAGCGCAGCCACCCGGGCACGCAGGCTGGTGGCGAAGTCGAGCTCACCGAGCATGGCGCGCTCGGTGATGGCGGCCACTTCGGCGTGGCGGCCGGCACAGTCGGCGAGCAGCTCGATCACCTCGTTCTCGATCAGGGTCGAATCGACGTCGAGAACGACGAGCAGCGGCGCCATCGTCAGTGGCCCATGCCGAGGCCGCCGTCGACCGGAACGACTGCGCCGGTGATGTAGGCGGCGTCGTCGGAGGAGAGCCAGGCGACGACCTTGGCCACCTCGGCGGCCGAGCCGTAGCGGCCCGCCGGGATGCTCTTCTTGTACTCGGCCTGCTGCGCCTCGGGCAGCTCGGCGGTCATGTCGGTCTCGATGAAGCCGGGGGCCACCACGTTGGCGGTGATGCCGCGGGCGCCGAGCTCGCGCGAGATCGAGCGGGCGAAGCCCACCAGGGCGGCCTTCGAGGCGCTGTAGTTGGCCTGGCCGGGGCCGCCGTAGAGTCCCACGACGCTCGAGATCAGCACGATGCGACCGAAGCGGGCCTTGAGCATGGCCTTCGACGCGCGCTTCACGACGCGGAAGGCGCCCGTGAGGTTGGTGTCGATCACGTCGGTGAAGTCGGTCTCGCTCATGCGCATCAGCAGCATGTCGCGCGTGATGCCGGCGTTCGCCACCACGACCTCGACCGGGCCGAGCCTGCTCTCGACCTCGGTGAAGGCCGCGTCGACGGAGGCCGCGTCGGTGACGTCGCCCTTCACGGTGAGGGCTCCGGCGGGGCCGCCCTCCCCCGAGCGCGCGGTCACGGCGACGCGGTGGCCCTGGGCCACGAACTCCTCGGCGATGGCGTAACCGATTCCGCGGTTTCCGCCGGTGATGAGCACGGTTCGGGGGGTGGTGGCTGTAGTCACGGATACCAGCATAGAAGCAGCCGGAGAAGCGTAGGGTTGAGGAGACCATGAAGAGCACCCAGCCCTCCCTCACGAGCCTGCCGCCGTCGCCCGACGCCGAGCGGCACGCTCGCATGATCAAATACCTGATCACGATGTCGATCCGCATCGTGTGCCTGGTGCTGATGCTGTTCGTGCACGGCTGGTGGTTGGCCATCTGCGCGGCCGGTGCCATCCTGTTGCCGTACTTCGCCGTCGTGCTGGGCAACGTGGGCACGTCGTCGGTGAAGCCGCACGAGGCGCCCACGGCCATCGAGGTCTACCGTCCGATGCCCGGCGACGGGCCCTCGCGGTGATCTCGCTCGGGCTCGAGCCCGCCGCAGAAGAGTGCTCGCGGGCGGGGTGCCGCACGCACGCCGAGCACCGCATCGAGTGGCGCAATCCGCGCATCCACACGGATGAGCGCCGCAAGGTGTGGCTCGCCTGCGACGAGCACGTCGAGTTCCTGCGCGGCTTCCTCGCCTCGCGGGATTTCCCGCTCGAGGTGCACCGGATGAGTGGAGTCCCGTCCGCATGACCGGCTGGCGGTTTCTGCTCTCCCGCCGCTGGGCCGGGTACCTCGCGCTCACCGTGGTGTTCGCGCTGGTGTGCGTGCTGCTGGCGATGTGGCAGCTGGCGCGCCGAGACGAGGCCGTCGCCGAGATCAACCGCGTCGAGATGAACTACGACGCCTCCCCCACGCCGCTCGGCGAGGTGCTGCCGACGCTCGACTCCTACGACGAGTCGCAGGAGTGGCTCACCGTCACGATGACGGGCGAGTACCTCGTCGACGACCAACTGCTCGTGCGCAACCGCCCGCTGGGCGGCGACGTGGGCTTCGACGTGCTCGTGCCGCTCCGCCTGGCCAACGGCGACGTGTTCATCGTCGACCGGGGCTGGCTGCCCACGGGGCAGACCGAAGACGTGCCAGACACCATCCCCGCCGCCCCCACCGGCACCGTCACGGTCGTCGCTCGGTTGAAGGCCGGAGAGCCCGAGCTCGCCGGGCGCGGAGCCGTGGCGGGCCAGATCGCCACCATCGAGCTCCCGCGCATCGCCGAACAGGTCGGGCAGCCCACCTACACCGCCGCCTACGGACTGATGGCGAGCGAGACCCCGGCCCCTGCCGAGCGGCCCACCGCTCTGCCCAAACCCACGCCCGACGAGGGGGCGCACCTGTCGTACACGTTCCAGTGGTTCTGCTTCGGCCTGCTGGGCTTCGTGGGGCTCGGCTACATCGTGCGCCAGGAGTTCCGCCGCATCAACGAGGACGACCCCGAGGAGCAGGAGCGCGCCGCCGAGCGGGAGCGGCGCCGGGCTGCGCGCAAGAGCGACGCCGACGTCGAGGACGAGATCCTCGACAGCTCGCGCTGAGCCTCTGCGTCTGGGGCTGATCGGCCCGACCCGATCAGGCCAGCGAGATCAGGTCGGCGTAGTCCTTGTTCCAGTGGTCTTCCACCCCGTCGGGCAGAATGAGCACCCGTTCGGGGTTGAGGGCCTCGACGGCCCCCTCGTCGTGACTCACCAGCACGACCGCACCTTCGTAGTGGGCGAGTGCATCCAGGATCTCTTCGCGGCTGGCCGGGTCGAGGTTGTTGGTGGGCTCATCCAGCAGCAGCACGTTCGCGCCGCTCACCACGATCATGGCCAGCGCCAGACGCGTCTTCTCGCCACCGGAGAGCACGCCGGCGGGCTTGTGGCCGTCGTCCCCGGTGAACAGGAACGAGCCCAGCACGCGGCGGGCCTCGGTCTCGGTGAGGTTCGGTGAGGCCGACACCATGTTCTGCAGCACCGTGCGGTTCACGTCGATGGTCTCGTGCTCCTGGGCGTAATAGCCCACGCGCAGGCCGTGGCCGGGTTCGATGCGCCCGGTGTCGGGCTTGTCCGCCCCACCCAGGATGCGCAGCAGCGTCGTCTTGCCCGCACCGTTCAGCCCGAGGATGACCACCTTCGAGCCGCGGTCGATCGCGAGGTCGACGGCCGTGAAGATCTCCAGCGAACCGTAGCTCTTCGACAGGTTCGACGCCATCAACGGGGTGCGACCGCAGGGTGCCGGGGTCGGGAAGCGCAGCTTGGCCACGCGATCCGCCTCGCGGACCTCCTCGAGTCCGGACAGCATCTTCTCGGCGCGAGCCACCATCTGGTGGGCGGCGGCGGCCTTGGAGGCCTTCGCGCCGAAGCGGGCGGCCTGCATCTGCAGCTGACCGGCCTTCTTCTCGACGTTGACGCGCTCCTTCTTGCGGCGCTCCTCATCGGCGGCACGCTGCTTGAGGTAGTTGCGCCAGTTCATGTTGTACACGTCGATCACCTGACGGTTGCCGTCGAGGTAGAACACGCGGTTGACCGTCTCGCCCACGAGCTCGATGTCGTGGCTGATCACGATGAAGCCGCCGGTGTAGTTCTTCAAGAACTCCCGCAGCCACACCACCGAGTCGGCGTCGAGGTGGTTGGTGGGCTCGTCGAGGATGAGCGTCTCCGCGTCGGAGAACAGGATGCGCGCCAGTTCGATACGGCGCCGCTGGCCGCCCGAGAGCGTCTTCAGCGGCTGGTCGAGGATGCGATCGGGAAGGCTGAGGTTGCTCGCGATCGACGCGGCCTCCGCCTCGGCGGCGTACCCCCCGAGGGCGTCGAAGCGCTCGGTGAGGTTGCCGTACTTCTTCATGGCGGCTGCACTGATCTTCGGGTCGTCGCTCGCCATGGCCATCGACGACTCGGTCATGCCCTCCAGCAGCGAACCCAGTCCGCGGGCGTTCAGGATGCGCGTGCGCGCGAGCTCCTCCGGATCACCCGAGCGCGGGTCCTGCGGCAGGTAGCCGAGTTCTCCGGAGCGCTGCACGGCTCCGGCCGCGGGCTGCAGGTCGCCTGCGAGCACCTTCGTCAGAGTGGTCTTGCCCGCTCCGTTGCGGCCCACCAGCCCGACCTTGTCGCCGGAGCCGACTCGGAAAGACACGTCCTCCATGAGGGTTCGTGCCCCGACGCGGATCGCGAGGTCAGTAACGCTGAGCACAGAGATATCCAATTCTTTCGTTGCGTCGCCACAACGCGGGGGGAGGGGGAATCTCTCTAGTATATTTCCATGTCCTCCCTCACTGCGGCCGATGGCCGCTTCTCCCTCGGCCGCGCGACGCTGGCCGACCGGCTGATCAGCCGCAGCGTCCTCACCGACGTGATGCTCGTCGCGGGCGGCGCCGCCTTCACGGGGCTGCTCGCCCAGATCGCCGTTCCGCTGTGGCCGGTGCCCATCACGGGCCAGACCCTCGCCGTGCTCCTGGTCGGTTCGACCCTCGGCGCTCTCCGCGGCGTGCTCTCGCTCACGCTTTACGCCGTGCTCGGCGTCGTGGGCGTGCCGTGGTTCAGTGAGGCCACCTCGGGGTGGCAGGTCGTGGCGGGCCCGACGGGCGGCTACATCATCGGCTTCATCGTGGCCGCCGGCCTCACCGGCTGGATGGCGCAGCGCAGCTGGGATCGCAAGGTGCTCGGCGCCCTCGCGGCGTTCGCCACCGGCACCCTCGTCACCTTCGCGATCGGCCTGCCCTGGCTCGCCGCCTCGCTCGGCCTGAACCTCGAGCAGACCCTGCAGGCCGGCCTCTACCCCTTCATCGTCGGTGGCATCGTGAAGACGCTGCTCGCCGCCGGCATCATCCCGGCCGCCTGGAAGCTCACCGACCGCCTCCCGAAGTAGCCCACCTCCTGCTTCGCGCACGTCTCGCGGCCGCCGACCTTTTCACGGGGTCGGCGGCCGTTTCTCGTGCGGCAGCGTCTCGGCCCGCCTCGCCACCCGATGCCGCGCAGCCCACCGGTGCTCGCCGCGGGCGACGATGCCGCGGACGACGTCGAGGGTCGCCGTCCAGTCGTGCCCCACCTGCGAATAGCTCAGCCGCACGACGAGGTAACCGAGACGCGCGAGCTCGAGGTCGCGTCGGCGGTCGGCAGCGAATGCCTCGTGGCCCGAGTGCCACGCGCTTCCGTCGACCTCGATGACGAGCCGCTCGCCCACCAGGATGTCCACCCGCCCCACCCCGTCGATACGCACCTGGAGCCGGAAGGCGATCCCGACCGAGCGGAGCCCGAGACGCACGAGCGACTCCAACCCCGACTCGGCGGCGCCGTCGACGAACGGGCCGTACTCGCGGTAGCGGCCGGGCAGCTGATCCAGCAGAACCAGCAGCCTCCTCCGGGAGATCAGACGAAGATGCAGGGCGGAGTCGAGGGTCGCGATGGCGGTCGACCGCGTCTGACAGAGGGTGGAATGCACGAGCGCCGACTCGACCGAGTCGACTGCGCCCGACGCGGGCAGCACGCTCCCGAAGACACCCAACGGGCGCAGAACCGACAGGCATGTCACGACTCCGCCGAGCGCCACCGCGTTCACTGCGGCACCGGATGCGCCGGGAAGCGAGACCCAGCCGCGTCGAAGGCGACACAGCTCGCCACGCGCGACCAGACGGTCGACTGCCTGCATCCGGAACCCCAGCGCCACGAGGTCGAAGACGCGTGCCACTCCCCCGGAGTCGCCTACAGCCTGCCCGATCGTCTGCACGAGCCCAGACTCGCGCGGTCGGTCCTCCGGCGGTGGGCGGCGGCCCGATCTGTGCAGGGTGGCGTGCCGACCCGGTCGGTGGAGGAGTGGACTCGCGCACGTGAAACGGCCGCCGACCCCCTGAAAGGGTCGGCGGCCGTCATCCGTGCGCGAACCGCGCGTGGCGGGTCAGATGGAGAAGCCGAGGGCGCGCATCATGTCGCGGCCGTCGTCGGTGATCTTGTCGGGGCCCCACGGCGGCATCCACACCCAGTTGATGCGGAACTGCTCGACCACGCCGTCGAGCGCCTCGGCCGTCTGCTCCTCGAGCACGTCGGTGAGCGGGCAGCCGGCACTCGTGAGCGTCATCGAGATGACGAGGGCGTTCTGGTCGTCGTCCCAGCCGAGGTCGTAGATGAGGCCGAGGTCGACGATGTTGACGCCGAGCTCAGGGTCCATCACGTCTTTGAGAGCTTCTTCGACCTGGTCGAAGAGCTTCGGTTCCAATGTGGTGACCATGTTCTCAGCCTACGTTCGTGCCCTGGAGAAAGCGATCGTAGCCCTCGTTCTCGAGCTGCACGGCAAGCTCGGGGCCGCCCTGCTCGGCCACACGGCCGGCCACGAACACGTGCACGAAGTCGGGCTTCACATAGCGCAGGATGCGGTTGTAGTGCGTGATCAACAGGATGCCCGCGCCCGTCTTCTCCTTGACCCGGTTGACACCTTCGGAGACGATCTTCAGGGCGTCGACGTCGAGACCGGAGTCGGTTTCGTCGAGCACCGCGAACTTGGGCTTGAGCAGCTCGAGCTGCAGGATCTCGTTGCGCTTCTTCTCGCCGCCCGAGAAGCCCTCGTTCACGTTGCGCTCGCGGAACGAGCGGTCCATGCGGAGGTCGGTCATCGCGGCGTCGACCTCTTTGAGCCAGCCGCGGATGGGCGGGGCCGCTCCGTCGATCGCGGTCTTCGCCGTGCGGAGGAAGTTGGCGTTCGAGACCCCGGGGATCTCGACGGGGTACTGCATCGCCAGGAACAGTCCCATCCGCGCGCGCTCGTCGACCGACTTGTCGAGCAGCTCCACGCCGTCGAGGGTGACCGAGCCGCCCTCCACATGGTACTTGGGGTGCCCGGCGATCGCATAGGCGAGCGTCGACTTGCCCGACCCGTTGGGGCCCATGATCGCGTGCGTCTCGCCCTCGCCGATGGTGAGGTCGACGCCGCGGAGGATCTGCTTGGTCCCCTGCTCGGTGTCGACGCTCACCTGGAGGTCTTCGATCTTCAGAACCGACATGCTACTCAATCACTTTCGTCACGGTTGGGTCGATGTAGATGTCCCCGTCGACGACCTCGATCGCGAAGACGGGAACGGGCTCGTAGGCCGGAAGCGTCAACGGCTTCCCGGTCTCGAGCGAGAACTTGGAGCCGTGGGCCCAGCACTCGAGGGTGTCGTCCTCGACGAATCCCTCGGCCAGCGAGATGTCACCGTGGGTGCAGGTGTCGCCGATGGCGTGGCACTCCCCCGCCGAGTCCTTCACCAGGGCGATCGCCACGCCCCCCACGACCACGCGGATCGCCTGGTTCACCGGAACCTCGTCGAGCGCACAGACCTTCTCGGCGCTCATGCGTGGGCTCCGGCGGCGGCGCGAACGACCTCGGCCTGCACGAGCTCGGCCTCGACGGCGGCGGAGAGCCGCTCTTCGAGAGCGGGCGAACCGATCTGGGTGATGATCTCCGCGAGGAACCCGCGAACCACCAGGCGGCGGGCCTCCTCCTCGGAGATGCCGCGCGACTGCAGGTAGAACAACTGCTCGTCGTCGAACCGCCCGGTCGACGAGGCATGCCCCGCACCGACGATGTTGCCGGTCTCGATCTCGAGGTTCGGGATGCTGTCGGCCCGCGTGCCGTCGCTCAGCACCAGGTTACGGTTCTGCTCGTAGCTGTCGGTGCCGTCGGCGTGCGGGCCGATGAGCACGTCGCCCACCCACACCGTGTGCGCCTTCGCGCCCTGCAGCGCACCCTTGTAGTTCACGCGGCTCCGCGTGTTGGCGGCCTGGTGGTCGATGTAGGGCCGCTGCTCGAGGTACTGACCGGCGTCGGCGAAATACAGCCCGAGCGAGTCGGTCGACGAACCGGTGCCGGCGAGGTGGAACGAGGGGTTCACCCGCACGACGGAACCGCCGAGCGACACCACCACGTGGCGCAGGTTGGCATCGCGGCCGATGGTGGCGAAGTGGCTCGACAGGTGCACGGCCGTGTCGGCCCACTCCTGCACGGTCACGACGGTGAGCTGGGCACCGTCTCCCACCACGATCTCGACGTTCTCGGTGAGGTTCGCGTCGCCGCTGTGCTCCAGGATGACGGTACCGCGGCTGTTCGGGGCGGCCTCGATCACGATCTGGGCCGCTCGGGGAGCGGTGTCGAAACGATCGCGTTTCACCACGAGCTCCGCCGAGTCCTCGCCCGAGACGAGGATGTGCAGAACCTTCTCAACGCTCGACCAGGCGAGAGCGGATGCGCGGTCCTCGGGCGCCCCCGCTCGTCCGATCAGCGGCGAACTCCGGTCGATCCACTCGACCGAGGTTCCGGCCGATTCGGAGTACTGGAACGCCACCGGGCCGCCGTCGACGGGCCCTTCGGTGAGGTGCCGAATGCGGTCGAGAGGAGCGAATTTCCACTCGAACTCGAGCCCGGTGACCGCCGGGAAGTCGGCGACATCGGTCGACGAAGGTCGTTCCGATCGGGTCTGAACGGGAACGAACGACGGTGAAGCGATGGCCATCTAGCCTGCATGTCCTTTCGGCGGAGTGAGCGGAGCGGGAGCGGTCAACCGACCGATCCCTCCATGCCCATCTCGATCAGCTTGTTGAGCTCGAGGGCGTACTCCATGGGGAGCTCGCGGGCGATCGGCTCGATGAAGCCACGCACGATCATCGCCATCGCCTCGTCTTCGGGCATGCCGCGCGACATCAGGTAGAACAGCTGTTCCTCCGACACCTTCGAGACGGTGGCCTCGTGGCCGAGCTGCACGTCGTCGACCCGGATGTCGATGGCCGGGTAGGTGTCCGACCGCGAGATGGTGTCGACCAGCAGCGCGTCACACCGCACCGTGTTGGCGGAGTGGTGGGCGTTCTCGGCGATGCGCACCTCGCCGCGGTAGCCGGCACGGCCGCCGCCACGGGCGATCGACTTCGACACGATCGACGACTGCGTGTACGGCGCCATGTGCACCATCTTGGCGCCCGCATCCTGATGCTGACCGGGGCCGGCGAAGGCCACCGACAGGGTCTCGCCCTTGGCGTGCTCGCCGACGAGGTAGATCGACGGGTACTTCATGGTGACCTTGGAGCCGATGTTGCCGTCGACCCACTCCATCGTCGCGCCCTCGTGGGCGATGGCCCGCTTGGTGACGAGGTTGTAGACGTTGTTCGACCAGTTCTGGATGGTCGTGTAGCGAACGCGTGCGTTCTTCTTCACGACGATCTCCACCACGGCCGAGTGCAACGAGTCGCTCTTGTAGATGGGAGCCGTGCAGCCCTCGATGTAGTGCACGTAGCTGCCCTCGTCGGCGATGATCAGGGTGCGCTCGAACTGACCCATGTTCTCCGTGTTGATACGGAAGTAGGCCTGCAGCGGGATCTCGACGTGGACGCCCTTGGGTACGTAGACGAACGAGCCGCCCGACCACACCGCCGTGTTCAGCGCGGCGAACTTGTTGTCGCCGGAGGGGATGACGGTGCCGAAGTACTCGTCGAAGAACTCGGGGTGCTCGCGCAGCGCCGTGTCCGTGTCCATGAAGATGACGCCCTGGGCTTCGAGGTCTTCGCGGATGGTGTGGTACACCACCTCGGACTCGTACTGCGCGGCGACGCCGGAGACCAGGCGCTGACGCTCGGCCTCGGGGATGCCGAGCTTCTCGTACGTGTTCTTGATGTCGTCGGGCAGGTCTTCCCAGGTCTGGGCCTGCTTCTCCGTGGAGCGCACGAAGTACTTGATGTTGTCGAAGTCGATTCCCGACAGGTCGGCGCCCCAGGTGGGCATGGGCTTGCGGCCGAAGATCTGAAGGGCCTTCAGGCGCGTCTTCAGCATCCATTCTGGCTCGTTCTTCAGCGCCGAGATGTTCTCGACGACGGCCTCGTTGATTCCGCGTTTGGCCGAGGCGCCCGCCGTGTCCGAGTCCGACCATCCGAACTCGTACACTCCGAGGTTCGCGAGTTCTGGCCGGTCGATGAGTACGTCTGACATGACTGACTCCCTTCCTTACTGCTGACAACCTCGAAGAGGTCTCCGACATTCCATCGTCACATCGAAGACGACCGTTGAGACGGGACTCAGGGCGGATTGTGTGTCGGGGTGGAGGCTAAGCGCTGAGCGCTGCTTCCTGGGATTTCATTGTATACGGCGTGACCGACACCGGGGCCCAGAGCTGAGGATGCAGATCCAGCATCACCCGGAGCACGCCCACCCACACCAGGGCCGAGCCGAGCAGGTGCAGCACCACCATCCACTCCGGCAGGCCGAGCAGCGCCTGGGCGAGGCCGAGCACGGCCTGCAGCACGACGACCACCACGAAGGTGACCACCCGACGGCGGGCGAGGGCGGCACCAGGGATGCGCGAGACGGCCGCGAGCAGGACGACGCCGAGCACGAGCACCGCCGCTCCCAGGATGCCGTGCACCGTGGTGACCTCGGCCCACACGAACGCCATCCGGGGCACATCGGCCGAGTCGCCCGCGTGCGGACCGGTGCCCGTGACCAGGGTGCCCACCAGGATGAGCACCGCCGTGACGAGCACGAGCACCCACGACAGGCGGGCGACCCACGAGGGGATGAGCACCTCGGGCGACTGCCCTCGGTGCGCCCGGTGCCAGGTGAGGGTGGTGGTGGTGAGCAGGGCGATCGCCATCACGAAGTGCATCGCCACGACCCACGGGTTCAATTCGGTGAGCACCGTCACTCCCCCGGCCACGGCGTTGGCCACGACCAGCCAGAACTGCGACCAGGCCAGGCGGGTCATGCTGCGGACGCGCGGTTTCTGCAACCGGGCGGCCACGATGGCCCAGCCCACGGCGGCGATGAGCACGCCGGTGAGGGCACGGTTCGCGAACTCGATGAAGCCGTGGATGCCGAGCTCGGGCGTGGTGGTGAGCGAGCCGTCGTCGCAGGCGGGCCAGGTGGGGCAGCCGAGCCCCGACCCGGTGACGCGCACGACACCGCCGGTGACGATGATCAGGATGCTGACGACGAGCGCCGCGGTGGTGCCCCAGCGCAGGGCGCGGGGAGTGAGCGTGACGCGGTCGGCCAGCCAGCCGAGAGGAGTCTTCATGGCGTGCCTCCTACAGCGGGAAGATCGTGACCAGCGGGTCGATCGCGACCGCGAGGAACACCAGCGTGAGGTACGTGATCGAGCCGTGAAACACGCGCATAGGCTTGATCGTGAGGTCGCGGATGGAGCGGCTGTACAGGCGGTGCGACTCGTAGAGGAACCAGGCCCCCGCGGCGATCGCCGTGACGGAGTAGATCAGGCCCATGTGGCCTACGGGGATGAGCAGCAGCGAGCACGCCACCATCGCCCAGGCGTAGAGCACGATCTGCAGCCCCACGACCACGCGGCCGCGAACCACGGCGAGCATCGGGACCCCGGCCGTCTTGTAGTCGTCGCGGTACTTCATCGACAGCGGCCAGTAGTGCGGCGGCGTCCAGAGGAAGATGATGCCGAAGAGGATCAGCGCCTCCCAGGACAGCGAGTTCGTCACGGCCGCCCAGCCGATCAGCACCGGCATGCAGCCGGCCGTGCCGCCCCAGACGATGTTCTGCGGGGTGCGGCGCTTGAGCACCAGGGTGTACAGGAGCACGTAGATGAGGATCGCGACCAGGGCCAGCCCGGCAGCCAGCAGGTTCGTCGTGAGCGCGAGCCACAGGATGGCCACGACGCCCGTGGTCCACGAGAACACCAGCGCCTCACGATCGGAGAGCACCCCGGTGACGAGGGGCCGCTTGGAGGTGCGGTTCATCAGGCGGTCGATGTCGCGATCGATGTAGCAGTTGAACGCCGAGGCGCTGCCGGCGGAGAGCGCCCCGCCGACCAGGGTCGCGAAGACGAGCCAGAGATCCGGGATGCCGCGTTCCGCGAGGATCATCACCGGGAAGGTCGTGACGAGCAGCAGCTCCATCACCCGGGGCTTGGTCAAGGAGATGTAGCCCTTGACCTTCTCCTTCGGGCTGATGCGCCGCTCGGCCACCAGGCCGTCAACCGCTACGTCCATTACTCCTCTTTACGTACCCGATGCCATCCCCGGCCCCAAGTCTATTGGATCGAACGGGCTCGCCCGTCCGCGTCGATATGATTGGAGGACGTGGGCCTGGAACTGGTCCGCACTAGAGAAGGGGTCCATTTCCTCGTGGCTACACTCCAATGGGATTCCATTGACGACAAAGCAGTTTCGACCGCCAAGATCCTCGCGGCAGACGCCGTAGAGAAGGTCGGTAACGGCCACCCCGGTACTGCGATCAGCCTTGCGCCCGCTGCGTACCTCCTGTTCCAGAAGGTCATGCGCAAAGACCCGGCCGACCAGGACTGGCTCGGCCGTGACCGCTTCATCCTCTCCGTGGGCCACTCCTCGCTCACCCAGTACATCCAGCTCTACCTCGGCGGCTACGGCCTCGAGCTCGACGACCTCAAGGCGCTCCGCACCTGGGGTTCGCTGACGCCCGGCCACCCCGAGTACGGGCACACCAAGGGTGTCGAGATCACCACGGGCCCGCTCGGCCAGGGCCTCGCCTCCTCGGTGGGCTTCGCCTACGCGCAGCGCTTCGAGCGCGGTCTGTTCGATCCGGATGCCGCGCCCGGCACGAGCCCGTTCGACCACTTCACGTACGTGATCGCCGGCGACGGCGACATGGAGGAGGGCGTCACGAGCGAGGCCTCGTCGCTCGCCGGCCACCAGCAGCTCGGCAACCTGATCGCCATCTACGACTCGAACCAGATCTCGATCGAGGACGACACGAACATCGCCTTCACCGAGGACGTCAAGGCGCGCTACGAGTCGTACCACTGGCACGTGCAGGTCGTCGACTGGAAGAAGACGGGCCAGTACGTCGAAGACGTGCAGTCGCTCTTCGACGCCATCGAGGCGGCCAAGGCCGAGACCTCCAAGCCCTCGCTGATCATCCTCAAGACGATCATCGGCTGGCCGTCGCCGAAGAAGCAGAACTCCGGCAAGATCCACGGCTCCGCCCTCGGCGCCGACGAGCTGCGCGGCCTCAAGGAGGTCGTGGGCTTCGACCCCGAGCAGACCTTCCAGGTCGACGCCGACGTCATCGAGCACACGCGCAAGGCGCTCCAGCGCGGCTCGGAAGAGCGCGCCGAGTGGCAGAAGGGCTTCGACGCCTGGGCCGAGGCCAACCCCGAGAAGAAGGCCCTTCTGGACCGCCTCGAGGCCGGCGAACTGCCCGAGGGCCTCGAGGACGTGCTGCCCGTGTTCGAGGCCGGCAAAGAGGTCTCGACCCGTGCCGCCTCCGGCAAGGTCATCAACGCCCTCGCTCCCGTGCTGCCCGAGTTCTGGGGCGGCTCCGCCGACCTCGCCGAGTCGAACAACACGACCATCGAGTCGGCGGCGTCGTTCGTGCCCTCCGAGCACTCCACCCACGAGTGGACGGGCAACCCGTACGGCCGCGTGCTGCACTTCGGCATCCGCGAGCACGCGATGGGCTCGATCCTGAACGGCATCGTGCTGCACGGCAAGACCCGCCCGTTCGGCGGCACCTTCCTCATCTTCAGCGACTACATGCGCCCCGCAGTGCGTCTGGCCGCCCTGATGAAGGTGCCCTCGATCTTCGTCTGGACGCACGACTCCGTCGCCCTCGGTGAAGACGGCCCCACCCACCAGCCGGTGGAGCAGCTCACCGTGCTGCGCGCCATCCCGGGCCTTGACGTGGTTCGCCCCGCCGACGCCAACGAGGTGGCCTACGCCTGGCTCACGATCCTGGGCCGCAAGCACAACCCGGCCGGCATCGCCCTCACCCGCCAGAACATCCCGGTGTTCGAGCGCGGCGACGGAGAGGCCTCTGGCGACGTGTTCGCCTCCGCCAAGAACGTCTCGAAGGGCGCCTACGTGCTCGCCGAGGCCGCCAACGGCACCCCCGACGTGATCTTCATCGCCACCGGGTCCGAGGTTCAGCTGGCCGTGAACGCCCGCGAGATCCTGGCCGGCGAGGGCATCAACGCCCGCGTCGTGTCGGCTCCCTCGCTCGAGTGGTTCGAGGAGCAGACCGAGGAGTACAAGGAGTCGGTGCTCCCGGCATCCGTCAAGGCGCGCGTCTCCATCGAGGCCGGCCTCGACATGGGCTGGCGCAAGTACATCGGCGACGCCGGTCGTAGCGTCTCGATCGAGCACTTCGGTGCCTCGGCCGACTACAAGACGCTGTTCCGCGAGTTCGGCATCACCACTGAAGCAGCGGTCGAAGCCGCCAAGACGTCGCTCGCCGCGCTCTGAGCCGGCAACGCACTAGGAGATAGAGAACATGACTGAGAACACCCAGAACCTGTCCGATGTCGGCGTGTCGATCTGGCTCGACGACCTGTCGCGCGAGCGCATCACCTCGGGCGGGCTGCAGAAGCTGATCGCCGAGAAGAACGTGGTGGGCGTCACGACGAACCCCACGATCTTCGCCGCGGCGCTGTCCAAGGGCGAGTCGTACGACGCCCAGGTCGCGGAGCTCGCCAAGGCGGGCACGGATGTGACCACCGCGGTCTTCGAGATCACCACCGACGACGTCGCCGACGCCAGCGACATCTTCAAGCCGATCTACGACGCCACCAAGGGCTTCGACGGTCGCGTGTCGATCGAGGTCGAGCCGGGCCTCGCGCACGACGCTCAGGGCACCATCGATCAGGCCAAGGCTCTGTTCGAGAAGGTCAACCGTGAGAACGTGCTGATCAAGATCCCCGCGACGGTCGAGGGCCTCGAGGCCATCACCGAGACCATCGCGGCCGGCATCTCGGTCAACGTCACGCTGATCTTCTCGCTGGAGCGCTACCGCGACGTCATCAACGCCTACCTCACGGGCCTGGAGAAGGCGAAGGAGGCCGGGCACGACCTCTCGAAGATCCACTCGGTCGCCTCGTTCTTCGTGTCGCGCGTCGACACCGAGATCGACAAGCGCCTCACCGACATCGGCACCGACGAGGCCCTCGCCCTGAAGAGCAAGGCCGGCATCGCCAACGCCCGGCTCGCCTACGAGGTGTGGACCCAGGCGTTCGCCACCGAGCGCGCCCTGCTGCTGCTCGAGGCCGGCGCCAACACCCAGCGTCCGCTCTGGGCATCGACCGGCGTAAAAGACCCGAGCGTGCCCGACACGGCCTACGTGATCGAACTGGCGGCGCCCTCGGTGGTCAACACCATGCCCGAGAAGACGCTCGACGCCCTGTCCGACCACGGCGACGTGCGCGGTGACACCATCGCGAACTCCTACGAGGAGGCCAACAAGGTGCTCGACGCCATCGGCGCCCTGGGCATCTCCTACGCCGAGGTCACCGAGCTGCTCGAGAAGGAGGGCGTCGAGAAGTTCATCGTGTCCTGGAACGAGCTGCTCGACACGGTCACGGCGAACCTCGAAGCCGCGAAATGACGATCGCCGTCCATACCTCGGGCGACGCGAAGGCGGCCGTGCAGTCGCACGTGCCGCAGTTGGTGGCCGACCTCGTCGCCTCCGGGATCACAGCGGCGAACCCCGCCCTGTGGGGCCCGGAGGCCGAGGCCGAAGCCGGGACGCGTCTCGGCTGGACCGAGGCCGTCTCGATCTCCCGGCCGCTGGTCGCCGAGGTCGCGGCGCTGCGTGAGCAGTTCGTCTCGGCCGGCATCGACCACTTCGTGCTCGCGGGTATGGGCGGCTCGTCGCTCGCCCCCGAGGTGATCACCGCGACCCTCGGGGTCGAGCTGACCATTCTCGACTCCACGGCCCCGGAGCAGATCCGCGCCGCTCTCGACGACCGGCTGGCCACCACGGTGCTGATCGCGTCGTCGAAGTCGGGCGGCACGCTCGAGACCGACAGCCAGCGCCGCGCCTACGAGGCGGCCTTCGCGGCCGCCGGCATCGACCCGGCCGAGCGCATCGTGATCGTGACCGATCCCGGTTCGCCGCTGGAGGCATCCGCTCGCGAGGCCGGTTACCGCGTGTTCCTGGCCGATCCGAACGTGGGTGGCCGCTACTCGGCGCTCACCGCCTTCGGACTCGTGCCATCCGGACTCGCGGGAGCCGACATCGGCGAGCTCCTCGACGAGGCCGAGGCCATCTCGCTCAACCTCGCCGAGGACGGCTCGGAGAACTTCGGTCTGATCCTCGGATCGGCCCTGGCCGGAACCTCGCCCCTCCGCGACAAGACCGGCATCGTGGCCGACGGAACCCACATCGTGGGCTTCGCCGACTGGGCCGAACAGCTGATCGCCGAGTCGACGGGGAAGAACGGCACGGGACTGCTGCCGGTCGTGCTCGACCTCGGCTCCCCGGAGCTCACAGAGAACCTCCCCGACCTGCAGGTCGTGCGGTTGGTGGCGGATGCGGGTGCGCGGCACCTGCACGAGCGTCACCCCGGCGAGGTGCTGATCAGCGGTTCCCTCGGTGCGATGTTCCTCACCTGGGAGTATGCGGTCGCGGTGGCAGGGCGCCTGCTCGGCATCAACCCGTTCGACCAGCCCGACGTCGAGTCGGCGAAGTCGGCCGCTCGCGGTCTGCTCGAGAACCGGCCGGAGGCCGAGGCTCCGGCGTTCGTCGAGGGCGGCATCGAGGTGCGCGGCACGGCCGACGTCGTCTCGGTGGCCGACACCCTCGCCGGCTCGGTCGACGCCCTCCTGGCGTCACTGCCCGAAACGGGTTACCTGGCCGTCATGGCCTACGTCGACCGACTGCAGCAGGCCCGACTGGTGGAGCTCCGCGACGTGCTCGCAGCGCGATCGCACCGCCCGGTCACGTTCGGTTGGGGTCCGCGGTTCCTGCACTCCACCGGCCAGTACCACAAGGGCGGTCCGGCCGACGGGGTGTTCCTGCAGATCACCGCCGACACCGTCGACGACCTCGCCATCCCCGACCGCCCGTTCACCTTCGGTCAGCTCATCCAGGCCCAGGCCGCCGGTGATGCCGCCGTCCTCCAGCAGCACGGTCGACCCGTGCTGCGCCTCAACCTCACGAACGCGTCCACCGACGTCGACACCCTGTTCAGCGCCCTGCGCTGACGGTTGCCGACCGCACACTAGGAGTTCAATGCCTCCCGTTGAGATCACCCCGGAGTACAACCCGCTCCGGCTACCCACGGATCGCCGCCTCAACCGCATCGCCGGGCCCTCTGGCCTCGTGATCTTCGGCGTGACCGGCGACCTGTCGCGCAAGAAGCTGATGCCGGCGGTCTACGACCTCGCCAGCCGCGGCCTCCTGCCGCCCGGCTTCTCCCTCGTCGGCTTCGCCCGGCGCGACTGGGAGGACCAGGACTTCGAACGCGTCGTGCACGACGCCGTGAAGGAGCACTCGCGCACCCCCTTCGACGAAGACGTGTGGCGTCAGCTGTCGGAGGGCATCCGCTTCGTCTCGGGAGAGTTCGACGACGAGACGGCCTTCGAACAGCTCAAGGAGACGATCGACGAGCTCGACCGCGACCGCGGCACGAAGGGCAACTACGCCTTCTACCTCTCGATCCCGCCGAAGGCGTTCCCTCTCGTCACCGAGCAGCTGCGCCGCTCCGGCCTCGCCGACCAGCGCGAGGGCTCCTGGCGACGCGTCGTCATCGAGAAGCCCTTCGGCAGCGACCTCAAGACGGCCCGCGAGCTGAACGACGTGGTGGAGTCGGTCTTCCCGCCCGACTCGGTGTTCCGTATCGACCACTACCTCGGCAAGGAGACCGTCCAGAACATCCTGGCGCTCCGTTTCGCGAACCAGCTCTACGAGCCCATCTGGAACGCCAACTACGTCGACCACGTGCAGATCACGATGGCCGAAGACATCGGAGTGGGCGGCCGGGCCGGCTACTACGACGGCATCGGTGCAGCCCGCGACGTCATCCAGAACCACCTGCTCCAGCTCCTGGCCCTCACGGCCATGGAGGAGCCGATCTCGTTCGACGCCGCCGACCTGCGTGCCGAGAAGGAGAAGGTGCTCGCCGCCGTCAAGCTCCCGGATGACCTCAGCACGGTCTCTGCACGCGGCCAGTACGCGGGTGGTTGGCAGGGCGGCGAGAAGGTTCTCGGCTTCCTCGAAGAAGACGGCATGAACCCGCATTCGACCACCGAGACCTACGCGGCCGTGAAGCTCGACATCGGCACGCGCCGCTGGGCGGGTGTTCCGTTCTACCTGCGAGCGGGCAAGCGTCTGGGCCGCCGTGTCACCGAGATCGCGGTCGTGTTCAAGCGTGCGCCGCAGTACCTCTTCGCGGAGAGCCAGACCTCGGAACTCGGCCAGAACGCTCTCGTCATCCGGGTTCAGCCCGACGAGGGTGTCACGATCAGGTTCGGGTCGAAGGTTCCCGGTGCCGGCGTGCAGGTGCGCGACGTGACCATGGACTTCGGTTATGGCCACGCCTTCACCGAAGCCAGCCCCGAGGCCTACGAGCGACTCATCCTCGACGTGCTGCTGGGAGACCCGCCGCTCTTCCCGCGTCAGCGCGAGGTCGAGCTGTCGTGGATGATCCTCGACCCGATCGAGGAGTACTGGAGCACCCAGGGCCAGCCCGAACAGTACCGACCCGGCACCTGGGGCCCGAGCTCCGCCGACGAACTGCTGGCCCGCGATGGAAGAACTTGGAGACGTCCGTGATCGTCGATCTGCCCGACACCACCACCAGCAAGATCTCGAAGTCGTTGGTGAAGATCCGCGAGGAGGGCGGCGCCGTCGCTCTGGGCCGTGTGCTCACCCTCGTGATCGTCACCTCGCTCGGCGAGGAGGAAGACGCGATCGAGGCGGCCAACGACGCCTCCCGTGAGCACCCCATGCGGGTCATCGTCGTGTCGACCGACACCGCGAACGACGGCATGAACACCGGCCGGGGCGCACGTCTCGACGCCCAGATCCGCGTGGGTGGCGACGCCGGCGCGAGCGAGGTCGTCGTACTCCGCGCCTACGGGGCGGCCGCGAGCGACCAGGAAGGACTGGTCACCGGCCTGCTCCTCTCCGACGCGCCGGTCGTCGTCTGGTGGCCGGGAGCGGCCCCCGACGACGTGTCGAACTCCGACCTCGGCCGCATCGCGACCCGTCGCATCACCGACTCGTCGAACCAGCCGAACCCGTACGAGGCGCTGCTGCGCCGCGCGGAGGCCTACGCTCCCGGCGACACCGACTTCGCCTGGACCAGGCTCACCCTGTGGCGCGCCCAGCTCGCCGCGGTGCTCGACCAGCCGCCGTACGAGCCGGTCACGGGCATCGAGGTCTCCGGCGCATCCGACTCGCCCTCCACGCTGCTGCTCGCCTCCTGGCTCCGGCACCAGCTGCAGGTGCCGGTGAAGTACGGGCTGCTGTCGCGCTCGAACGGCTCCAGCGGCATCCACGGCGTGATCCTGAGCCGGCAGAGCGGTGACATCGAGCTCGTGCGTGACGTGCCCAACGTGGCCCGTCTCAGCCAGCCCGACCAGCCCACCCACGACCTGGCGCTGCCGCGACGCAACCTCCGCGACTGCCTGGCCGAGGAGCTGCGACGACTCGACCCCGACGACCTGTACGGTGAAGTGATCACCCAGGGCCTGTCCGAGCTGCTGGAGAACGACGACGCCGGCGTCCGCGACGCGGTCTGAAAGGCTGAAACCCGATGACGACAGATCGCCGAGTCCTGGTCGACCCCGACAAGGAGTCGCTCGCCGGCTCCGTCGCGGCCCGGTTCATCACCAAGATGATCGACATCCTCGACGAGTACGAGGAAGCGAACGTGGTGCTGACGGGCGGCACGATGGGTGAGAAGGTCCTTGCGGCCATCCGCTCCTCCCCCGCCTGCCAGTCCATCGACTGGTCGCGCATCTCGTTCTGGTGGGGTGACGAGCGCTTCGTCGCCCGTGACGACGCCGACCGGAACGAGCTGCAGGCTCGCCGGGCGCTGCTGGACCACGTGGGTGTCGACGAGTCGAAGGTGCACGCGTATCCCTCGACCGACGATCTCGACGACCTCGACGAGGCCGCCCGCATCTACGCGCGCGAGCTCGCCGAAGCAGCACCCGAAGGGCGTGAGTACCCGCGGTTCGACATCATGTTCCTCGGTGTCGGCCCCGATGGCCACATCGCGTCCCTCTTCCCGGGCCACGACGAGATCCGAATCACGGATGCGACGGTCGTACCGGTACGCAACTCCCCCAAGCCGCCTCCGGAGAGGCTCAGCCTCACCCTCCCCGTCATCCAGTCGGCCGACCGCATCTGGATGGTGCTGGCCGGTGCCGACAAGGCCTCGGCGATCGGCCTGGCCCTCGCCGGCGCCAGCGTCGACGAGGTGCCGGTGGCGGGAGCCCAGGGTCGCAAGCGCACCGTGTTCTTCGTCGACCAGGAAGCGGCCTCCGAGGTGCCGGCCGCTCTCATCGCGCCCAGCTACTGATCAGCGGCCGGACCGGGCAGGCACGACGAAAAGGGAGGCCCTCACATCTCTGTGAGGGCCTCCCTTGTGCGTGCGTGACGCGAACTACTTCGTGACGGTGCCGCGTCGCTCGCGCAGTTGCTGGAGCGCGTCTTCGAGAAGCTGCTCCGCCTCCTGCTCGGTGCGGCGCTCCTTCACGTAGGCGAGGTGCGTCTTGTACGGCTCGAGCTTGACCACCGACGGGGGGTTGGCCTTGTCGCGGCCGGCGGGAAGGCCGGACGCGGGGCAGTCGATGACCTCGGGGATCTCTTCGTCGGGCAGGTTCGCCGCGAAGTACCGCACCGTCTCGTTGCCGAGCGCATCCCAGTACGAGATCTGCACGCGCTCGGCGTGGAACCCGCGGTCCTGCTCCCCCATCGGGCCTGCGCCCACACGCGATCCGCGGATCGCGCTTCCTCCTGATGCCATGTCTATTCCCCTACAGGCTGGTGTCGAACTTGGTGATCAGACCGAGCACGACGATACTGGCGACCCAGATGAGTCCCAGGATGACGGTGATTCGATTCAGGTTGCGCTCGGCGACGCCGGACGCTCCCAGGTTGGAGGTGACGCCTCCGCCGAACATGTCGGAGAGGCCTCCACCACGCCCCTTGTGGAGCAGGATCAGAAGAGTCAGAAGCAGGCTCGTGATGGCGAGAACCACCTGAAGGATGACCTGAAGGATTTGCACTGCTTGCCTTTCACGTACGGGAGCGGGGCCGCCCCCGAAGACCAGAGGTTAGTCTACACTCCCACGTGCTTCTGGTAACGGACGATGGCCGCGAACTCGGCCACGTCGAGGCTCGCGCCTCCCACGAGTGCTCCGTCGACGTTGGGCTCGCGCATGAAGCCGGCGATGTTGCCCGACTTCACCGAACCGCCGTAGAGGATCCTGGTCGCGGCGGCCGCCTCGGCCCCGAGCTTGTCGGCCAGCACGGCACGCAGGGCCGCGCCGACGGTCTCGGCCTGCTCCGGCGTGGCGGCCTGGCCCGAGCCGATGGCCCAGACGGGCTCGTAGGCCACGACGATGTCGGCGCCGGGCTTCAGACCCTCGATGGCGGCGGTGAGCTGGGCCACCGGCACGGCGCTCTGGCCGTGCTTCTCCAGGTCGTCGGCCGTCTCGCCCACGCAGATGATGGGCACGATGCCGTTCGCGATGGCCGCCTTGGTCTTGGCAGCGACGATCTCGTCGGTCTCGGCGTGCAGCGTGCGCCGCTCGGAGTGGCCGATGATGACGTACTTGGTGTCGAGCTGGGCCAGGAACTGGCCTGAGATCTCGCCGGTGTAGGCACCGGACTCGTGCTCGGAGATGTCCTGTCCGCCGTAGGCGAGCGACAGCTTGTCGGCCGAGACCAGGGTCTGCACCGAACGCAGGTCGGTGAACGGGGGGAAGAGCGCGACCTCGACGTCGTCGAAGCTGTGCTTCGCATCCTCCAGCGACCAGGCGAGCTTCTGCACGAAGGCGATGGCCTGCAGGTGGTCGAGGTTCATCTTCCAGTTGCCCGCGATCAGGGGCGTGCGCTTCAGGACCATCCGAGGACCTCCAGGCCGGGGAGACGCTTGCCCTCGAGGAATTCGAGACTGGCACCGCCTCCAGTTGAGATGTGACCGAACTGGTCGTCTGTGAAACCGAGGGCGCGCACGGCCGCAGCCGAGTCACCGCCCCCGACCACGCCGAGGCCGTCGACCTCGGTGAGTGCTTGCGCCACGGCCTTGGTGCCCGCGGCGAACGGCTCGAGCTCGAACACACCCATCGGGCCGTTCCAGAACACCGTCTTGGAGTCGGCGATGATGCCGGCGAAGGTCTTCGCGGTGTCGGGACCGATGTCCAGGCCAAGGCCCGAAGATCCGAACGGGGTCTCCTCGATGGCGTCGGCGGCCGTGACGGCGGTGTCGGCATCCGCGCCGAACTTCGAGGCCACCACGATGTCGGTGGGGAGCACGATCGTGACGCCGAGTTCGTCGGCCTGGGTGAGGTAGCCGCGCACGGTGTCCAGCTGGTCCTCCTCGAGCAGGCTGGAGCCCACCGGGTGACCCTGGGCCTTGAGGAAGGTGAAGAGCATTCCCCCGCCGATGAGCAGCGTGTCGACCTTCGGCAGCAGGTGGCCGATGACGCCGAGCTTGTCGGAGACCTTCGAGCCACCGAGCACCACCGTGTAGGGGCGCTCAGGTGTGGTCGTGAGCCGGTCGAGCACGTCGAGCTCGGCCTGGATCAGCAGGCCCGCAGCGCTGGGCAGCAGCTCGGCGAGGTCGTAGACGCTCGCCTGCTTGCGGTGCACCACGCCGAAACCGTCGGAGACGAAGGCGTCTCCGAACGCAGCCAGCTGCTCGGCGAACGCGCGACGCTCCGACTCGTCCTTGCTCGTCTCACCCGCGTTGAACCGCAGGTTCTCCAGAACGGCGATCTCGCCGTCGCCGAGCCCGGCCACCGCATCCGTCGCCGACTGCCCCACCGTGTCGGTCGCGAAGGCGACCGGCCGGCCCAGCAGTTCGCCGAGGCGCTTCGCCACCGGCTCCAGGGAGTACTTCGCCTCGGGCGCGCCGTCGGGCCGGCCGAGGTGGCTCACCACGATGACACGGGCGCCCTGCTCGAGCAGCGCGGTGAGGGTGGGGAGGCTCGCGCGGACGCGTCCGTCGTCGGTGATGACCCCGTCCTTCACAGGAACGTTGAGGTCGCACCGCACGACGACGCGCTTGCCGGCGAGGGATCCGAGGGAATCGAGTGTTCGGAGCGTCACGGGACTGCTTTCATCAGAAGACGGTGGCGCCCCGACAATACTCCGCCGCTACAGGCGGGAGTATCGGGGGCGCCACCGGCTGGGTGGCACTGGGTCAGAGCTTGGCGCCGACGAACTCGGCGATGTCGACGAGGCGGTTGGAGTAGCCCCACTCGTTGTCGTACCACGAGGCGACCTTGACCTGGTTGCCGATCACCTTGGTGAGGCCGGCGTCGAAGATCGAGGAGTGCGGGTCGGAGACGATGTCGCTCGAGACGATCGGGTCTTCGGTGTAGCTCAGGATGCCGGCGAGTTCGCCCTCGGCTGCGTTCTTGTACGCCGCGTTGATCTCCTCGACCGTGGCCGGGTTGGTCAGCTCGACCGTGAGGTCGGTGATGGAACCGGTGGGAACCGGAACGCGCAGCGCGTAGCCGTCGAGCTTGCCGACGAGCTCGGGGATGACGAGACCGAGGGCCTTCGCCGCACCGGTCGAGGTGGGGATGATGTTGACGGCGGCGGCGCGGGCGCGACGCAGGTCGCTGTGCGGACCGTCCTGCAGGTTCTGGTCGGCGGTGTAGGCATGCACCGTCGTCATCAGGCCGCGCTCGATGCCGAAGTTGTCCAGCAGCACCTTGGCGAGCGGCGCGAGGCAGTTCGTGGTGCAGGAGGCGTTCGACACGATGTCGTGCACCTGCGGGTCGTAGGTGCCCTCGTTCACGCCGAGGACGATGGTGGCCACGTCGTCGCCGGTGGCCGGAGCCGAGACGATGACCTTCTTGGCGCCGGCGGTGATGTGCTTGCGTGCATCCTCGCTCTTGGTGAAGCGGCCGGTCGACTCGATCACGATGTCGACACCCAGCTCACCCCAGGGCAGGTCGGCGGGGTCGCGCTCGGCGAGCACGATGATCGGCTTGCCGTTGACGACGATCTTGTCGCCGTCGAGCTCCACCTTGGCGTCGAGACGGCCGGTGATGGAGTCGTACTTCAGAAGGTGCGCGAGCGCCTTGTTGTCGGTCAGGTCGTTGACGGCGACGATCTCGATGTCGCTGCCCTTGGCGAGGGCGGCGCGGAAGAAATTACGGCCGATACGGCCGAAGCCGTTGATGCCGATCTTTACGGACACAGATTGCTCCTGTTGCTGGGGCCCTGGCGGGCAGTTGTGGTGGTAAGCCGTGGAGAAGGATGCCGGGGCGACCTGCGTGGTCGGCCCCGGCATCCGGCGTCGCTATGACAGTACCAGCAGGCCTTCGGTCTTCGTGCGAGCCGCCTCGAGGCGGGCGGCGACGTTCTGCCAGTTGGCGATGTTCCACACGGCCTTGATGTAGTCGGCACGCACGTTGAGGTAGTCGAGGTAGTAGGCGTGCTCCCACACGTCCAGCATGAACAGCGGGACGACGCCGAACGGCACGTTGCCCTGCTGGTCGAACAGCTGGAAGACGGTGAGCTGCTGGCCGATGACGTCCCAGCCGAGCACGGCCCAGCCTGAACCCTGCACACCGAGCGCCACGGCGGTGAAGTGCGCCTGGAACTTCTCGAAGGAGCCGAAGGCGTCGTCGATGGCCGAGGCGAGCTCACCCTCGGGGGTCTGGGTGTCGGGAGTCAGGTTCGTCCAGAACACGGAGTGGTTGACGTGCCCGCCGAGGTTGAAGGCGAGGTCTTTCTCCAGCTTGTTGACGTTCGCCAGGTTGCCCGATTCGCGGGCCTCGGCGAGCGACGCCAGGGCGGTGTTGGCGCCGGCCACGTAGGTGGCGTGGTGCTTGTCGTGGTGGAGCTGCATGATCTTGCCGCTGATGTGGGGCTCGAGCGCAGCGTAGTCGTACGGCAGCTCAGGCAGAGTGTACTCAGCCATTGATGATCTCCTCGTGTTAGAGGCCGCCGACCAGATGCGCGGCGGCTGTGAGTGACCTGTTCAGTCTATTCCTGCTGCGCTGTGCCGCGGCCCGGCATCCAGCCACCGTTCACCTGGCGGATCGCTGACCGAGAACCGTCGGCAGCTCGCTGCGGTTCCGGATGCCGAGCTTGCGGTACACCCGCAGCAGGTGGGTCTCGACGGTGCGTACCGAGAGCACCAGTTCGGAACCGATCTCGCGGTTGCTGCGGCCCTCGGCGGCCAGCGCTGCGATCTCCTGCTCCCGCCGCGAGAGCAGGGTGCTCGTGAGAGCGGGCATCAGGGGTGCGGAGGTGATGCCGCAGACAGCGAGCTCGCGCGCGGCGCATCGCGACGAGGCAGCTGCCTGTCGCTCGTGTCCGGCCTGCCCGTGCAGGAGCGCTGCCCGGCTGAAGGCCTCTGCAGCGTTCAGGTGGAAGCTCACCGCTGCATAGTCGGCGCCGACGGCGTCGAACTCGTCGGCCATCCGCTCCGGGACGTCGCCCTCGTGGACGTCGCCCTCGTGCGCTCGGGCATTGTGGGCCTCGAACCACGCGAGGACGCGTCCGTGTCTGATCAAGACCGCGCAGTTCGCGCCCTGCACCACCTCTGCTCGCTCGTCGAGCCGGGCCAGAACCCGGCGGGCCGCGCCCGCACGAGCCGCCTCCACGAGCGGCACGACCGCGATGAGCTCGTGACCCAGCGAGTCGTAGGTGTCCGCCGCGGCGATGAAGCTCTCGACGGCATCGTCTCGTCGACCCGCCGCGGCGTGGATCCAGCCGGCCGCCTGATGGGCGGTCGCCACGATGGCGAAGCGATCGTCCGGAGCGACCAGGGCGGGAGCGAGGGTCTCGGCCGCCGTGACCGTCTCCCCGAGCTGGCCGAACGCGATGGCCGCCTCGGCTCGAGCCAGGAGCGCGGTGCGCTGCATGCCGGTCCGATCCATCATCCTGGCTGAGGCGGTGAGCGTGAGGGTCGCATCGACCAACCGGCCGGAGTAGAGCAGGAGGTGACCGGTGAGCCAGGTGGCGACGGCCTGGTTGACCGCCTGTCCCTCGACCGCCGCCTGCTCCGCCAGGGCTTGGGTGATCTCGATGCACTCGCCGAGCTTTCCGTCGAGACTGTCGGCGAACAGGCGCCGGAGCTGCAGTGCGAGCGAATCGGCATCCACGTCGGTGACCAGGGCCTCGCCCGCGTCCAGGTGCTCGTGCGCGACGATCAGATCGCCCTTCATCGCCGCGATGATCGAATCCTGCACGTGGCGCTCTCCCCCGAGCATCGCGTGCAGCCGTTCGGGCACCGCAGGTTCTCCATCCCGCACCGGCGCCAGCTTGTCCCGCGTCCAGTCCAGCCGAAGGACCGAGGCGAGGTCGAGCCCTCGGGCGTCGACGAGCGCGTCGGAGGGCAGATCCCACCCGAAGACGGGTTCGCCCAGTTGCTCGAGAACATCTCCCGTGAGGGTCGTGAGCGCCTCCAGTCGCGCCGGGTCGCCCCCGGCCTCCTCGACGAGCGCATCCAGCCGGGTCAGGGCGGCTCGTCCTTGTCCCAACCGGGACTCGGCGGCAGCGAGCACCAGCTGAGCGTCGAAACCACCACCGTGTCGAACGGCAGTCGAGCCGAGTTGCAGGGCGAGCTCAAAACGAGACCCTTTCATGGCGGCGACGGCTGCGCCGGTCATGGCAGCGGGGTCGATGGAACGTCCGAGCGGCAGCGCATGCTTGGCGAGCGCTGCGAGTTCGGGCCCTGCCAAGTCGTCGAGGACGTAGCTGCCGAGCAGATCGACGAGCGCGGTCGTCAGCCGGTTGCGGCGAAGCACACCGATCGTCTGGGGCATCACGAGTTCGACGACAGGATCATGGATGCGCAACCGCAGTTCGTCCGGCGCACCGAGGACATCGATGACCCCGCAGCTCTCGAGCTGCTCGAGCACCGCCAGCATGTCGTCGGTGCGCGCTTCGCCCGCAGCCACCGAGACGCAATGACCCAGACGCAACTCCGGTGCGAGTCCGAGAACATCCAGAACGAGCGCAGCCTCCGACTCCATCGCGGGCGGCAGATCCAGCCGCGAATGGATCAGACGGCGGAGTCGCTCACTCGGCGGCACGAGGGTCGTCAGTCGCCAGTATCCGTCGTCCTCCTCGAGCGCGCCGGCCTCGATGGCATCGAGAACGGACTCCCGCAGCACCACGAGATCACCGCCGCGGCGTCGCGGAAGGAACGCGGGGACGCACTCAGGATGCAGCGGCAGATCCAGTGCCCCCTCCACGAACCGCAGCAACTCGCCCGCAGTGAGCTCGGGGAGCTCGATCGTGATCACCAGACCCTCGCCGCAGAGCCGCTCGATCTGTCGGGGAAGCGGGTGACGCGAAAGCGCGGTGACCAGGGGCCGGGTCGTGCCGGCTCTCACCGCACGGGCGAGCCGATCGGCCTGCTCCGGCTCGAGTCGGTGCACGTCGTCGTCGATCCAGAGCGATCCGCGCGTCTCGGGGCTCGACTCCGCGAGCACGCTCTGCAGGAACCGGGTACGGCCGGAACCGCGCTCTCCGACGATGACGACTCCGGAACCGCGCCGCAGGGCGGCCAGCGCCGCGGTCAGCGTCTCTGATCGAGCGGTGCCCTGGCCCTCGCGCATGTGCTCCCCCACCCGATCGGCCGCCCGCCGCGATCGGCGGGTGGAGGCATGTCTACCACCGCTGGGGTGATGGCTGCCACTGGGGATGCTCGCCGATAGGCCGAGTCCGCCGAACTCGTCGTGATCGACGAGCGCGGTGCTGAAGAACGCGGCTGATCAGTCGTCGAGGTCGGGCGGGAGATTCGCGTCCGTGCCCGGGATGCCCTGGTCGACTGCCTGCTTGTCGGCCATGGCCAGCAGCCGGCGGATCCGGCCGGCGATCGCGTCCTTCGTCATCGGCGGGTCGGCGTGGTGGCCGAGCTCGTCGAGGCTGGAGTCCCGGTGGGCCAGCCGGAGCTCGCCGGCATACTTCAGGTGGTCGGGGATGTCGTCGCCGAGGATCTCCATCGCGCGCTCGACCCGGGCGCAGGCGGCGACCGCGGCCTGCGCCGAGCGGCGCAGGTTGGCGTCGTCGAAGTTCACCAGGCGGTTGGCGGTGGCGCGCACCTCGCGGCGCTGACGCATCTCCTCCCAGGTGGTGACCGTCTGGGCGGCACCCATCACCGAGAGCATCGCGGCGATGGCCTCGCCGTCGCGGATGACCACGCGATGCACGCCACGCACCTCGCGTGCTTTCGTGGCGATGCCCAGGCGCGAGGCGGCACCCACGAGGGCCATGGCAGCCTCGTTCCCGGGACAGGTGATCTCCAGCGCGGCGGAACGGCCCGGGTCGGTGAGCGAGCCCGCCGCGAGGAACGCGCCGCGCCAGACGGCGGCGAGATCGTCGCGACCACCCGTGGTGAGCCGATTGGGCAGGCCGCGGATGGGGCGACGGCGCGCATCCAGCAGCCCCGTCTGACGGGCCAGGGTCTCACCGCCGTCGATCACGCGCACGAGGTAGAACCCCTCGCGCCGGGCGCCTGAGGGCGCCACCTTCGACACGTCGCCCTTCACGCCGTACAGCTCGGCCAGATCGCGCAGAACGCGCTTGACGATGTCGGGGGTGTCGAGTTCGGCCTCGATGGCGATGCGGGAGGAGATGAGGTGCAGCCCGCCCGCGAACCGCAGCACGGTCGCCAGCTCGGCCGCCCGGGTCGTCGTCTTGCTGACGACAACGCGGGCGAGCTCCTCTTTCACGTCGGCGGTGAGTGCCACTATGCAGAACCTTCTTCTATTGCTCGATGCGCGTTCGCGCGATGTTCGTTCGGAGTTCGCGCCGCGTCACTCGCGGCCGAGGTCGCGGTGCTTGACGTTGACGACCACGCCGGGGAATGCGCCGATGAGCTCGGAGAGCTCGCGCGCGATGGCCACGGAGCGGTGCTTGCCACCGGTGCACCCGATGGCGATGGTGGCGTGACGCTTGTTCTCGCGCTGATAGCCGGCGAGCACGGGTTCGAGGGCCTTGGCATAGGCCTCCACGAACTCGCGGGCGCCGGACTGACCGAGCACGTACTCGCTGACGTCGGCGTCGAGACCGGTGTGCGCCCGCAGCTCAGGCACCCAGAACGGGTTCGGCAGGAAGCGGGCGTCGGCGATGCCGTCGGCATCGGTGGGAGCTCCGTACTTGAACCCGAAGCTCATCACCGTGACCTGCACCCCCGCGGTGCCGGCGTGCGAGAACTTCTCCTGCACGACCGTGGCGAGCTGATGGATGTTGAGGTCTGAGGTGTCGATGATGATGTCGCTCGACTCGCGGATGGGGCTGAGCCGCGAACGCTCTGCCCCGATGCCGTCGAGCAGGGTGCCGTTGCCCTGCAGCGGATGCGGCCGGCGCACCTGTTCGAAGCGGCGCACGAGGGCCTGGTCGGTGGCCTCGAGGAACACCACGCGCAACTGGGTGCCGCCACGCAGCGCCTGGATCATGTCCTGCAGGTCGGCGAAGAAGTCGCGGCCCCGCACGTCGACCACGGCGGCGATCCGCGGCAGCGTCGATCCGGCGTGCTCCGCCAGGTCGACCAGCGGGCGCAGCATCTGCGGCGGCAGGTTGTCGACCACGTACCAGCCGAGGTCTTCGAGGGCGTTGGCCACGGTGGAACGGCCCGCCCCCGACATGCCCGTGACGATCAGCACTTCCTGCTGCTGGGGGGAGTCGGGAGACATCACGCGCTTTCGCTTCGGGTAATTCGGACGGGGAGGTTCCAGACTACCGGTCGAGGGTGGTACGGATCTGCTCGGCGAGCACCGGACCGATGCCCTTCACCTCGGCGATGGCCGCGGCATCCGCCTTCTTCAGCTCGGCGACCGAGCCGAAGTGCTTGAGCAGCTCACGCACCCGCGACGGGCCGAGGCCCGGTACCTCAGTGAGCACGCTGTTGATGTCGCGCTTGCGCCGCGATCGCTGGTGCGTGATGGCGAAGCGGTGGGCCTCGTCACGGATGCGCTGGATCATGAACAGGGCCTCGCTGCCACGGGGCAGGATGACCGGGTAGTCACTGTCGGGCAGCCAGATCTCTTCGAGCCGCTTCGCGATGCCGGCGAGGAAGATGCCCTGCACGCCCGACTCCTCGAGGGCCCGGGCGGCGGCGTTCACCTGGGGCTGGCCGCCGTCGACGATGAGCAGGTTCGGCGGGTAGGAGAATTTCTTCTTCTTCTCGGGCTCGACCGGCCCCTCGCCGTCGCTGAAGATCTGCGCCTGGGCGGCAGCGGCCGCCGCGGCCTTCGCCTCGGCGCTCTCGTCTGACTTCAGGTAGGCCAGCCGCCGGGTGATGACCTGGTAGATGGACTCGGTGTCATCCGTGGAGTCGGCGATGGAGAAGCGCCGGTACTGGTCTTTGCGCGCCAGGCCGTCTTCGAACACCACCATCGAGGCCACGATGTTCGTGCCCTGCAGGTGCGAGACGTCGTAGCACTCCATACGCAGCGGGGCGTCGGCCATGCCGAGCGCCTCCTGGATGTCGGTGAGCGCTTGCGACCTCGCCACGAAGTCGGACGAGCGGCGCATCTTGTAGAGCATCAGGTTGTTCTTGGCGTTCATGGTGGCGGTCGACATCAACGCCGCCTTCTCGCCGCGCTGGGCGGTTCGCAGGTGCACCTGGCCGCGACCGCGGCGCTGGCCGAGCCAGGCCTCGAGCTCGTCGGTGTCGTCGGGCAGGGCCGGCACGATGATCTCCTTCGGCGGAGTCTCGTCGTCGTAGGCCTGCAGCAGGATGGTGTCGACGAGCTCACCGGTGTCGATGTCGATCTCCTTGTCCACCGTCCACGAGCGTTCACCCCGGATGCGCCCGGCACGCACGATGAACTGCTGAACGCTGGCGGCCAGCTCGTCGTGCTCGATGCCGAACAGGTCGGCGTCGACCTTGTCGCGCAGCACCACCGCGCTCTTCGCCAGCACGGCCTCGAGCGCCTGCAGCTGATCGCGATACTTCGCCGCCGACTCGTAGTCCTGCTGTTCGGCTGCAGCCTTCATGTTCTTGGTGGCGGCGGTGACGAAGCGCTTGTCGCCACCGGCCATGAAGGCCACGAAGTCGTCGACGATCAGCCGGTGCTCGGCGATGGTGACCCTGCCCGAGCACGGCCCGCCGCAGCGGCCGATCTGGCCGGGGAAGCAGGGCCGCCCCGTCTGCATGGCCTGCTTGTAGCTCGAGTCGGAGCAGGTGCGGATGGGGAAGGCCTTCACCATCAGGTCGATGGTGTCCCGAACCGCCCAGATCTTGGGATAGGGGCCGAAGTACCTCGCGCCCTTGATGCGGTGGTTGCGGGTCACCATCACCCGGGGTGCCTCGTCGCCGAGCGTGACCGCCAGGAACGGGTAGGTCTTGTCGTCGCGGAACTTGACGTTGAACGGCGGGTCGAACTCCTTGATCCAGGTGTATTCGAGTTGCAGCGATTCGATGTCGGTGGCCACCACCGTCCACTCCACGCCCGAAGCGGAGAGCACCATCCGCCGGGTGCGCTCGTGCAGGCTGCGCAAGGGGGCGAAGTAGTTGCTCAGCCGTGCGCGGAGGTTCTTCGCCTTGCCGACGTAGAGCACGCGGCCGTTCGCATCCTTGAACCGGTACACCCCGGGCTGGGTGGGGATCTCCCCCGCCTTCGGGCGGTACGAGACGGTGTCTGCCATGGTTCCTTACTTCGGCCGTGCGTGGACGCTTACTTCGTGAGGGCGGGCCGCTTCGCGGCGTGCTCGCCCTTCTCGCCCGTGACCGTGCGCGGGCGGCGGGTGGAGGCTCTGCCCGTGCTGGCCGGGCTGGGGAGCACCTCGGCGAGGAACCGGCCGGTGTGGCTCGCCTCGACCTTGGCCAGCGCCTCCGGAGTACCCGAGGCGATGATGGTACCGCCTCCCGAGCCGCCCTCGGGCCCGAGGTCGATGAGCCAGTCGGCCGACTTGATCACGTCGAGGTTGTGCTCGATCACGATCACCGAGTTGCCCTTGTCGACCAGGCTGTTCAGCACCATCAGGAGCTTGCGCACGTCTTCGAAGTGCAGACCGGTGGTGGGCTCGTCGAGCACGTAGATGCTGCGGCCGTTCGAGCGGCGCTGCAACTCGGTGGCGAGCTTGACGCGCTGCGCCTCGCCGCCACTGAGCGTGGTGGCGCTCTGACCGAGCCGCACGTAGCCGAGGCCCACCTCGACCAGGGTCTTCAAGAAGCGGTGGATGGCCGAGATGGGCTCGAAGAAGTCGGCCGCCTCGCTGATCGGCATGTCGAGCACCTCGGCGATGTTCTTGCCCTTGTAGTGCACGCTCAGGGTGTCGCGGTTGTACCGCGCTCCCCCGCAGACCTCGCACGCGACATAGACGTCGGGCAGGAAGTTCATCTCGATCTTGATGGTGCCGTCACCCGCACACGCCTCGCAGCGGCCGCCCTTGACGTTGAAGCTGAACCGGCCGGGCAGGTAGCCACGGGCTTTCGCCTCTGCGGTCTCGGAGAAGAGCGTGCGGATGCGGTCGAAGACTCCCGTGTAGGTGGCAGGGTTCGACCGCGGGGTGCGGCCGATGGGCGCCTGGTCGACGTGCACCACCTTGTCGAGGTTGTCGAGGCCCGTCACCCGCTTGTGCTTGCCGGGCAGCTTGCGCGCCCCGTTCAAGCGGTTCGCGAGCACGCGGTACAGGATGTCGTTCACCAGCGACGACTTGCCGGAACCGCTCACACCGGTGACCGCCGTGAGAGTGCCCAGCGGGAAGTCGGCGGTGACGTTCTTGAGGTTGTTCGCCTCGGCGCCCACCACCGAGATCATGCGCTTCTTGTCGATCGGGCGCCGCTTCTTCGGCACCTCGATCGACTTGCGGCCCGACAGATAGTCGCCCGTGAGCGACTCGGTGTTCGCGAGCAGCTCGGCGTAGTGGCCCGAGTGCACCACCCGGCCGCCGTTCACCCCGGCGCCGGGGCCGATGTCGACGATCCAGTCGGCCGTGCGGATGGTGTCTTCGTCGTGCTCCACCACGATCAAGGTGTTGCCGAGATTCTTGAGCTTGACGAGCGTGTCGATCAGCCGCCGGTTGTCGCGCTGATGCAATCCGATGGAGGGCTCGTCGAGCACGTAGAGCACGCCGGTGAGGCCGGAGCCGATCTGGGTGGCCAGCCGGATGCGCTGGGCCTCGCCGCCCGAGAGCGACCCGGCGGCGCGGGCGAGATCGAGGTAGCTGAGGCCGACCTCGATCAGGAAGTCGAGGCGGGCCCGGATCTCGCGCAGCACCTGCGCCCCGATCATGGCCTCACGGTCGGTGAGGGTGAGCGTGCCCATGAAGTGCTGGGCGTCGCTCAGGCTGAGCTTCGCCACCTCGGCGATGTTGAGGTCGTTCACCGTCACGGCGAGCACCTCGGGCTTCAGGCGGTTGCCGTTGCAGACGGGGCACGGCACCTCGCGCAGGTACTCACCCCAGCGCTGACGCTGCGAATCGCTCTCGGCCTGCAGGAACTGACGCTCGATGTAGGGCATCACGCCCTCGAAGCCGGAGGTGTAGCTCATCTCGCGGCCGTACCGGTTCTTCCACTTGACCTTGACCTCGAAGTCGTTGCCGCGCAGGATCGCCTCCTGCACCTCGGGCGACAACTTCTTCCACGGGGTGTCGAGCGAGAACTTCAGGTCGCGGGCGAGCCCGTCGAGCAGCTTCTCGTAGTACTGGAACAGGCCCTTGCCCTGGGTGGTCCACGGGATGATGACACCCTCGTTCACGCTGAGGTCTTCGTCGCCGAGCAGCAGGTCGGCGTCGACCGACATCCGCGTGCCGAGGCCGGAGCACTCGGGGCAGGCGCCGAACGGGGCGTTGAACGAGAACGTACGGGGCTCGATCTCGGTGAGCTGGATGGGGTGCTGGTTGGGGCAGCTGAGCTTCTCGGAGAACGTCGCCCACGCCTCGGGGCCGTTCTCGTCGACGTAGTTGATCTGCACCAGGCCGTCGGTGAGGCGCAGCGCCGTCTCGAGCGAGTCGGTGAGGCGGCCGAGGATCTCGGGCCCGGCGACCAGGCGGTCGACCACCACGGAGATGTCGTGCTTGAACTGCTTCTTCAGCTTCGGCGGCTCGGCGAGCTGGATCATCTCGCCGTCGACGATGGCGCGTGAGTAGCCGCTCGCGCTCAGCTCCTTGAAGAGGTCGACGAACTCGCCCTTCTTCTGCGACACCACCGGGCTGAGCACCTGATAGCGGATGCCGGCGTCCAGCTCCATCAGCTGGTCGGCGATCTGCTGCACCGTCTGCGCCGAGATGCGCTCCCCGCAGATGGGGCAGTGGGCCACGCCGATGCGCGCCCAGAGCAGACGCATGTAGTCGTAGATCTCGGTGATGGTGCCGACGGTCGACCGCGGGTTGCGGTTCGTCGACTTCTGGTCGATCGACACCGCCGGGCTCAGACCCTCGATGAAGTCGACGTCGGGGCGGTCGACCTGGCCGAGGAACTGGCGGGCGTAGGCGCTCAGGCTCTCGACGTAGCGGCGCTGACCCTCGGCGAAGATGGTGTCGAACGCCAGGCTCGACTTGCCCGAGCCCGACAGCCCGGTGAACACGACCAGCGAGTCACGCGGGATCTCGATGTCGACGTCCCGCAGGTTGTGCACTCGGGCACCGTGGACACTGAGTTTTCCAAGGGAATCTACGTTCGAAATCGACACCCTCCAACACTACGGTGACCCACCGACACTCACGTCGCCGTTCGCTCGGAGCACCACCCCACGGCCGTCCTCGACACCCGACAACGAAGGAGTTTCGTGCCGGATGCCGCGAACGACGGAGCCTCGACCCGTCAGTGCCGTGATGCTCCGTCGTTCGCGAACCGGCTAGTTGATGTGGCCGGCCTTCTCCATCTGGCGGAGTTCGCGCTTGAGTTCGGAGACCTCGTCGCGGAGGCGGCCCGCGAGCTCGAACTTGAGCTCGGCTGCCGCCTCGAGCATCTGGCTGTTGAGGTCGGCGATGATGGCCTCGAGGTCGTTCGCGCCCTGCGCCGCGATGCCCTCTCGCCGGAGGTTCGGGGTGGGGCTCTTCTTGCCGCGGCCCGACCGCTCCTTGAGCAGCTCGGCCGTGTCGGCACCCTCCCGTGCCAGCGCCTCCGTGATGTCGGCGATCTTCTTGCGGAGCGGCTGTGGGTCGATGCCGTGCAGCGTGTTGTACGCCACCTGCTTCTCGCGCCGCCGGTCGGTCTCGTCGATGGCCAGGCGCATCGAGTCGGTCATCTTGTCGGCGTAGAGGTGCACCTCGCCCGACACGTTGCGGGCCGCGCGGCCGATGGTCTGGATGAGCGACGTCGACGAGCGCAGGAAGCCCTCCTTGTCGGCATCCAGGATCGACACCAGCGACACCTCGGGAAGGTCGAGACCCTCGCGCAGCAGGTTGATGCCCACCAGCACGTCGTACACGCCCATCCGGAGCTCGGTGAGCAGCTCGACCCGGCGCAGGGTGTCGACATCCGAGTGCAGATAGCGCACGCGCACGCCGGCCTCGGTGAGGAAGTCGGTGAGCTCCTCGGACATCTTCTTGGTGAGGGTGGTGACCAGCACCCGCTCGTCGCGCGCCGCCCGGATGCGGATCTGCTCGAGCAGGTCGTCGATCTGGCCCTTCGACGGCTTGACGATGAGCGTGGGGTCGATGAGGCCGGTGGGGCGGATGATCTGCTCGACTACGCCGTCGGCGATGCCCATCTCGTAGCGACCCGGGGTGGCCGAGAGGTACACCGTCTGGCCCACGCGGTCTTTGAACTCGTTCCATTTGAGCGGCCGGTTGTCCAAGGCGCTCGGCAGCCGGAACCCGTGGTCGACGAGGGTGCGCTTGCGCGAGGAGTCGCCCTCGTACATCGCGCCGATCTGGGGCACGGTGACGTGCGACTCGTCGATGACGACGAGGAAGTCGTCGGGGAAGTAGTCGATCAGGCAGTGCGGGGCCTCACCGGGGTTGCGCCCGTCGATGTGGCGGGAGTAGTTCTCGATTCCGGAGCAGAAGCCGATCTGCTGCATCATCTCCAGGTCGAAGGTGGTGCGCATGCGGAGCCGCTGCGCCTCGAGCAGCTTGCCCTCGCGTTCGAGCTGGGCGAGCCGGTCGTGCAACTCGGTCTGGATGGTCTCGATCGCGCGGTGCATCACGTTCGTGTCGGCCACGTAGTGCGAGCCGGGGAACACCGAGACGCTCTCGAGCTTCTGCACGATGTCGCCGGTGAGCGGATGCAGGCTGTACAGCCCCTCGATCTCGTCGCCGAACATCTCGATGCGGATGGCCAGCTCTTCGTACATCGGGATGATCTCGATGGTGTCGCCGCGCACGCGGAAGTTGCCGCGCGAGAAGTCGACGTCGTTGCGCTGGTACTGCATCGACACGAACTTGCGGATGAGCCAGTCGCGGTCGACCTTCTGACCGAGCTGCAACGCCATCATCGCGTTCAGGTACTGCTCCGGCTTGCCGAGGCCGTAGATGCACGACACGGTCGACACCACCACCACGTCGCGCCGGGAGAGCAGGGAGTTGGTGGTGGAGTGCCGCAGCCGCTCGACCTCGGCGTTCACCGACGAGTCCTTCTCGATGAAGGTGTCGGTCTGCGGAACGTAGGCCTCCGGCTGGTAGTAGTCGTAGTAGGAGACGAAGTACTCGACGGCGTTGTTGGGCATCAACTCGCGGAACTCGTTCGCCAGCTGCGCCGCCAGGGTCTTGTTGTGCGCGAGCACGAGCGTGGGCCGCTGCACCTGCTCGATCAGCCACGCGGTGGTGGCCGACTTGCCAGTACCGGTCGCGCCGAGCAGCACCACGTCGGTCTCTCCCGCGTTGATGCGGCCCGCCAGTTCGGCGATGGCTGCAGGCTGGTCTCCGCTCGGCGTGTATTCAGAGATGACTTCAAAGGGGTGCACGGAGCGGGTGGGTTCCATGCAATAAGTTTAGGGAGGGCCACCGACACCAGCGTCGGTGCTCGCTCTCAGCGTCATGCCGAGCGTCCCACCCTCACCACCACAACGAGGCAGACATCACCATGCGAATCGGAATCCTCACCAGCGGCGGCGACTGCCCCGGTCTGAACGCCGTCATCCGCGGCGCCGTGCTCAAGGGCACGGAGATCAACGACCAGGAGTTCGTCGGCTTCAGAGACGGCTGGCGCGGCGTCGTCGCGGGCGACATCCGCCCGCTCGATCGCAGTGACGTGCGCGGCATCGCGAAGCAGGGCGGCACCATCCTGGGCACCTCCCGCACGAACCCGTTCGAGGGCAACGGCGGGCCCGAGCGCATCCAGGAGACCCTCGACCGGCTCGGCATCGACGCCATCATCGCCATCGGCGGCGAGGGCACGCTCGCCGCGGCGAAGCGGCTGACGGATGCGGGGCTGAAGATCGTGGGCGTTCCCAAGACCGTCGACAACGACCTCGACGCCACCGACTACACCTTCGGCTTCGACACCGCGGTCGAGATCGCCACCGAGGCGATGGACCGGCTGCGCACCACGGGCGACTCGCACAGCCGCTGCATGGTGGCCGAGGTGATGGGCCGACACGTCGGCTGGATCGCGCTGCACTCCGGCATGGCCGCCGGCGCCCACGCCATCCTCATCCCCGAGCAGAAGACGAGCATGGAGCAGGTGGCCGCCTGGGTGCGCAGCGCCGCCGATCGCGGCCGCGCCCCCCTGGTGGTGGTGGCCGAGGGGTTCACCCCCGACCACGCCGACGACGCGCACTCCGAACGCGGCCTCGACGCCTTCGGCCGGCCCCGCCTCGGCGGCATCGGCGAACGACTCGCCCCGATGATCGAGGAGATGACCGGCATCGAGACGCGCGCCACCACCCTCGGCCACATCCAGCGCGGCGGCGTGCCCACGGCCTACGACCGGGTGCTCGCCACGCGCCTCGGCATGGCGGCCAGCGACATCGTCCAGGAGAGCCAGTGGGGCAAGATGGTCGCGCTGCGCGGAACCGAGATCGAGACGGTCGGCTTCGAAGAGGCGCTCGGGAAGCTCAAGACGGTGCCGCAGCACCGCTACGAGGAAGCGGCGATGCTGTTCGGTTGATGCCGATGTCGGTTCCGGTGCCGGGCACGGTGCCGGTGCCGGGCACTGCGGCTCTGTCGCCGGCTCAGGCGGCTCCGCGGATGCCCGGGCCGTCGCCGTCGCCGAACCGCACGGGGTCGCCCGGGCGCAGCTGGGCCGCGAGGTCGATCGACGCCTCCGTCAGCACGCCGATCACGGGGTAGCCCCCGGTCACCGGGTGATCGCGCAGGAAGACCACAGGTTGACCGCCCGGGGGCACCTGCACGGCCCCGGCGACCATCCCCTCGCTCCGTCCGGTCGCCACGGCGGCCCACCCCGGTGCCGCCGGGTCAGGCGCATCCAGCCGCACCCCCACCCGGTTCGACCGGGCCGACGTCACCCACGCCGTCTCGACCAGCTGCCGCCATCCGGCCGCCCCGAACCGGTCGTCGTGCGGGCCGCGGAGCACCGTGAGCACCCCGCTGGGCCGCCATCCGATCGTCGACGGGAGCAGATCTGCCGCGGGCCACTCCCCAACCGAATCGCCCAGGTGCAGCACGTCGCCCGGTCGGATCGGTGCCGGCCCGAGCCCGCTGAGCACGTCGGCGGAACGGCTGCCGAGCACAGCCGCCACCTCGATGCCGCCGCGCACGGCGAGCACGGTGCGGAGACCCGTGGCGGGCGGATCGAGCCGCAGCACCTCCCCGTTCCGCACCACCATCGATGAGCCAGAGGGATGCCTGATCGGAGCCCACGACCCGCCTCGCTCCAGCCAGGCCGACGTGGGAGCACCCGTCACCGCCACGAGCAGGGTTCCCCACGCCCGCACCACGAGGCCGCCGAGCACCGACTCCAGCACCGCGGCCCCGGGTTCGTTGCCGACCAGCCGGTTCGCCGCGCGCAGTGCGCCCCGGTCGGCGGCTCCGGATGCGGGCACGCCGAGGTGAGCCCAGCCGGGCCGGCCGGCATCCTGCACCAGGGTGAGCGGCCCGGTGGCCAGCACCTCGAGGGCCGACTCGAGCGGCATCGACGCAGCACGAATCGACTCAGGCGGCATCGACGAACCTCACGTGGGTGCCTGGCGCGATGAGTGCGGGGTGGGCGCGGTCGAGGTTCCAGAGGTCGGCGTCGGTGCGGCCGATCAGGTGCCAGCCACCGGGTGACTCCCTGGGGTAGATGCCGCAGTAGCCCGCCGCCAATGCCACCGATCCGGCGGGGACACGGGCCCGGGGAACTGCGCGCCGAGGCAGCGTGAAGCGGTCGTCGCCGCTGGTGAGGTACGCGAAACCGGGCGCGAAGCCGATGAACGCGGCTGTCCACGGTGCTGAGGTGTGGGCCAGCACGAGCTCTGCCGCGCTCATGCCGAGCGCCTCGCCCGCCTCGTGCAGGTCGATACCGTCGTAGTGGACAGGGATCTCGACGAGGGTGCGAGCCCCGGCCGGCTCGTTCCTCGGCGCGACGCCAGCGGGCCGCGGCGCGGAGGTGCGGTCAGAAGCGGCACGCACCCAGCGCTCCACACCGGAGGCACTCACGCGAGCGGGGTCATAGGTGACGAGAACGGTGCGTTCGGCGGGGACGACGTCGACGATGCCGTCGAGCGCCGGGGCTGCTGCGGGGTGCGCCCGCAGTCGGGAGTAGGCGGCGAGCACCGCTGCGGCATCCGGGAACTCGGCGAGGAGTGCCGCCTCGCCGACGCGGCGAAGCCGGAGCGGCTGCACGGTGGGGTCCTCGGCGTCGGGCTGCTGGGGCCCGGGTCGTTCGGAACCGGCCATGCTCAGCGCGGCGCGAAGGCGCCCACGACCAGGCCCGACCGCTCAAGGGCGTCGCGGACCGCCCGGGCGATACGCACCGACCCCGGGGTGTCGCCGTGCACGCAGATGGTCTCGGCCGAGAGGGGCAGGTCGGTGCCGTCGACGGCGGTCACGATGCCCTCGGCGGCCAGCCGGAGCATCCGGTCGGCGATCTCATCGGCGTCGTGCAGCACGGCGCCGGCCTCGTTGCGCGGCACCAGGGTTCCGTCGGGCCGGTAGGCGCGATCGGCGAAGGCCTCGGGCACGAAACGCAGGCCCTCGGCCTCGGCGATGCGGCCGACCTCGGAGTCGGGCAGCCCCACGATCGGTAACGTCGCGTCGATCGCGAGCACCGCTTCGACCACGGCCGCGGCCTGCTGCTCATCGTGCGCGATGCGGTTGTAGAGGGCCCCGTGCGGCTTGAGGTACGCCACCCGGGTGCCGGCTGCGGTCGCCAATGCCTGCAGGGCACCCAGTTGGTAGATCACGTCGGCCGTCAGGTCGGCCGACGGGAGGTCGAGGTCGCGCCGGCCGAAGCCTCGGAGGTCGGGGTAGGCGACATGGGCGCCGACGGTCACCCGATGGGCGACCGCTTGGCGCAGGGTGTCGAGCAGCCCCGTGGGGTCGCCCGCGTGGAAGCCGCAGGCCACGTTCGCGCTCGAGACGAGCTCGAGCATCGAGCGGTCGTCGCCCATGGTCCACGCGCCGAACGACTCGCCGAGGTCGGCGTTGAGGTCGATGGAGGCGATGGGCGTGGTCATCATGGTGCCGGCGTTCAGCGCGACTGCGCGTCGTCGGCTGCGGTGCGGATGCGCAGCCAGGCCTGGTCGGTCTGCTGCAGCGTCTCGTCGAGCGTGCCGCCGCTGTCGATCACGACGTCGGCGAGGGCGCGCCGCTCGGTGTCGCTCGCCTGGGCGTGCACGCGCCGGGAGGCTTCCTCCTCGGAGAGTCCACGCAGCTCCACCAGGCGCTGGATCCGCTGCCCGACCGGAGCCTCAACCACCACGACGAACTCGAACAGCCCGTCGCGGCGCCCACCCGACTCGGCGAGCAGCGGAACGTCGTAGACGACGACGGCGTGCGCATCCCGCTCGGCCGTCTCGGCCAGTCGTGCCGCGAAGAGCTGGGCGACAGCGGGGTGGGTGATGGCGTTGAGGTCGAGCCTCGCCGCCTCGTCGGAGAACACGACGGCACCGAGGGCCGTGCGGTCGAGCCGCCCCTCCGAGTCGAGAACGGATGCGCCGAACCGCTCCCGGATCGCGTCGAGCCCCGGGGTGCCCGGCTCCACCGCCTCGCGGGCGAGCCGGTCGGCGTCGATCACCACCGCTCCGTGCTCGGCGAAGCGGCGGGCGACGGTGGATTTTCCGGCGGCGATGCCCCCGGTGAGCGCGATCACGAACACGGTGCCCATGCTAGCGGGAGGCGGACAGCCGGTGTGGAAACGACGGATGGCCGCCCCTCGAAAGGGACGGCCATCCGGTGCTGATCAGCTCAGGAGCCGATCGTGCGGAGCGACTCAGTTGTTCGAGCTGAGCTTCTCGCGCAGTGCGGCGAGGGTCTCGTCGTCGGCGAGGGTGCCGGCGCCGGTCGACTCGCTCGAGAACGAGTTGCCCGCGGACGGCACGTCGCTGGTGAGCGCCTCGGCGTTCGACGTGGCGACCTGCTTCTTGTGGGCCTCCCAGCGGGCCTGCGCCTCGGCGTAGTCCTGCTCCCACTTCTCGCGCTGGGCCTCGAAGCCCTCTTTCCACTCGTTGGTCTCCGGGTCGAAGCCCTCGGGGTACTTGTAGTTCCCCTGGTCGTCGTACTCGGTGAGCATTCCGTAGAGTGCCGGGTCGAACTCGGTGCCCTCGGGGTCGACGCCGTCGTTCGCCTGCTTCAGCGACAGGCTGATGCGGCGACGCTCGAGGTCGATGTCGATGACCTTGACGAAGACCTCGTCGCCGACCGACACGACCTGCTCGGCGAGCTCGACGTGCTTGCCGGAGAGCTCGGAGATGTGCACCAGGCCCTCGATGCCCTCGGCGACGCGAACGAACGCACCGAACGGAACCAGCTTGGTGACCTTACCCGGAGCGACCTGACCGATCGCGTGGGTGCGGGCGAACACCTGCCACGGGTCTTCCTGCGTGGCCTTGAGCGACAGCGAGACGCGCTCGCGGTCGAGGTCGACCTCGAGGATCTCGACGGTGACCTCCTGGCCCACCTCGACGACCTCGGAGGCGTGCTCGATGTGCTTCCAGGAGAGCTCGGAGACGTGAACCAGACCGTCGACGCCGCCCAGGTCGACGAACGCACCGAAGTTGACGATCGACGAGACGACGCCCTTGCGGACCTGCCCCTTCTGGAGGTTGTTGAGGAAGGTGGTGCGGCTCTCGGACTGCGTCTGCTCGAGCAGGGCGCGGCGCGACAGAACCACGTTGTTGCGGTTCTTGTCGAGCTCGAGGATCTTCGCCTCGATCTCCTGGCCCAGGTACGGGGTCAGGTCGCGAACGCGGCGGAGCTCGATGAGCGAGGCCGGGAGGAAGCCCCGGAGGCCGATGTCGACGATCAGGCCACCCTTGACGACCTCGATGACCGAACCGGTCACCACGCCATCGGCGTCCTTGATCTTCTCGACGTCGCCCCATGCACGCTCGTACTGAGCCCGCTTCTTCGACAGGATGAGGCGGCCTTCCTTGTCCTCCTTCTGGAGGACGAGGGCCTCGACCAAGTCACCGACCTTGACGACCTCGGTGGGGTCGACGTCGTGCTTGATGGAGAGTTCTCGCGAAGGGATGACGCCCTCCGTCTTGTAACCGACGTCGAGGAGGACCTCGTCGCGGTCGATCTTCACGACGGTGCCCTCGATGAGGTCTCCGTCGTTGAAGAATTTCAGAGTCTTTTCGACCGCGGCGAGGAAGTCTTCAGCAGATCCGATGTCATTGATGGCGACCTGCTTGGTTGCCTTTTCGGTCGTTGCGATTGTCATGTAGTGGTTGCTCCGTTGTGGACATGAATCGGGCCGGTCGCGGGTGTTCATTCGTGGTTTTCCGCGACTGGCAGGCGGATAGGAGTCACAGAAGTGACGCTCTAGTCTAGCTGTGCGCTTCTGTGCTGTGCAACGCCCCGTCGCCGCCGGCCATTCCCGGTGGCGAGTAGTCCATCGCCGCCGCCAGATCGGAACGCCGACGTACGCCCAGCTTGCGGAACGCCCGCAGGAGATGGGTCTCGACCGTTCGCACCGAGAGCACCAGCCGGTCGGCGATCTCACGATTGGATGAGCCCGCCGCCGCCAGCAGCACGATCTCCTTCTCTCGCAGAGACAGGCCGGTCGACGCAGCTGTGCCGGGTACGTCCGGCAGTGTGGTTCCACAGATCGAGGCCTGACCGGCAGCGAGCCGGGCCGAAGCGGCCGCGGCCCTGGGATCACCGCCCGCGGCACGGTGGAGCTCGGCCGCCCTGCTGTAGGCCTCCGCCGCATGGCCGTGCATCCCCAGGTCGACCGCACAGAGACCGACATCGTCGAACTCCGCTGCGAGCTCGGGCCCGCCCCGACCCGTGATGGATGCCTCCGCTCTCGCCTGTCTGACCAGGAGCGCGACGCACCGACCGTCGACGGTGTCGGCGAGTGCGTCGATCGTGTCGATGACCTGGAGCGCGGCGCCCGTTCTCGCCGCGGCACTGAGCGCGATGATCTGGGAAAGAGAGAAGCCCAGTGCGCCGTGCAACGACGCCGCGGTCATGAACGCCTCGGCGGCCTCGGCGACCCGCCCCGACCCGCGCAGAACCCAGCCACGAGCCTCGTGGGCCCAACCGTCGACGAGCGGCTTGTCGGCGGAGACCTCGAGGACGGGCGCCAGCACCGCATCGGCCTCGTCACTCTGGCCCAGAGCGGCTAGAGCCTCGGAGAGCGCGACCCGTGCGAGCAGTGCCGCTTCCGCGAGGTCGAGTTCTTCGAGTGTGGTGAGGGCGCACCGCAGTTCGGACACCGCCTCCGCGGCCTTGCCCGCATGCCCGAGTGTCAGCGCGGCCGACCATCGGCACAAGACCTCCTGCTCGGCCTGGCCCAGACTGGCTGCCTCGTCGGCCAGAACGGACAACTCGTCGTACGTTGTGCCGAACGGCTGATCCCAGAGGCGCGAATAGGCCTGGCCCCATCGAACCCGGAACGTGTCGGCACCGGCATCGCGCAGCATCGACTCGGCCCGGGTCAGCATGGCGATCGCCTCATGGGATCTCCCCTGCATCACGGCCAATGACGCCTCGAAGGCGTTCCTCTCGCCTTCGAGGACGGCCGCGTGGTCGACGATCGAGCCAGAGGCGAGAGCGCCCTCGACACGCCGGCGATCATCGGCGTCGGCAGTCGTCAAGCCGGTCAGACCGGCGGAATCGCCGTGGGAACCGCCGGGCTCGAAGGGTCGGTCAGGGAGACTCCACGCCATGGTGGGATCGCTCACCCGGGCGGTGACGAGACGGATGAGCTCGCGTCGCGTCCGGGCGCGTCGCGGTTCTGCGGTCTCGTCCACCTGGAGGCTCTCGAGTCTCGCCAGCGCCTCCTCGGAGCGGCCGGACTGCGATTCGGCTGCCGAGAGCACGAAGGAGGCCTCGACCGGCGCGCCGGTCGCGATCGCCGCGGTCGCGAGACGAGCGGCCAAGTCCACTCGCGACGCCCGGAGAGCCGTCTCCGCGGCCGTGGTCAAGGCCTCAGGATTGACCTCCCACCCCAACGGCAGAGCGAGTCGGGCTATGGCGAGGAGGTCGCTCTTCGTGGAATCCTCCGCCGGCCGATCGGAGAGAGCCCGGACGATCGCGCTGGAGAGTCGTCGACGGCGCAGGCGTCCGATGGTGTGCGGCAGGTGGAGCTCGACGATCGGGTCACGCACCCGGCATCTCAGGTCACCGTCCTGATCGATCACGTCGATCACCCCGGCCGCCTCGAGACCTTCCAGAAGAAGGTCGGGGTCGATCACCTCCATGTCTTCGAGCAGCCGCCCGGTGCGGGCGACTCCCAGCTCGGGGGCGAGAGCGATCAGGTCGAGTGCGGTTTCGGCATCCGACGGAAGTACCGCCGCCATCCGGTTCACGATCACTCGTCGGAGCCGTTCGAGTGGCGGCATGGTTCCGGAAACGGTCCATACGCCGTCCTGCAGAGCCAACGAGCCCTTTTTCCGGAGCTCGATCACGGCTTCCCGGAGCACCACCAGGTCTCCGCCCGCCCGTCGGGGAATGAGCTCCGGAACCGCCTCCGGGTGGAGCTGCCCGTGCAGGAATCGCTGGCAGATGCCGAGGACGGCCGACGGGGTGAAGGGATCGAGGTCGACCCGGGTGAGATCCCGCTCCCACGACCTCGTGACACTCCGGCCATCGATCCGGCCGCGGCCGACTCTGACGACCACCGGAAGGACGTCGTCACCCGACGGGGCATCGCGCGCTCGTCTCGACGACTCGTCGTTCATCGTCTCGTCGCGGATCCACAACCGAGAACGGAGTGCCGGATCGAGCTCGGACACCAGCGATCGGACGAAACGGGTGCTACCCCACCCCGGCTCGCCCACGACCAGAACTCCTCGGCCGTTCTCTAACGCCTGCCTCGCCAGTCGACGCGCCTCGCCGCGTTCGGCATCTGCTTCTCCTCGGTTCAACCGGGCCCCTCATCCGTCGCGATCCGCCCCGCCGCAGAAACTCATCGTATGGAGGCATCATTCTGTCGTACCGGCCGCGCAGAAGCCATCGCCATCTCGCCGCCATCCGGCGTGGACTACCTCGGCGCGCGACCGGAGCGGCGCTCGGCGACGACGGCCGCCAGAGCCGCGTCGTGGTCGCGGTAGCGGAACTCGTAACCGGCGGCCTCGAGGCGCTCGGGCAGAACCCAGCGGCTCTTCAGCACCAGCTCGGTCTCGGTGCGGATGACGAACGAGCCGAGCTCGAGCATCCAGCGCCAGGTGGGCAGGCCGAACCGGGCGCCGACGGCCTTCCGCACCGAGGCCATGAAGGTGCGGTTGTCGGTGGGGTTCGGCGCCGAGACGTTCAGCACGCCCTCGAGCGACGGATGCTCGTCGACGAACCGCACGACGCCCACCACATCGTCGAGATGCACCCAGCTGAACCGCTGACGGCCGCCGCGTGATGAGCGGCGGTAGCGGTGATGGGTGCCCGCCGCGAGGCGCGAGCGGGTCGTCGGCCAACGGCCGTCGAACTGCGGACCCCCGAGACCGAAGCGCGCGAGCATCATGATGGGTGCCAGCGCGCTGCCGTCACCGAGCACGATCGCGGTGCGCAGCGCCACCCGGCGGGTTCCGGGCAGCTCGCCGCGGAAGAATTCCGTCTCCCAGCTCGTGGCCACGTTCACCGAGAAGCCCTCGCCGATCTCGCCGGTGGACTCCGTCATCGGCCGATCGTCGGCGTGTCGGTAGACGGTGGCCGTCGAGGAGTTGATCCAGAGCCGGGGCGGATGGGCGGCAGCCGCCACCGCGGCGTGCAGCGCCCGGGTGGTCTCGGTGCGCGAACGGAGGATCTCGGCACGGTTCGCGGCGTCGTAGCGGCAGTTCACGCTCTTGCCGGCCATGTTGATCAGGAGATCGGCACCGTCGACGGCCGCCGCCAGGCCTGCCGGGTCGTTCCAGCGCGCATCCGGACCCCGGCGGCCGATCAGCACGACCCGAGCGCCCTCGTCGCGGAAGGACTGGACCAGCCGGGCGCCGATGAACCCCGAGGCTCCGGCGAGCACCACCGTGCGCGGCTCGGTCACCGTGCCCGCCCCGGCTTCGCGGCGGCCCGGGCCCGCGACCGGTGCGCGCCCGGAGGGGTGCGGACCGCCGGCGCCGGCTCGGGCCGGATCTCGTAGTGGAAGGTGCCGGTGTACTCGTAGACCCGCCCGATCAGCGGCACCTCGACCGTGGCGGTGACGCGCTGGGCACCCTCCCCCGCATTCGCCGCGTCGTCGAACCGCTCCACCACGCGCACGCGGGGCGACAACGCCGCGGGCACCGGCAGGTGGTGGCGGCCGAAGCGCAGCTCGAACGCCGTGGAGGTGAGGTGCAGCTCGCCGCGCACCACGCGGGTGGACAGGCGCATCCGGAACCGCCGGTCGAGGCCGAGGTGGTCGACCAGGCCGTCGGGGCCGGGGTTCTCCGCGGTGATGGCGTCGACCATGGCCCCGGCTCCGCCGAGGAAGTGGAATCGGCGCACGGCCACGATCGCGGTGCGGCCGTCGCGGTCGGTGAGGGGCGCGTTGACGACGCTGAACGGCACGTTGTGCTCCCACACCGGGAACAGCATGCCCTGACGGGCGAGCAGCCTGAGCGCCGGCCACAGCCAGCGCCTCGGTGTGCCGACCTGCTCGAACACGCCGCTGCCGTAGCCGCGGAAGCCGGGCTTGACGCCGGAGACGTAGCGGCGCACCTCGGGATGCAGGTCGTCGAGGGCCGAACCGGAGGTGAGCTCGTAGGGGGAACGCGATCGGGGTGCCATGTCAGCCCAGCAGCGCCGTGCGCAGGGTGTCGAGGCCGACGCCGCCGATCTCGAGGGCGCGACGGTGGAACGCCTTCGACGAGAAGGCCTCCTTCTCGCGGGCGCGCAGGGTGTCGCGCACCTCCTCCCAGATGCGCTGGCCGACCTTGTACGACGGGGCCTGGCCCGGCCAACCCAGGTAGCGGTTGACCTCGAAGCGGATGAAGGCGTCATCCATGTTCACGTTCTGGCGCATGAACTCGAGAGCGTATTCCGCATCCCACACGCCCCGGCCGTCCAGGCGCGGCTTCTGGAGGTGCACGCCGATGTCGAGCACCACCCGGGCGGCGCGCATCCGTTGGCCGTCGAGCATGCCGAGGCGGTCGGCCGGGTCGTCGAGGTAGCCCAGTTCTTCCATCAGGCGTTCGGCGTAGAGGGCCCAGCCCTCGGCGTGGCCGCTGGTGCCGGCCAGCTGACGGCGCCAGGTGTTGAGCTGGGCGCGGTTGTAGACGGCCTGGCCGACCTGCAGGTGGTGGCCGGGAACACCCTCGTGGTAGACGGTGGTGAGCTCGCGCCAGGTGTCGAACTCGGTGACGCCCTCGGGCACCGACCACCACATGCGGCCGGGGCGGGAGAAGTCGTCGGTGGGGCCCGTGTAGTAGATGCCGCCCTCGTGCGTGGGGGCGATCATGCACTCGAGGGCGCGGATCTCGTCGGGGATGTCGAAGTGCGTTCGGCCGAGCTCGGCCACCGCGCGGTCGCTGGTGGCCTGCATCCATTCGCGCAGGGCCTCGGTGCCGTGCAGCTTCCGGCTGTCGTCTCCGTCGAGGAAGGCGATGGCCTCGTGAACGGATGCCCCGGGCGTGATCTCTTCGGCGATGGCCTCCTGCTCGCGCACCATCCGGCCGAGCTCCTCGATGCCCCACTCGTAGGTCTCGTCGAGGTCGATCGTGGCGCCGAGGAAGCGGCGGGACTGGAGGGCGTAGACGTCGCGGCCCACCGCATCCTGCTCGCCGGCGACCGGGGCCAGCTCGTTCTCGAGGAACTGGGCGAGCTTGGAGTAGGCCTCGGAGGCGGTGCCGGCGGCGCGTTCGAGGTCGGCGGCGAGGGCGGTGGGGAGTGCCGTGCCGTCGCTCACGCTGGCGCTCGCGCGTGCGGCGAAGGCGGTGAAGAAGCTGTCGGGGCCGGAGTTGCCGCGCGACTGGGCCAGCACCTCGACCACCTGCCGGCGCGCGGGAACGACCGAGCGGCGCATGCCCTCGCGGAGGGTGAGGATGTAGCCGTCGACGGCCTCCTCGACGGCGGAGAGCCGCTTCGCGATCACCGACCAGTCGTCGACGGTGTCGGTGGGCATCAGGTCGAACACCTCGCGGATGTGCTGGCTGGGCGAGTCGATCACGTTGAGGTCGCGCAGCGGCAGCTCGGCCTCGATGCTCGCCACACTCAGACGCAGCTCGTTGGCGAGGTCGGTCTTGGTAACCTCGTCGACGACGTCGACCGTTTTGGCCGAATCGAGCTCGGCCAGAACCGCCTTGGCGGCGCCGACCCGGCGCTCGTGCCCGGCGGGTGAGAGGTCGCCGAAACGGTCGTTCACCTCGGTTCGGCCGATGTAGGTGCCGAGCACCGGTTCGAGCTCGACCACGGTGTCGACCCAGCGCTCGGCGATGCGGTCGATGTCGGTCGGCGGGCGTACTGTCGAACTGCTCATCCTTCGACCCTAGGGCACCCTGACGACACCGGCTCGAGGGCTGTGTGCACAGGCTCCGGATGCTCTCCACAGCCTTCCTGGCCCGATTGACTTCTTCGAACATATGTTCGAAGCTGAGGGCATGACAGACGCGGCGCGCAGCCTCTCCTCCTCCGTTCCGGCGGGCGAGGAGATCCGCGCGCTGCAGTCCCGCATCTCGCAGATGCAGGCCACCAAGCTCGACACCCGGGCCGTGCGCACCCATCCGGCGATCGCCTCACTGCTGCCCGGGGGCTCGCTGCGCGCCGGCGCCGCCTACTCGGTCGAGAACTCGACCGCGCTCGTGATGGCCCTGATGGCCGGTCCCTCGGCCGACGGCATCTGGTGCGGGGTGGTGGGGCTGCCCGATTTCGGGGTCGAGGCGGCCTCACGGTTCGGGGTCGCCCTGGAGCGGCTGGCGCTGGTGCCGCATCCGGGAGACGAGTGGCTCACCGTCACCGCGGCGATGGCCGATGTGGTGGGAGTGGTCGTGACCCGGGTGCCGGGGCGGGTTCCCGCCGCCGCGCTGGCGCGGCTGCAGGCACGCATCCGGCAGCGCGAGGCGACACTGATCGTGCTCGGCGACTGGCCGCAGAGCGAGGCGACGCTGCGCATCACCGAGAGCAGGTGGACGGGCATCGGCTCGGGGCACGGCTACCTGGCCGGGCGGCAGGCGATGGTGTCGGTCAGCGCGCGCACCGGCAACGGGCGGCCTCGGCGGGGGCGGCTGTGGCTGCCCGACGGCGACGAGCTGTTCCGGCCGGTGATCGAGCTGCCGGGGATGGCGGGGCGCGATGAGACATCTGCCCCCATGAGGCTGCTGCACGAGGTGAACGGATGAGTGCGGGCGCGGCGGCCGGCGCCGTGCGCACCATGGTGCTGTGGTGCCCCGACTGGCCGGTGGCGGCCACGGCCGAGGCGGAGGGGCTGACACTCGACGACCCGATCGCGGTGATCGAGAAGGGGCTGGTCTACGCCTGCTCGGAAGGGGCGCGCTCCGACGGGGTGCGCCGAGGGCTGCGGCTGAGGGAGGCGCAGGCGCGGAGTCCGCGACTGCGCGACTTCCCCTACGATCCGGTGCGGGTCAACCGCGCCTTCGAGCCGCTCATCGGCGCCCTCGAAGAGATGAGCCCGAACGTGCAGGTCATGCGTGCGGGCAGCTGTGCCCTGCGCGCCCGCGGTCCGAAGCGGTTCTACGGCAGCGAGCACGCGGCGGCCCTCGCCTTCCTCGAGCGCTTCGCCGAGCTCGGGGTGACGGAGGCGCGAGTCGGTGTGGCCGACGGGCTGTTCGCGGCCGAGCAGGCGGCACGGTTACCGGGGGTCGACCTCATCCGCATCGTGCCGGAGGGGGCCTCCCCCGAGTTCCTGGCCAGACTCCCGCTGCAGCTGTTGGCCGAGGACGAGCTCTGCACCCTGCTCTGGCGCCTGGGCATCCGCACCCTGGGCGACTTCGCGCGGCTGCCGGCCGAAGACGTGCGGTCCCGCTTCGGTGAACCAGGGGCACGGGCGCACGAGCGGGCGAGCGGCACCGATCCGCGACGGGTCATCCCGCGCATCCCGCCCGAGGTGCGCGAGAGCGTCAACGCCTTCGAACCGCCGCTGGAGCGAATCGACCAGATCACCTTCAGCATCCGGGCCGAGGCCGATCGCTTCGTCGGCGAACTCGCGGCCGCCCGCCTGGTCTGCACCGAGCTGCGGGTCGAGATCGCGACCGAGCGGGGTGAGGTGCGGGAGCGCACCTGGCTGCATCCGCGCTGGTTCGGTGCGAGCGATGTGGTCGACCGGGTGCGCTGGCAGCTGCAGGGCGGCAGCACCATCGAGAGCACGCTCTCGGCCCCGGTGGTGCGGGTGCGGCTCACCGCCGAGACGGTCGACGACAGCGCCCGCCACGAGGTCGGTCTCTGGGGAACGGGCTCCGAGGAGCGCATCCATCACGGCCTCTCGCGGGTGCAGAGCATCGTGGGCCACGAGGGGGTGCTCACCGCCTCCATCGGCGGTGGTCGCTCCTCGCACGAGCGTCAACTGCTCGTGCCGTGGGGCGATCGCCCGCCGGTGCCCGTCGCCACCCGTCCCTCGCCCCCCGCGCGCGCCGCCGCGCAGGCGGCGGCGGCCGGTTCCCGAATCGCACTGGCCGGAACGGACGCCATGATCGGGCCTGTCGCTCCAGCCGGCACGGCCAGGCCTTCGTCGGCCGGTGGCCGGCGCCGTGGGCCGACGAGTTCGGCCGGAGCCGAGGTGGCACCCTGGCCGGGCAGCCTTCCGCCGCCGCTGCCGACCACGGTGTTCGAGCATCGCCGCCAGGTGCTGCTCGTGACGAACCGGAACGAGCTGGTCGACGTCGACGAGTCCGGTGAGCTCGTCGGGGTGCCCGCACGATTCTCCCCGGACGTCTCCAGCCGGTCGCTCCGCCCGGTGCAGGCGTGGGCCGGCCCCTGGCCGATGTCCGAACGCTGGTGGGACGACCGCAAGGCCCGTCGTCTCGATCGCCTCCAGCTCGTCGACGCCGACGGCGTCGCCTGGCTCCTCACCCTCGACCGCCACCTGTGGTGGGCGGAGGCCCGCTATGACTGACGGTCTCCGTCTTCGCCTACACCCCTGCATCCGCCCACGCCCGGGTCGAACGAGGGGGTGCTGATGGGGTTCAACAATCCTGCGATCCCGTGGTCGGAGCTCGAGCGCACCCTGTCCGACCGCACGCGGCCGGGGCCGCCGCCGGGCGACGGAGTGACCGAGTCGGCCAAGCGGTCTCCCTACGATCCCGAGGCCGTCGAACCCGGCCGGCCGAGGGAGCCCGTCGAGCCGGCGGTGCCGTACGCCGAGCTGCACGCGCACTCCAACTTCAGCTTCCTGGACGGCGCGTCCTCGCCCGAGACCCTCATCGAAGAGGCCGCGCGTCTTCGCCTGAACGCTCTCGCGCTCACCGACCACGACGGCTTCTACGGCATCGTGCGTTTCGCCGAGGCCGCCGAGAAGCACGACGTGGCCACGGTCTTCGGCGCCGAGCTCTCGCTCGACCTCAGCAGGCCGCAGAACGGCGTGGCCGATCCCGAGGGCTCCCACCTGCTCGTGCTCGCCCGGCAGAAAGAGGGCTACCACCGCCTGGCCGGCGCCATCACCTCCGCCCAGCTCGCGCCGATGGCCGAGAAAGGCCGCCCGCTGTACGACCTCGACGACCTCGCCGCCCAGGCCCACGGCGACTGGATGGTGCTCACCGGCTGCCGCAAGGGCCCCGTGCGCCAGGCGCTCGAGTTCGAGGGGGTCGACGGCGCCGCCCGCGAGGTCGACAGACTCGTCGCGCTGTTCGGCCGGGAGAACGTGCTGGTCGAGCTCACCGATCGCGGCGATCCGCTCGACAGCACCCGCAACGACGCCCTGGCCGGTATCGCCGACCAGCAGGGTCTCGGCACGGTCGCCACCGGCAACGTGCACTACGCCACCACGAAGCAGCACCGGCTCTCCCAGGCACTGGCCGCGGTGCGCGCCCGACGCAGTCTCGACGAGCTCGACGGCTGGCTGCCCGCCGCGCCCACCGCCCACCTGCGCTCCGGCGCCGAGATGGCACGGCGCTTCGCCCGGTACCCGGGCGCCGTCGAGCGCACCGTCGAGGTGGCGGCCGACCTGTCCTTCGAGCTGCGCATGGCGAAGCCGCGGCTCCCCCGGCAGAAGGTGCCCGAAGGCCACACTCCGATGTCCTGGCTGCGCCGTCTCGTCCGTGACGCGATCCCACGCAAGTATCCCCGCGCGAGCGACGACGACCTGGCGCGCATCGAGCGGGAACTCGACGTGATCGAGCTGAAGGACTTCCCCGGCTACTTCCTCATCGTCTACGACATCGTGCGCGAGGCCCGCAGCCGAGGCATCCTCTGCCAGGGTCGTGGCTCGGCCGCGAACTCCGCCGTCTGCTACCTGCTCGACATCACCGCGGTCGACGCGATCGCATGCAAACTGCCCTTCGAGCGCTTCCTGTCGAGCATGCGTGACGAAGAGCCCGACATCGACGTCGACTTCGACTCGGAGCGCCGTGAGGAGGTGATCCAGTACGTCTACGAGAAATACGGGCGCCGGAACGCCGCTCAGGTGGCGAATGTCATCCAGTACCGCCCCAAGTTCGCGGTGCGCGACATGGCGAAGGCCCTCGGCCACAGCCCGGGCCAGCAGGATGCCTGGTCCAAGCAGATCGAGCGTTGGGGGCCGGCCGTCGAGAGCGACGACCACGACATCCCCGACGAGGTGATCGCCCTCGCCACCGAGGTGCTGAAGTTCCCGCGCCACCTCGGCATCCACTCGGGCGGCATGGTGCTCACCGACCGCCCGGTGGGCGAGGTCTGCCCGATCGAGAACGGCCGCATGGAGAACCGCACGGTGCTGCAGTGGGACAAAGACGACTGCGCGTGGATGGGCCTCGTGAAGTTCGACCTGCTCGGCCTCGGCATGCTCTCGGCGCTGCAGTACTGCTTCGACCTCGTGCACGAGTCGACCGGCCGGCGGTGGACCCTCGACACCCTTCCGAAAGAGGAGGAGGCCGTCTACGACATGCTCTGCCGGGCCGACTCCATCGGTGTGTTCCAGGTGGAGAGCAGGGCGCAGATGGGCACGCTCCCCCGGCTGCAGCCCCGCGCCTTCTACGACCTCGTGGTCGAGATCGCGCTGATCCGGCCCGGTCCGATCCAGGGCGGTGCCGTGCATCCGTACATCAGGCGCAAGCTCGGGCAGGAGCCGGTGACCTATCTGCACCCGAAGCTGAAACCGGTGCTGGAGCGCACCCTCGGGGTGCCGCTGTTCCAGGAGCAGCTGATGCAGATGGCCATGGCCGTCGGCGACTGTTCGGCCGAGGACGCCGATCTGCTCCGCCGGGCGATGGGCTCCAAGCGCGGGCTCGAGAAGATCTCGAGCCTGCGCGAGAAGCTCTACGAGGGCATGGCGAACAACGGCATCAACGCGGCCGACTCCGACATCATCTACACGAAGATCGAGGCCTTCGCGAACTTCGGTTTCGCCGAGAGCCACTCCACGAGCTTCGCCCTGCTGGTCTACGCGAGCTCGTGGTTCAAGCTGCACTACCCAGCGGCCTTCCTCGCCGCGCTGCTCCGGGCCCAGCCCATGGGGTTCTACTCCCCTCAGACCTTGACGGCGGATGCCCGTCGCCACGGTGTCGAGGTGCGTCGCCCCGACATCCAGCGCTCGGGCGTGCAGGCGGGGCTCGAGCCACTTCTGCTCGCCGGGAACCCCGCGGGCGGTTCGGGGGCAGAAGCCTTCGTCGCCGAAACCGGGCTCGACCCCTGCCTCGAAGAGCCGGGGCCGGTGCCGGTGGTCTTCGACCGCTCGAAGCCCGACCGCACAGCCGAGCACCGGCGCGACGGCAACGTCGCAGTGCGGCTCGGTCTCGCCGAGGTGACGTCGATCGGTGCCGCCCTGGCCGAGAAGATCGTGGCCGAGCGCGACGAGAACGGTCTCTTCGAGAGCATGTCCGATCTGGCCCGACGGGTGGGTCTCAGCACCCCTCAGCTCGAGGCCCTCGCCACCGCCGGTGCCTTCGAGAGCCTCGGACTCACCAAGCGTGAAGCGCTCTGGGAGGCGGGCAACGCCGCTCAGGAGAAGGCGGAGTATCTTCCCGGCACCTTCGTGTCGGTGCAGCCGCCGCTCTTGCCGATGCTCTCGGACGAGGAACAGGTGGTCTACGACCTCTGGGCCACCGGCATCTCACCCGATGACCACCCGCTCGCCCACGTGCGCGACGAGCTCCGGCAGCGCGGCGCCCTCTCGGTGGCCGATCTGGCGACGGCGGAGAACGGTCGGCGCATCGAGGTGGGCGGCGTGGTGACGCACCGGCAACGGCCGGCCACCGCGAGCGGAATCACGTTCATGAACATCGAAGACGAGACGGGCATCCTGAACGTGATCTGCGGGGTCGGGGTGTGGAAGCGCTACCGCCGCATCGCGCGCGACTCCCCCGCGCTGGTGGTGCGTGGCATCCTCGAACGCTCGGAAGAGGGAATCACCAACCTCGTGGCCGATCAGCTCGAGCCGCTCACCCTCACCGCCAAAACCGCCTCCCGTGACTTCCGCTGACCCACGCCCCACGCCCCACGCGCGTTGCGTCGCGAAAAGTCGCTCCCAAGAGCGCTCGAGCACGACTTCGCGCGACTCTCCGCGGCGCAGCGGCTGTGCAGAGCTTTGGGTGCAGGGCTAGTGGGCTGCTTCGTTCCAGTTCTCGCCGCGGCCGAGCTGCACCTCGAGGGGTACGCGGAGGGAGGCCGCGGTCGACATGCGCTCCGTGACGATGGCGGCCAGCGCATCCCACTCGCCCGGCGCCACGTCGAACACGAGTTCGTCGTGCACCTGAAGCAGCATCTTCGACGCCAGCCCCTGGGTCGCGATGTCGGCGGCCACGTTGATCATGGCGATCTTGATGATGTCGGCCGCCGTGCCCTGGATGGGTGCGTTCAGCGCGGCCCGCTCGTCGTTGTCGCGCAGCACCCGGTTGGCGCTGTTGAGGTTCGCGAACGGCCGGCGGCGGCCGTAGATGGTCTCGGTGTACCCATCGACCTTGGCCTGCACGACCACGTTGCGGAGGTAGTCGCGCACCCCGCCGAAGCGTTCGAAGTAGTCGCTCATCAGCTGCTTGGCCTCGGCGGTCTCGATGCGCAGTTGTTTCGACAGCCCGAACGCCGACAGCCCGTAGGCCAAGCCGTACGACATGGCTTTCACCTTCGTGCGCATGTTCGGCGTGACGTCGGCCGGGTCGACCGAGAAGATCCGTGAGCCCACGAAGCGGTGCAGATCTTCACCCGACTGGAACGCGTCGATCAGCCCCTGGTCGCCCGAGAGGTGAGCCATGATGCGCATCTCGATCTGCGAGTAGTCGGCGGTGAGCAGGCACTCGTAGCCCTCACCCACCCGAACGGCGTGACGGATGCGACGGCCCTCCTCGGTGCGCACCGGGATGTTCTGCAGATTCGGGTCGGTCGAGGAGATGCGCCCCGTCGACGAACCGGTCTGCACGTAGGTGGTGTGCACGCGACCGTCGGGGGCGATGGCCTTGTCGACGCTCTCGATGATCTGACGCAGCTTCGTGGCATCGCGATGCGCCAGCAGCAGCCCCAGGAACGGATGCGGGTTCGACGCCTGCAGATCGGCCAGCGCGCCCGCATCCGTGGAGAACCCGGTCTTGGTGGCCCGCGTCTTCGGCATGTCGAGCTGGTCGAACAGCACTTCCTGGATCTGCTTGGGTGAACCGAGGTTCACCTCGCGGCCGATGATGCCGAACGCCTCCGTGGCGATGGCGGCCGCCGACTCGCCCAGTTCGTTCGACAGGGCCGTCAGTTCGTCGTGACTGACGGTCACGCCGGTGAGCTCCATCTCGGCCAGCACCATCAGGGTGGGCATCTCGATCTCGGTGAGCACCCGGAGCGTGCGCTCGTCGAGCTGCACGGCGAGGGCTCGGGCGACCCGCAGCGCGTACCAGGCCTCGCCGGCCGGGCCCACCACGAAATCGCTCTCGGGCACGAGTTGATTGGGGTCGGGCGTGGGCAGGGTCTCGAGCAGGTGCCGATCGACGAGCTTGTCGAGCGAGCGGTCGGCGCTGGACTCGGGCTTGAGCAGCCACGCGGCGATCACAGGGTCGAACGAGAGGCCGGCGACGGCGAGCCCGGCCGAACGGAGAGCCTTGATCTGGCGCTTGGCATCGAAGAAGACCTTCGGGGCGTCGCCGGCCAGCCACTCCTCGAACGGCGCGTAGTCGCGGCTGTTCGGCGTCCACGGAAGGAACACCGTCTCGTGCAGCGTGGCCAGCCCGACCGCGACGGGGAACCCGTCGATCGTCTCGACCTGCACCGAGATGGCTGCGGTGACATCGGCGGCAACCTCGGCGTCGGTGGCGGTGGAGTGCCGTGCCAGCCAGGCCGCGAGCTCTTCGTCGAGCAGCGTGACGGGTGTAGGGGCGTTCTCGGCCTTCTCGGCGGCGGCCGCCGCCGCGGCCTGGCCCACCTCGGAATCACCGGCGATGCCCTCGAGCTTCAGCACCCGGTCGAGCAGGGTACGGAACTCGAGCCGGGCGAACACGTCGCGCACCTGCTGCTCGTCGGCCGGTGCGCGCAGCAGCTCCGACGGGCCGACCGGGAGCTCGACGTCGGTGAGCAGCCGGTTCAACCGGCGGTTGCGGATGGCGTTCTCGGCGTAGGTGCGGAGGTTCTCGCCCACCACGCCCTTGATCTCGTCACGATGCTCGAGGATGGCGTCGAGCGAGCCGAACTGGTTCAGCCACTTCACCGCGGTCTTCTCGCCCACCTTCGGGATGCCGGGCAGGTTGTCGCTGGTCTCCCCCACGAGCGCCGCGATCTCGGGGTACTGCTCGGGGCGGATGCCGTAGCGCTCGAACACCTTCTCCTGGTCGTACCGGGTGAGGTCGGAGACGCCCTGGCGCGACGGGTACAGCAGCGTCACGTCGTCGTTCACGAGCTGGATCGCGTCGCGGTCGCCCGAGACCACGAGCACCCGGTAGCCCTCCGCGCGACCCTGGGAGGCCAGGGTGGCGAGGATGTCGTCGGCCTCGAAGTCTTCTTTCTCGATGGTGATGATGCCGAGCGCGTGCAGGCACTCCTGCAGCAGGGGCACCTGCCCGATGAACTCCGCCGGCGTCTCGCCGCGCGTGCCCTTGTACTCCGGGTATTCGCGGGTGCGGAAGGAGAAGCGCGAGATGTCGAAGGCCACCGCGAGGTGGGTGGGCTTCTCGGCTTTGAGGAGGTTGATCAGCATCGCCAGGAAGCCGTGGATGGCGTTGGTGTGCTGCCCGTCGCGGGTCTGGAAGCTGTCGACCGGAAGGGCGTAGAAGGCCCGGAAAGCGAGCGAATGACCGTCGATGAGGAGGAGGGTAGGCTGATCTTTGTCCGGCACAGGGCCAGCCTAGCAAGGCCCTCCGACAGTCCTTCGAGACAGGAATCCGCACCGATGACGCAGCCAGAGACCTCCGTTCCGACGCCTGAGGCCGAGCCTCTTCCGATCGATGTGATGGAGGTGTTCGGCTACCGCGGCATCGGCGCGTTGGCGGAGCGGATGGGCATCCAGTTCCTCGAGCTGAGCGCCGAGCGCTCGGTGGCGCGGATGCCCGTGGAGGGCAACACACAGCCGCTCGGTCTCGTGCACGGCGGCGCCTACGTGGTGCTCGCCGAGAGCCTCGGATCGACGGCGGCCAACCTGCACGCCGGCCCCGGCAAGGTGGCCATGGGCATCGAGATCAACGCCAGTCACTCCGGTTCGGCGACCGCGGGCTGGGTGATCGGCACATGCACCGCCATCCACCTCGGCAAGAGCCTCGCCACCCACCAGATCGAGATCGACGACGAGAACGGCCGCCGGCTCTCAACGGTGCGCATCACGAACATCATCAAAGACCGACGGCCGGGCCAGGTCTTCGAGTCGAAGTAGCCGCTGCCGAGGGAACGGCTAGCTCTTCTTCGGGCTCAGCTGCTCGATGATGGCCTGCGCCACGTCGTGCATGGTGAGGCGGCGATCCATCGACGCCTTCTGGATCCAGCGGAAGGCCTCGGGCTCGGTGAGCCCCATCTTCTCGTTGAGCAGGCCCTTGGCCCGGTCGACGAGCTTGCGGGTCTCGAAGCGCTCGACGAGGTCGGCCACCTCGGACTCGAGGGTGATGATCTGGGCGTACCGCGAGAGGGCGATCTCGATCGCGGGCAGCAGGTCGTTCGGGGTGAACGGCTTCACCACGTAGGCGAGGGCACCGGCCTCGGTGGCGCGCTCGACCAGCTCTTTCTGGCTGAACGCGGTGAGCAGCACCACGGGGGCGATGTGGTCTTTCGAGAGGCGCTCCGCGGCGGAGATGCCATCGAGCTGGGGCATCTTGACGTCCATGATCACCAGGTCAGGCCGCAGCTCGGTGGCGAGGGCCACGGCCGTCTCACCGTCTCCGGCCTCACCCACGACATCGAACCCGTTGTCGCGCAGGATCTCGACGATGTCGAGGCGGATCAGGGATTCGTCTTCGGCCACCACTACACGGCGGGGCACTGCTGTCGTCGGTTCTTGGTCAGTCACATTTCAACCCTACGGTATTCTTGACCTCGCTCGTAGCAAGCCGGTGTGGCGGAATGGCAGACGCTGCGCACTCAAAATGCGCTGTCCGAAAGGGCGTGTGGGTTCGAGTCCCACCACCGGTACGGCCGAAGAACACCTGAAAAGACGAACGGATGCCCGGGTTCAGAACCCGGGCATCCGTCGTTCGGGGCGAACCCCGGTGCTGTGGTGCTAGCCCGCCGGAATGGGTGTGGGGGTGACGGTCGGCGTCGGTGTGGTCTTGGCGGCAGCCACGTCGGCCTCGGAGAAGATGGCCACCGGAACGTACTGGTGCACCACCTGGGTCATGTAGGTGTTGGCCAGCGGCGCCGTCTCGAACGACACCTGGAAGGCGAAGTCGAGCATCAGGCCCTGGGTGTCGTCGGCCACGACGCCGATCTGCTGCGACTCCAGCTGGAACCCTCCCTTGGGAGAGGTGATGAGCAGCCCAAGGCCCTGCTCCGAGCGGAGCGCCTCGGGGTCGAGGGTGATCTTCAGCGGGTCGGTGTTGAGGGCGTAGGGCGTCTCGACGGTGCCCGAGGCCGTGGTGGTCTTGGCGGTCACCGTGATGTTCGACATGTACACGCGGCGCTTCTGGTCGAACGGCGCCTCGGGGGCGACCTTGTTGTCGTAGACGCCGATCACGAACGAGAACCGCTTGTCGGCCATCGGCGTCCAGTCGTGCGTCTTCTGTTCCGTCCAGACGTCGAGCCGCAGCTGCAGCTTGTCGGCGATGTCGACGGTGGGGTGAACCGAACCCATGTCGGTGAACACCGAGGCGAACTGCAGCGCCTGATCGGTGGTGTTCGCGCTGAGGTCGGCGGCGGTGGAGTCGGCCGAGGTGGAACCGGCGGACGCGCCCGCTGCCCCCGGGGCCTGGGTCGGCTGCACTCCGAGGAGGGGCATGATCGTGGAACAGCCGGAGAGGGCGACAGCCGTCGCAATGGCCGCTCCCGCGCCGACGAGGCGCAGGATGAGTCGCTTTCTGGGCATGGCGTGTGTGTTCTTTCACTCGGATCGACAGCAGTCGCACCGGGGTACGGCGCGGCATCCGAAATCTATCGGTCGGTGACACGCCGCAACAGGAAACGGCCAGGAACCGATCAAAGCTTGATCGAATCCTGGCCGAATCCTGAGGTAGCCTCCGAGCCGAAAGCCGTGCCCTAGTTGTCGAAGGTCTCGGGCACCAACGGGTTGTGTGCCGAACCGATGATGTGCACCCGCATGTCGTTGGTGGTGCCGGCCACTCCGGGAGGGGAACCGGAGATCACGATCACCTTGTCGCCGATCTGGGCGCGGCCGAGGCCGAGCAGCACGTCGTCGACCTGGCCCATCAGCTCGTCGGTGTGCTTCACACGATCGACCAGGTACGACTGCACGCCCCAGCTCAGCGCCATGCGGTTGCGGATGCCGGGCTCGGGCGTGAAGCCCAGAATCGGGATGCTCGACCGCAGGCGCGTCATCCGTCGCACCGAGTCTCCCGACTCCGTGAACACGCAGAGGAACTTGGCGCCCACGAAGTCGCCCACCTCGGCGGCGGCGAGGGTGACCGCGCCGCCCTGGGTGCGGGGCTTGGTGCCGAGAGCGGGGATGCGCTCCAGGCCGTGCTCCTCGGTGGACTCGATGATGCGTGCCATGGTCTGCACGGTGATCACCGGGAACTCGCCCACGCTGGTCTCGCCCGAGAGCATGACCGCGTCGGTGCCGTCGAGCACCGCGTTGGCGCAGTCGGAGGCCTCGGCGCGGGTGGGGCGGGGCGACGAGATCATCGATTCGAGCACCTGGGTGGCCACGATCACGGGCTTCGCCATGCGGCGGGACAACTCGACCGCACGCTTCTGCACGATCGGCACGGCCTCCAGCGGCAGCTCGACGCCGAGGTCGCCACGGGCGACCATGATGCCGTCGAAGGCGTCGATGATCTCCTCGAGGTTTTCGACCGCCTGCGGCTTCTCGATCTTGGCGATGACGGGCACACGACGGCCCTCCTCGTCCATGATGCGGTGCACGTCGTCGACGTCGGCGGCGTTGCGCACGAACGAGAGCGCGATGTAGTCGGCGCCGAGGCGCAGGCCCCAGCGCAGGTCGGCGATGTCCTTCTCGCTCATGGCGGGCACGTTCACGGCCACACCGGGCAGGTTGATGCCCTTGTTGTTCGACACGGCGCCGGGCACCTCGACCACCGTGGTCACCACGGTGCCGTCGGTCTCGAGCACGCGGAGGGTGACCTTGCCGTCGTCGATCAGCAGCGGATCGCCGGGCGAGACGTCCTGCGGCAGACCCTTGTAGGTCGTAGAGGAGATCTCCTTGTTGCCGATGATGTCGTCGACGGTGATCTTGAAGATGTCACCCTCGGCCAGATCGTACGGACCGTTCTCGAACTTGCCGAGGCGGATCTTCGGGCCCTGGAGGTCGACCAGTACCGCGATCGCGCGGCCGGAGTCCTCCGCCGCCTGACGCACGTTGCGGTAGACCGACTCGTGCACGTCGTAGCTGCCGTGGCTCAGGTTCATGCGGGCCATGTCGACGCCCGCATCGATGATGGCCCTGATGGTTTCATAGGTCGACGTCGCCGGCCCGAGTGTTGCGACGATCTTCGCGCGTCTCATCTGTGTCAACTGCTCCATGTTCTGCGCCCTGGGGCGCATGTGGTGGTGGTGGAGGTGGAGGTCGGAAGTCCCGGGCGAGGCTATCAGACCGCGATGGCGCGATCGGTCGGCTTCACGGGGAAGGGCAGCTCGGTCTCGCCCTCGAGGTACCGGTCGACCGCCGAGGCCGCAGCACGGCCCTCGGCGATCGCCCACACGATGAGGGACTGCCCGCGGCCGGAGTCGCCGGCCACGAACACGCCGGGCACCGAGCTCATGTAGTCGCCCGCCCGCTCGACGTTGCCGCGCTGATCGAACTGGGCTCCGAGCTGGTCGGTCAGGCGGTCGTTCTCGGCTCCGGTGAAGCCGAGGGCGAGAAGCACGAGGTCGGCGGGGATCTCGTGCTCGCTGCCGGCCTTGGGAACGCGCCGTCCGTCGACGAACTCGGTCTCGGCGACGCGGATGGCGCGCACCTCGCCCGACTCGTTCGACAGGAACTCCACGGTCGAGGCCAGGAACTTGCGCTCCCCGCCCTCCTCGTGAGCGCTGGAGACCTCGAACAGCTGAGCGGCCATCGGCCAAGGCTGGTGCTCGGGCCGCTCCGACGGGGGCTGCTTGCCGATGGCGAGGTTGGTCACCGAGAGGGCACCCTGGCGATGTGCGGTGCCGATGCAGTCGGCACCGGTGTCGCCGCCGCCGAGCACCACCACGTGCTTGCCCTCGGCCGTGATCTGGCCGAGCACGTCGTCGCCGGCGCCCACCTTGTTCTGCTGAACCAGGTACTCCATGGCGAAGTGCACGCCGTCGAGGTCGCGCCCCGGAACCGACAGGTCGCGCGGCACGGTCGCGCCGGTGCAGACGATCACGGCGTCGTAGCGGGCCCGCAGGTCGTCCCAGGTGATGTCCTTGCCGATCTCGATGCCGGCGCGGAAACGGGTTCCCTCCGACATCATCTGGGTCAGTCGCGCCTCGAGGTGCTTCTTCTCCATCTTGAAGTCGGGGATGCCGTAGCGCAGCAGGCCGCCGATGCGGTCGTCGCGCTCGTACACGGCCACCGTGTGACCGGCGCGGGTGAGCTGCTGCGCGGCGGCGAGGCCGGCCGGGCCCGAACCGACGACCGCGATGGTCTTGCCGGTGAGGCGCTCCGGCGGGTGCGGCTGCACCCAGCCGTTCGCGAAGGCCTGGTCGATGATCGACACCTCGACCTGCTTGATGGTCACGGGCGGCTGGTTGATGCCGAGCACGCACGCCGACTCGCACGGCGCCGGGCAGAGCCGGCCCGTGAACTCCGGGAAGTTGTTCGTGGCGTGCAACCGCTCGATGGCCGCCCGGCCCTCGTCGCGCCAGGTGAGGTCGTTCCACTCCGGGATCAGGTTGCCCAGCGGACAGCCGTGGTGGCAGAACGGGATGCCGCAGTCCATGCAGCGCCCGGCCTGGCGCCGCGTGGTCGCCGCGTCGCCCTGCTCGTAGACCTCTTTCCAGTCCATCAGCCTGACCGACACCGGCCGGCGCTTGGGGAGCTCGCGCTCCGGCGTCTTCAGGAAGCCCTTGGGATCAGCCACCCGTCACCTCCAAAATACGTCCCCAGACGACGTCGCCGTCCGGGTCGAGTCCTTCTTCGACCGCCGTCTGCCGGGTGGCGAGAACGGCGGCGTAGTCACGTGGGAGCACCTTCACGAATTTCGCGACGGTGGTGTCGAAGTCGTCCAGCATCCGCCCGGCCAGCGGTGAGCCGGTCTCGGCCTGGTGCCGCTGCAGCAGGTCGCGCACGATCTCGATGTCGGCGCCGCCGAGCGGCAGCAGCTGCAGTTCGCCGGAGGCCAGCGAGTCGGCGTTCACGCGCTCGGGGTTCAGGTCGTGGATGTAGGCGGTGCCACCCGACATGCCCGCTCCGAGGTTGCGGCCGGTGGAGCCCAGGATGACGGCGAGACCGCCGGTCATGTACTCCAGCGCGTGGTCGCCCACGCCCTCCACCACCGCGGTGGCCCCGGAGTTGCGCACCAGGAAGCGCTCGCCCACGATGCCGCGCAGGAACATGCTGCCCTGGGTGGCGCCGTAGCCGATCACGTTGCCGGCGATCACGTTGCGCTCGGCCGGGAAGACCGAACGGCGGTCGGGGCGCAGGATGATCTGCCCGCCCGAGAGCCCCTTGCCCACGTAGTCGTTCGAGTCGCCCTCGAGCCGCAGCGTGATGCCCGAGGGCAGGAAGGCGCCGAGCGACTGCCCGGCCGAGCCCAGCAGCGTGATCTGGATCGTGCCGTCGGGCAGTCCCTGCTCGCCGTGCCGCTTCGTGACCTCGTGGCCGAGCATCGTGCCCACGGCCCGCTCGGTGTTGCGGATGGGCAGGGTGATCGCCACGGGCTCGCCGTGCTCCAGAGCCGCTCGCGCCTCGTGGATGAGCCGGTTGTCGAAGTGCTTCTCGAGCTCGTGCTCCTGCTTACGACGGTTGTTGCGCGGCTCGTCGTCGGAGAACGCCGGACCGACCAGCACGGGGCTGAGGTCGAGGCCGTCGGTCTTCCAGTGCTCGATCGCCGCGTCGGTGTCGAGCAGCTCGTGGTGGCCCACGGCCTCCTCGAGGGTGCGGAAGCCGAGCTCGGCGAGGTACTCCCGTACCTCCTGGGCGAGGAACTCGAAGAAGTTCACCACGAACTCGGGCTTGCCCGAGAACCGGGCCCGGAGCTCGGGGTTCTGCGTCGCCACACCCACCGGGCAGGTGTCGAGGTGGCACACCCGCATCAGGATGCAGCCCTCGACCACCAGAGGAGCGGTGGCGAAGCCGAATTCCTCGGCTCCGAGCAGGGCGCCCACGATCACGTCGCGGCCCGTCTTCATCTGGCCGTCGACCTGCACCACCACGCGGTCGCGCATCCCGTTCAGCATCAGGGTCTGCTGGGTCTCGGCGAGGCCGATCTCCCAGGGCGTGCCCGCGTGCTTGAGGGAGTTGAGAGGGCTCGCGCCGGTGCCGCCGTCGTGGCCGGAGACCAGCACCACGTCGGCCAGGGCCTTCGTGACGCCGGCTGCGACCGCGCCGATACCGTTCTGGCTCACCAGTTTCACGTGCACCCGGGCCTCGGGGTTCGCGCGCTTGACGTCGAAGATGAGCTGCTTGAGGTCTTCGATCGAGTAGATGTCGTGGTGCGGCGGCGGCGAGATGAGGCCGACGCCGGCCGTGGCGTGCCGGGTGCGCGCGATCCACGGGTAGACCTTCGTGGGCGGCAGCTGGCCGCCCTCGCCGGGCTTGGCGCCCTGCGCCATCTTGATCTGGATGTCGGTGGCGTGCGTGAGGTACATGCTCGTCACGCCGAACCGGCCCGAGGCCACCTGCTTGATGGCGCTACGGCGCTCGGGGTCCAGCAGACGGTCGACGTCCTCCCCGCCCTCACCGGTGTTCGACTTGCCGCCGAGGCGGTTCATCGCGATGGCGAGGGTCTCGTGCGCCTCCTTCGAGATGGAGCCGTAGCTCATCGCGCCGGTGGAGAAGCGCTTGACGATCGACGAGACGGGCTCGACCTCGTCGATCGGGATCGACGGCCGCGCATCCGTTCGCAGGCGGAACAGGCCGCGCAGGGTCATCAGGTTCTCGGCCTGGTCGTCGACGAGCTTGGTGTACTCGCGGAAGATGTCGTACCGGCGGGCGCGCGTGGCGTGCTGCAGCCGGAACACCGTGTCGGGGTTGAACAGGTGCGGCGGCCCCTCGCGGCGCCACTGGTACTCCCCGCCCACCGCGAGCGGCTCGTGGGCGACGATCGCCACGTCCTCCGGGTAGGCCTGGCGATGGCGCGCGGCGCTCTCGGCCGCGATGACGTCGATACCGACGCCACCGAGCTTGGACGACGTGCCCGTGAAGTACTCGGCCACGAACTCGGGGGCGAGTCCCACCGCCTCGAAGGTCTGCGCACCGGCGTACGACGACACGGTGGAGATGCCCATCTTCGACATGATCTTCAGCACGCCCTTGCCGAGCGCCTTGATCACGTTCTTCACGGCCTTCTCGGGCGTGATGCCGGTGATCGAGCCCGAGCGCACCAGGTTCTCGCACGTCTCCATGGCGAGGTACGGGTTCACCGCCGAGGCGCCGTAGCCGATCAGCAGGGCGACGTGGTGCACCTCGCGCACATCACCGGCCTCGACGATCAGACCCACCTTCATGCGGGTCTGGCGGCGGATGAGGTGGTGGTGCACGCCCGCGAGCATGAGCAGCGACGGCACCGGTGCGAAGTCCTTGTTGGAGTCGCGGTCGCTCAGCACGATGAACAGGGCGCCGTTCTCGATCGCCTCGTCGGCCTCGGCGCACATGGCCGCGATGCGGTTCTGCATGGCCTTCGGCCCCTCGTCGACCCGGAACAGGCCCTTGAGGGTGGTGGTGAGACGGCTGCCCGACGTCGGGTCGATGTGCTGGATCTTGGCCAGCTCGTCGTTGTCGATCACCGGGAAGTCGAGCACGACCTGACGGGTGTGCTCCGGCGTGGCGTCGAGCAGGTTGCGCTCGGGGCCGAGGCCCAGGCGCAGGCTCGTGACGACCTCTTCGCGGATGGAGTCCAGCGGCGGGTTGGTGACCTGGGCGAACTGCTGGGTGAAGTAGTCGAACAGCAGTCGCGGGCGGTCGCTGAGCACGGCGATGGGCGTGTCTGAGCCCATCGCGCCGAGGGGCTCGGCCGCGTTCTTCGCCATCGGCGACAGCAGGATGCGCACTTCCTCCTGCGTGTAGCCGAAGATGCGCTGACGCCGGGTGACGGACGCCGGCGTGTGCACGATGTGCTCACGCTCGGGCAGGTCGCGCAGGTTGATGCGACCCTCGTCGAGCCATTCGGAGTACGGCTCGGCCGAGGCGAGGGACGACTTGATCTCGTCGTCCTCGATCAAGCGACCGGCCGCCGTGTCGACGAGGAACATCTTGCCGGGGCGCAGGCGGCCCTTGCGCACGACGCGCGAAGGATCGACGTCGGGGAAGACACCGATCTCGCTCGCCAGCACGACGAGACCGTCGTCGGTGATGAGGTAGCGCCCGGGGCGCAAGCCGTTGCGGTCGAGCGTCGCGCCGGCGAGGGTTCCGTCGGTGAAGATCAGCGCGGCCGGCCCGTCCCACGGCTCCATCAGCATGGAGTGGTACTCGTAGAAGGCGCGGCGGGCGTCTTCGAAGTCGGCCTGGTTCTCCCACGCCTCGGGCACCATCATCATGATGGCGTGCGGAAGCGACCGGCCGGCGAGGGTGAGCAGCTCCACGACCTCGTCGAACGATCCGGAGTCGCTCAGACCCGGGGTGACGATGGGGTAGAGCGGGCGCAGGTCGCCGAGCAGCTCGGATTCCAGCTGCGACTGACGGGCGCGCATCCAGTTGCGGTTGCCCTGCACCGTGTTGATCTCGCCGTTGTGCGCCATCATCCGCAGCGGCTGCGCGAGCGGCCACGACGGGAAGGTGTTGGTGGAGTAACGCGAGTGCACCAGCGCCAGCTTCGACGCGAACCGCTCGTCGGAGAGGTCGGGGTAGAACGGCTCGAGCTGGAGGGTCGTCACCATGCCCTTGTAGGTGATGGTGCGGCTCGACAGCGACATGAAGTACACCTGGTGCTGCAGTTCGACCCGCTTGCGCAGCCGGAAGGTCTGGCGGTCGAGGTCGATGCCCGAGAGCGTCACGCCCGACTCGGTGGTGCGCATCGACTCCACGAACAGCTGCCAGATGGCGGGCATGGCGTCGCGCGCCAGCCGGCCGAGCTCGTCGGGCCGCACGGGCACTTCGCGCCAGCCCAGGATGCGCAGGTCTTCTTCGACCGCCACCTCGCGGATGCGGTCCATCACGCCCTGACGCTCGGCCTGGTCGAGGGGCAGGAAGGCGTTGCCCACCGCGTAGCGGCCCACCGGAGGCAGTTCCACCGGCGCGACCGCCCGCAGGAACTCGTCGGGGATCTGCGTGAGGATGCCCGCGCCGTCTCCCGTGCCCGCGTCGGACCCGACGGCCCCGCGGTGCTCGAGGTTGCGCAGGGCGTCGAGCGCGGTGTCGATGATGTCGTGCCCCGCGGTGCCGCGGAGCGTGGCGACCATGGCGAGGCCGCAGGCGTCTTTCTCGTCGGCCGGGTCGTACAGACCCTGGGCGGCGGGCAGCGCGCTGAAGGGAACCGCGCGTGAGCGGGACTGGTGTGCGGGCTGATCGGCCATAGAGAACCGTCCTCTACGTCATTCTTAGGGAACTGGGACGCCTGTGGCCCATGGATATCAGGGATGCCTCGGTGCGATCAAGCAACCGAGGTGTCAGCCGCCGCGCCTGGTGCTGTGGTGGTTGCGCGGGGGTGGCTTCGCTCCGATTTCACTTGTGGCGCTCGGGTCGACTGCCTCGTTCTCGGAAGCCCTCGGGGCAACGTCGCCCGTCGACTCGTCATCCGATCACGTGTCGACATGATTCTAGCCCAGCCAGGGCCACTGACCGCTCATCGGCTCAGCGTCGGGTGCCCTCGGACAGTTCGGCCGCCAGCCGCGCCACCGCCGGGACTCCCCCGTCGGCCAGCGCGCGCACCAGGGCGGAGCCCACGATGGCACCGTCGGCGTAGCCCAGGATCTCCGCGATCTGATCGGCCGTCGAGATGCCGATGCCCACCGCGAGGCTCTCGGCGCCCTGCGCGCGCAGCCGCGTCACCAGGGTGCGGGCAGCCGCATCCAGATCGGCCCGAGCACCGGTGATGCCCATGGTCGACACCGTGTACACGAAACCCCGGCTGCTGTCGACGGCGAGCTTCAGCCGCTCATCGGTGGAGGTAGGAGCGGCGAGGAACACGCGGTCGAGGCCGGTGCGATCGCTCGTGGCGAGCCAGTCGGCGCCCGAGTCGACCGTGAGGTCGGGCGTGATGAGGCCGGCGCCGCCCGCCGAGACGAGGTCGTCGGCGAAGCGGTCGACGCCGTACTGCAGCACGGGATTCCAGTAGGTCATCAGCAGCACCGGGGCATCGACCCGGGAACGGATGCGCTCCACCGCGGTGAAGGCGTCGCTGAGGCGCACTCCCGCTTCGAGCGCGGCGACGGTGGCGGCCTGGATGACCGGGCCGTCCATCACCGGGTCGGAGTACGGCAGGCCGAGTTCGAGCACGTCGACGCCGTTCTCCACCAGCGCCACGGCGGCGTCGATCGAGCCTTCCAGGCTCGGGAAGCCGACGGGCAGGTAGCCCACCAGAGCTCCGGCGCGCTCGGCGTTGGCCGCGGCGATCCTCGAGGCGACCGGGCTCACGATGGTGTCGCTCATACCCGGGCGTTCCCGTTCTCGTCGAGCACGTCGAAGTACCGGCCGGCGGTCTCGACGTCCTTGTCGCCGCGCCCGGAGAGCGAGACGAGGATGGTGGCGTCGGGGCCGAGTTCCCGGCCGAGTTCGATCGTGCCCGCCAGGGCGTGCGCCGACTCGATGGCCGGGATGATGCCCTCCGTGGTGCAGAGCAGCCGGAACGCCTTCATGGCCGCCTCGTCGGTGACGGGCAGATAGGTGGCGCGCCCGATCGACGACAGCCACGCGTGCTCGGGGCCCACGCCCGGGTAGTCGAGGCCGGCCGAGATGGAGTGCGAGTCGAGGGTCTGGCCGTCGGAGTCCTGCAGCATGAAGCTGCGCGACCCGTGCAGCACGCCGGGGCGGCCCTTGGTGATGGTGGCCGCGTGGCGCAGCGTGTCGACGCCGTCGCCTGCCGCCTCGTAGCCGTAGAGGCCCACCGAGGTGTCGTCGAGGAAGGCGTGGAAGATGCCGATGGCGTTCGAGCCGCCGCCCACGCACGCGGTGACCGCATCCGGGAGCGCGCCCGTCAGGTCGAGCACCTGCTGGCGGGCCTCCTCGCCGATGATCTTCACGAAGTCGCGCACCATGGCCGGGAACGGATGCGGCCCGGCCACCGTGCCGAGCAGGTAGTGCGTCGACTCGACGTTCGCCACCCAGTCGCGGAAGGCCTCGTTGAGGGCGTCTTTCAGGGTACGCGTGCCGCTGGAGACGGGGATGACCTCGGCGCCGAGCAGGCGCATCCGGGCCACGTTCAAGGCCTGGCGCTCGGTGTCGACCTCGCCCATGTAGACGACGCACTCCATGCCGAACAGCGCGGCGGCCGTCGCCGTGGCGACGCCGTGCTGGCCGGCACCGGTCTCGGCGATCAGGCGGTGCTTGCCGATGCGCTTGGCCAGCAGGGCCTGGCCCAGCACGTTGTTGATCTTGTGCGAACCGGTGTGGTTCAGGTCTTCGCGCTTCAGGATGATGCGGGCGCCACCGGCGTGCTTGGCGAACCGGGGCACCTCGGTGATGATCGAGGGCCGCCCCGTGTAGGTGCGGGCGAGCTCGGCCAGTTCGCGGTGGAACTCGGGGTCGATCTTCGCCAGCTGGTAGGCCTCGTCGAGCTCGTCGAGCGCTGCGATCAGCGACTCGGGCATGAACCGCCCGCCGAACTCCCCGAAGAAGGGCCCGGTCTCGGCGCGCAGGGAATGGGTGGTGTCGGTCATACGGAGAGGAACTCCTTCAGTGTCGCCACCGGGTCGTGCCCGGTGACGAGGGCTTCGCCGACCAGCACGACGTCGGCGCCGGCCTCGCGGTAGTGGGCCACGTCGGCGACGCCGAGCACGGCGGATTCGGCCACCTTGACGGTGCCGGCGGGGATGCGGTCGGCCAGCCGGCCGAAGAGATCGCGGTCGAGCTCGAACGTGCTGAGGTTGCGGGCGTTCACACCCACGAGCTTCGCCCCGAGATCGACGGCCCGCGACACCTCGACGGCGTCGTGGGTCTCGACGAGGGGCGTCATGCCGAGCTCGACGATCAGATCGTGCAGGTGCTGCAGGGCCGGCTGGTCGAGCGCAGCCACGATCAGCAGCACCAGGTCGGCGCCGGCTGCCCTGGCCTCGAGCACCTGGTAGTCGGTGGCGATGAAGTCCTTGCGGAGCACGGGAACGTCGACCTGGGCGCGCACGGCTTCGAGGTCGGCGAGCGACCCCTTGAACCGGCGGCTCTCGGTGAGCACGCTGATGGCGCTGGCTCCCCCCTCGGCGTACGAGGCGGCCAGCAGTGCGGGATCGGGGATCTCGGCGAGGGCACCGCGCGAGGGGCTCGCGCGCTTGACCTCGGCGATGATCTTCACGCGATCGGCGGGCGCGAGGAACGACAGGGCGTCCAGCGCGGGCTGCCGGGCGGCGGCGGCCGCTTCGATCTCGGCCAGGCTGCGCGTGGTCTGCCGGGCGGCTGCGTCCTCGAGCGCTCCGGCTACGAGTTCGGCGAGCACCGGGTCAGTGCTCCTTCTGCAGCGACTTCGCCCCGTGCACGCCGTAGCCGGCGCGGGACAGGATGAAGCCCGCGATGAAACCGATCAGGGTGAGCCCGGCGCCGGCCCAGACGAGCCACTCCAGCTCGAAGAAGAACGCGACGGTGCCGATGGCGATGCCGACCAGGGCGATGATCACGCCGGTCCATGCTGCGAGCGAGTGGCCTTCTCCGAGTTCATCTTCGTGGCTCATCGATACTCATCCTTTTCGTTCGGGCGTACGCGGTGAAGTCTACCGGGTCAGTTCGACGGCGGCCCGTCGGACGGGGCGGTCAGCGAGTGGGGTCGGTGCCGCGGCTGAGGTCGTCCCAGCTGTCGACGGCGGCGTCGCGGGCGGTGGTCGCCGCCGGCCGGGCCGGACGTGCGGGGGCCGCGTCATCCCGTTCGGACAGGTCTGCCAGGTCGGTGAAGTCGTCGTCGATCAGATCTGCCGGGTCGGAGCTCTGCCGCCCGTCGGCGGCCTCGAAGGTGACCGCCTGGTAGCGGCGGCTCGAGGCGGGCCAGCGGCGGACCGTCACGACGATCACCACGCCGGCCAGCGCCATCAGCGCACCGAGCACCACCGTGAGGGCGGGCCAGGGCGTCTCCCCGCCCACCGTCACCAGCTCGCGGATGGACGAGGTGCCCGCCACGCCCGTGCTGCTGGTGACCACCGAGGCTCCGGCGGCCACCGGATCGGTGAGCGCGAGCACGCCCGACCAGATCACGCTCACCCCGAGCAGCACCTCAAGGGCACCGAGCACGATGCGCACCAGTGGTCCGGCGATCGCCAGGGCGCCGGCCAGCGCGATACCGGCGAGACCGAGGGCCGACAGCGCCGGAGCGGCGACCGAACCCGGCACGTCGAGCACGGTGGCCGTGGTGCTGCCGCCGGCGAGCTCGAGGGTTCCCCACGACTGGGACCACGCGAGAAAGGCGAGGGCACTCAGCACGAGCACCCCCAGGATGACGGTCGACTTCAGCCGACGCCCGGTCGTCGCCGCCGCCGGCGTCGCCTCGGTCTCGGTCATCAACGCACCCGTGTCATGGCGTTGGCGATGGCCACGGCCCGCAACGGCGCCGCCGCCTTGTTCTGCGACTCCTGGAACTCGCTCGCCGGGTCGGAGTCGGCCACCAGACCGCCGCCGGCCTGCACACGGGCCACACCGTCGCGGATGGTGGCCGTGCGGATGGCGATGGCGAGATCGGCGTCTCCCCCGAACCCGAAGTAGCCGACCACCCCGCCGTACACCCCGCGCTGAGCCGGTTCGAGCTCGTCGATGATCTCCAGCGCGCTCGGCTTCGGCGCACCCGAGAGCGTGCCGGCCGGGAAGGTGGCCCGGAACACGTCGATCGCGTCGACGCCCTCCCGCAGCAGTCCCTCGACCGAGGAGACGATGTGCATGATGTGGCTGAACCGCTCCACCCGCATGAACTCGGTGACCTCGACCGACGAGGCCTCGCACACCTTCAGCAGGTCGTTGCGCGCGAGATCGACCAGCATCAAGTGCTCGGCGCGCTCCTTGTCGTCGCCGAGCAGCTCCTGCTCGAGCTCGAGGTCGTGCTGGGGAGTGCTGCCGCGCGGCTTCGATCCGGCGATGGGGTGCGTGTGCGCCCGGCCGCGCTCGACCTTCACCAGGGCCTCGGGGCTGGAACCCACGATCTGGTACGGCGAGCCGTCGGGGTCGACCAGCGTGAGCAGGTACATGTAAGGGCTCGGGTTGAGCGTGCGCAGCACCCGGTACACGTCGAGCGGATGCGCCGGGCAGTCGAGTTCGAAGCGCTGCGAGATCACCACCTGGAAGATGTCGCCGTCGCGGATGCGCTCCTTCGCCACCTCGATGGCGGCGAGGAAGTCGTCGCGTTCGGTGCGATGAGCCGGTTCTGCCACCACCGAGAAATCGGTGCGGGCGAGCCACGCCTCGGCCGGCTGCGCCAGCCCGGACTGCAGCTCGTCGAGTCGCCGCTGGGCGCCTGCCCAGAGCGCGTCGGCATCGGCGTCGCCGTCCGTCAGCACGTTCACCAGCAGCTGAACGCTGCCCTGCAGGTGGTCGACCACGACCAGCTCCGACACGAAGGCGAGGCCCTGGCTCGGGATGCGGTAGTCCAGCGGGGGCCGGTTCGGCAGTCGCTCCAGCTGGCGCACGGTCTCCCAGCCGATGAAGCCCACGATCCCGCCGGTGAGGGGCGGATGCGCGGGAACCGCCGGGGTCTTCCAGTGCTCGTAGAGCGCCGAGACCGCGTCGAGCGGACCGTCGGGCAACCCGGCGGGGAAGACGCGTTCGGCCGGCAGGCCGAGGTCGAGCCAGACGGCGCGGTCGTCGGCCTCGGTGAGCACGCCGAAGCTGTTCACGCCGATGAAGGAGAAGCGCGACCAGATGCCGCCCTGTTCGGCCGACTCGAGCAGGAAGGTGCCCGGGCGGCCGTCGGCGAGCTTGCGGTAGATGCCCACCGGGGTCTCGCCGTCGGCGAAGAGCTCGCGGATGACGGGCAGCACGCGGTGGGTGCCGCTCAGGGCGTCGAACTCGGCCCGGGAGGTCGTGGCCGTGGAGGAGGTCGTCATGGTCTCTCGAGTATCTCAGGCTCGCCCGACACGGGCTGGGTGAGCCCGGACTGGTCCAGCACGGTCGGGTCGAGCGGGTCGACGTCGAAGCACCGTCGGGCTCCGGTGTGGCAGGCGGCACCGACCTGGTCGACCTGCACGAGCAGGGTGTCGTCGTCGCAGTCGAGCGCGGCACCCTTCACCCACTGCACGTGGCCGGAGGTGTCGCCCTTGCGCCAGTACTCCTGCCGGGAGCGCGACCAGAAGGTGACCCGCCCCTCGGTGAGCGTGCGGCGCAGCGCCTCGGCATCCATGTAGCCGAGCATCAGCACGTCTTTGGAGTCGTACTGCTGGATGACGGCCGGCAGCAGACCGGCGTCGTCGAAGCGCACGCGGCTCAGGATCTCGTCGGTGTCGGTGACGGTGCTCATCGCACGTCCACCCCTTCTCGTCGGAGTTCGTCCTTCACGTCGCCCACGGTCATCTCGCGAAGGTGGAAGACGCTGGCGGCGAGCACCGCGTCGGCGCCCGCCTTGATGGCCTGGCCGAAGTGCTCCACCCGTCCGGCGCCACCCGAGGCGATCACCGGCACCGAGCTCAGCTCGCGCATCAGCCCCACGAGTTCGAGGTCGAAGCCGTCTTTGGTGCCGTCGGCGTCGATGGAGTTGACCAGCAGCTCGCCGGCCCCGCGTTCGATCGCCTCACGCGCCCACTCCAGCGCATCCAGTTCGGTCTCGCGACGGCCGCCGTGGGTGGTGACCACGAAGCCCGATGGGGTGCGGCCCGGGTCGGCGGCACGCTTGACGTCGAGCGAGAGCACGAGCACCTGCGCCCCGAAGCGGTCGGCGATCTCGTCGAGCAGGGCCGGCCGGGCGATGGCGGCGCTGTTGACTCCGGCCTTGTCGGCTCCGGATGCGAGCAGCCTGGCCACATCGTCGGTCGAGCGCACTCCCCCGCCCACCGTGAGCGGGATGAACACCTGCTCGGCCGTCTGCCGCACCATGTCGTACATGGTGGCGCGGTCGTCGACCGTGGCCGTGACGTCGAGGAAGGTGAGCTCGTCGGCGCCCTGGGCCGCGTACAGCGCCGCGAGCTCGACGGGGTCACCCGCGTCGCGCAGGTTCTCGAAGTTCACGCCCTTCACCACGCGGCCCGCGGCCACGTCGAGGCAGGGGATGACGCGGACGGCGAGCGACATCAGATGCGCGCCGCGTGAATCGGGCTGACGAGGATGGCGCGGGCGCCCGCGGCGTAGAGGTCGTCCATCACCTGGTTGGTGTCGCGCTGCGGCACCATGGCGCGCACCGCCACCCACTCGGGGTCGTGCAGCGGGGAGATGGTGGGCGACTCGATGCCCGGGGTGAGCGCCACGGCGTCGTCGAGCCGACTGACGGGCACGTCGTAGTCCATCAGCACGTACTGCCGGGCCACCAGCACGCCCTGGAGGCGGCGCAGCAGCGTCTCGGCACCCGGGTGCGTGGTGCCGGAGCTGATCAGCACGGCGGTGGACTCGAGGATGACCGGGCCGAAGATCTCCAACCCTGCCTTGCGCAGGGTGCCGCCGGTGGAGACCACGTCGGCCACCGCATCCGCCACACCGAGCCGCACGGCGGACTCGACCGCGCCGTCGAGCCGGATCAGCTGGGCGGTGATGCCGTGACGGGCGAGGAACGCGCCGACCAGGCCCGGGTAGCTGGTGGCGACGCGGGCGCCGTCGAGGTCAGGCAGCTCGATCGACGTGCCCTCGGGGCGGGCGAAGCGGAAGGTCGACTCGCCGAAGTCGAGCGAGGCGGTCTCGGTGGCGGGCGACTCGGAATCGAGCAGCAGGTCGCGGCCCGTGATGCCCACGTCGAGGGCGCCGGAGCCGACGTAGGTGGCGATGTCGCGGGGGCGCAGGTAGAAGAACTCGACGCCGTTGCGCGGGTCGGCGATCACGAGCTCACGCGAGTCGCGGCGCCCGTTGTATCCGGCCTCGGCGAGCATCTGGGCGGCGATCTCGGAGAGGGAGCCCTTGTTGGGCACGGCGATCTTGAGCATGGGGTCGGGTGCTTTCCGTGGAAGAAGAGTGGGTCTCGGACGCGGGGTCTACAGCTGTCGCCTGGTTCAGAGATGTCGGTAGACGTCGGCCGGGGCGAGGCCCTTCGCGAGCATGAGCACCTGGAGGTGGTACAGCAGCTGCGAGATCTCCTCGGCCGTGTTCTCGTCGGACTCGTACTCGGCCGCCATCCACACCTCGGCGGCCTCTTCGACGATCTTCTTGCCGATCTGGTGCACGCCGGCGTCGAGCTCGCGTACGGTGCCAGAGCCCTCAGGGCGCTCGAGGGCCTTGGCGGAGAGCTCGAGGAACAGCTCGTCGAAAGTCTTCACAGGTCAAGGGTACCGGTGTCAGTGGGTGTGACCGGCCGCGAGGGCGCGCAGGTGGTCGACCTGGGCGGAGGCGCTCTCGGCCCCGAACACGCTCGAACCCGCCACGAACACCGTCGCCCCGGCCTCGGCCGCGATGGAGATGGTGTCGTCGTTGATGCCGCCGTCGACCTGCAGCCACACGTCGAGCCCGGAGGCGCGCACCGCCTCGGAGAGGCGCCGCAGCTTCGGCATGGTCTCGGGCATGAAGCTCTGGCCGCCGAAACCGGGCTCGACGGTCATCACGAGCACCATGTCGAACTCGGGGAGCAGGTCGAGGAAGGGTTCGGCGTCGGTGCCGGGCTTCAGCGCGAGACCGGCCCGGGCGCCGCGCTCGCGGAGGCTGCGGGCCACCGTCACGGGGTCGGAGTCGCGGCCAACGGCCTCGGCGTGGAAGGTGACGGAGTAGGCGCCGGTCTCGGCGTAGACCGGGGCCCAGCGTTCGGGGGCGTCGATCATGAGGTGCAGGTCGAGCGGGATGGGCGAGACCTGTTGCAGGCGCTCCACGATCGGCAGCCCCAGCGTGAGGTTCGGCACGAAGTGGTTGTCCATCACGTCGACGTGCGCCAGGTCGGCGTTGGCGATGCGGCCGAGCTCGCTCTCGAGGTTGGCGAAGTCGGAGGCGAGGATGCTGGGGTTGATGCGAAGAGCCACCCTTCAGACTTTACCGGCTGGATTCGCCCGGCAGCTGGGCGTAGAGCGCCACGTCGTGCCGGTGCGCCCCCACCGGGAGAGCGGAGCGGAGCACGCCCTCGAGGTGGAAGCCGAGCCGCTCGGCCACCGCCCGGCTGCGCACGTTGCCCGTCGCGGCGCGGATCTCCATCCGGGCGAGCCCGCGTGCGAAGCCGGCGTCACGGAGCGCGGCGGCCGCCCGGGTGACCACGCCCCGGCCCTCGTGGGCCTCATCGATCCAGTACCCCAGCTCGCCGATCGCCGTCGCCGGGTCGATCTTCAGCGACACGCTGCCCACGGGGAGGCCGTCACGCACGAGCACCCCGGGCACCGTCTTGCCCTGGTCGTACAGGGCGAGCACGAAATCGGTGAACGCGCGCGTGCCGGCGAGGCTCTGCTCGGGCTGGGCCCACGGTTCCCAGGCGCGGAGGCGTGCGAGATTGCGCTCGGTGAGGGCGTGCACGGCGGGTACGCCCTCACGGGTGCGCAGCTCGAGCGTGTAGCCGTCGCCCAGGCCACGCGGCAGGAGGTCGCCGAAGCGGTCGGCGGGCATGGTCGTCATGTCTTCGGGAGCCCGGCTTCAGCGCTTGACGAACAGCGCGATGAACATGGCGTCGGTGGTGTTCCGGTGCGGCCAGAGCTGCACCGCTCGGTCGGCGGCACCGAGTTCCACGGAACCGCCCGAGATCTCGCGCAGCACCTCCTGGGTGTCGAGCTGCTCGAGGGTGTCACCCCAGCGCCGAAGAGCCCCCTGCACCTGCCCGCGGGTCTCGGCGACGTGCGGCGAGCACGTGACGTAGGCCAGGATGCCGCCCGGCTTGAGCGCTCGCACCGCCGAGTCGACGAGGTTCTGCTGCAGGGCCACCAGGTCGGCCACGTCGGCGGGGGTCTTGCGCCAGCGGGCCTCCGGACGACGGCGCAGGGCACCGAGCCCGGTGCAGGGCGCATCGACCAGGATGCGGTCGAAGCCCTCGGGGCTCTGCTCCCCCACCCGGGTTCCGTCGCGCTCCCACACCACGATCGGCTCGGGCAGCGCGGCCACCGCGCGGCGAACCAGCCCGGCGCGTGCGGGCACCGGCTCGTTGGCGATCACGGTCGCTCCGGCCAGGCGCGCCTCAGCGGCGAGCACCGCCGTCTTGCCTCCCGGGCCGGCACAGAGGTCGAGCCAGAGCTCCCCCTCCTCGATCGGCCGCGCCCGGCTGAGGGCGAGCGCGGCGAGCTGTGAGCCCTCGTCCTGCACCCGCACGACGCCGGCGCGCACCGCGGGGATGGCGGCGGGGTCGCCCGTGGGCGCCACGAACCCGATCGGCGACAGGGGCGCGGGGGCGAAGTCGGCCGGGGCTGCGTTCGCCACGGCGGTTCCGGATGCGGCGGGCGTGGCGTCCAGGCCCGTTCCGTCGTCGTCGGCCGGGTCGCTCACCACGTCGAGCACGGTCTCCAGCTCGACGAGCTCGGTCTCGGGATGTGCGGGGCCGACCTCGGCGAGGGCTCCACCGCCGCCGGCCGGGTCGAGGTCGGCGCGATCGGCCAGCCCGGGAAGCGCGACGAGGCTGAGCCTGGCCGGGGTGTTGTCGGCCTCGAGCAGCTCCTCCAGCTCCCGGGCGACCCGGTCGGCGGGCACCCCGTCGGCGACCAGCGCACGGCGGAACGCGCGGATGATCCACGCGGGGTGGGACGAGAGGATCTCGAGGCGCTCGTCGTCGTCGGCCGCCGCATCCGTCGCCCGCTTCAGCCACTCCTCGGCGGGAGTCCTAGTGAGGGCCCGGAGCACGCCGTTGACGAAGCCGGTCGACGAGCGGGACGCCACCGCACGGGCGAGCTCCACCGATTCGTTCACTGCTGCGTGCTGGGCCACGCGCATCGACAGCACCTGATGGGCGCCGAGCTCGAGCACGTCGCGCACCGGACCGTCGATCTCGTCGATGCTGCGGCCGGAGGCGAGCTCGATCACCCGGTCGTAGTAGCCGCGGCGGCGGAGGGTGCCGTAGGTGAGCTCGGTGGCGAGGCCCGCGTCGGCGGGCGACAGCCGGGCGGCCGAGATCTTCGTGGGCAGCAGCAGATTGGCGTAGGCGTCGTCGGCCCGCACCGCCGTGATCACCTCGAGGGCGATCCGGCGCGCCGGCTGCACCGCTCCGGGCGCGGGTTCGGGCGAAGCGGGCTTGCGCCGCTGGGGGCCACGCCGGTCACCCCGGGCCGCCCGGCCGTCCCTGGCGCCCCGCGAAGCACCCCGTCGGTCGTCGTCGCTCATCGCGCCACCATTCCTTCCGCGCCCGCACCGCGCCACCAGTCGGCGGCCGCCATCGCCTTCTTGCCCGCCGGCTGCACCGTCACGAGTTCCAGCGGATCGGTCGCCGTTCCCACGAGGAGCGACCGGCCGGAGGCCTGCAGCGCGCCGGGCTCCAGCCGCGGCCGGTCGCGGGCCGGCGAGGCCTCGAGCACCTTCACCCGCTGGCCGTCGATCTCGGTGAAGGCCCCGGGCTCCGGGGTGACCCCGCGCAACCGCCGGTAGACGGTCTCGAGGTCACGACGGAAGTCGAGCCGCGCATCCTCGAGGCCCAGCTTGGGCGCCAGGGTCACCTCACCCTGCTGCTCACGGGCCGAGAGCCGGCCGGAGCCGATGCCGTCGACCGTGTCGGCCAGCTGCTCGGCGCCCGACACGGCCAGGCGGCCGAGCAGGTTGCCGGCGGTCTCGTGGGGCGCGATGGGGGTTTTGGTCTCCGACCAGATCGCCCCGGCATCCAGGCCCGGCACGAGCTGGAACACGGTGGCGCCCGTCTCGGTGTCGCCCTCGATGATGCTCCACTGCACGGGGGCGGCGCCGCGCCAGCGCGGCAGCAGCGAGAAGTGCAGGTTGATCCAGCCGCGGGCGGGAGTGCTCAGCAGCGGCTCGCGCACGAGACCGCCGTAGGCCACGATCACACCGAGCTCGGCACCCACCGCGGCGATGCGCTCGGTGGCCTCCTCGCCGAGCCGGGCGGCTTTGATCACCTCGATGCCGAGCTCGGTCGCCGCCTCCGCCACCGGCGACGGCGTGAGAACGCGCTTCCGGCCGAGCGGCGCATCCGGGCGGGTGACCACCGCGGCCACCTCGTGGCGCTCGGCCAGGGTGCGCAGTGCCGGCACGGCGACCGCCGGGGTGCCCGCGAACACGAGTCTCATTCCATGATCTCCGAATCGTCGAGCCGAACCCGCAGGCTGGGCGGCGGCCTGAATCCCGGACCTCGCCCGGGTTTGGCCCGCCGGGTCGTGGCGTTCTTCACCACGAGCGCCCGCAGGTGCCGGGCCACGGCTGCACCCACCGCGTAGTCGAAGCGCACGATGGCGCGCACCAGACCGTCGTCGGCGGGCACCGGGCCCAGGGTATCCATCTTCGCCCATTCCGCCTCGGTGACGAGCCGCTCGAGATCGGACAGCGCGGCGGCGACCGTGTCGGGGGCTCCGGTGAGGGTGGCGAGCCGCACCGCCGGCGGAAAGCGCAGCCGCCGCCGGTCGGCGAGCTCGGCCGAGGCCACGGCCTCCTGCTGCCAGGTGACGAGCGCCTTCGCGAGATCGCCGCCCACGCCGACGAGCACGTTCGTGGCCCGTGGCGCCGAGAGCGCGATGGCGTTCGACCACCAGCGCAGACAGTCCTCGGCGACGCGCAGTGACTCGCGGGCCAGCATCCGCGGGCCGTCGAGCAGCAGCACCGCGCGATAGCCGCCCTCCGCCACCGGCTCGGCACCGCGCGTCGCCACCACGAGGGCCGGCTGTGCATCGACGGTGAGCACGCTGCGCTCGCCGTCGGAGACGATCACCCGGATGCCTGGGAAGGCCCGCCCCAGCTCGTCGGCCGTGCGCCCGGCCCCGATCGAGGCGAAACGGAACGTGCGGCTCTGGCAGTGCGAGCACGACCAGTCGGCGGCGATGGCGCCGCAGAGCGTGCACGAGGGCCGCTCCCCCGCCCGGTGCACGTGCAGCGGTCCGCCGCACACGGTGCAGGTGGCGGGATGTCCGCAGTTCTGGCACGCGAGCACCGGCGCGTACCCCGGGCGCGCCACCTGCACCAGCACCGGACCGTGCTCGAGGGCCCGGCGGGCGGCCTGCCAGGCCGAGGTGGGGATGCGCGCCGAGTTCTGCGGGGCGTCGGCGTCGTCCTGCTCCGCGGTGGGCACCACCCGCGGCAGGTAGCGCGGGGTGGGCTGCACAGGGTGCAGGAAGCCGAGCTCCACCAGCCGCTCCACCTCGGTGCTCCGCGAGTGCGACACGAACGCGAGCCGGCTGCCCGACTGCTCCTGGCGCACCAGCGCCGCATCCCGCAGGTGCACGTACGGCGCCAGCGGTTCGCTCTGCAGCGAGTCGCCCTCGTCCCACACCACGATCTGGCCGAGGTTCGCCACGGGCGCGTAGATGCTCGACCGGTTGCCCACCACGATGCACGGCCGGCCGTCGAGGGCGGTCAGGAAGTTGGCGTACCGCTCGTTCCGCGCCTGGCGGGCGTCGAGCCGCACGATGGCGTCGGCCGCGCCGAGGCTCTCGAGCGCCTGCTCGACCGCGAGCTGGTCGCGGTAGTCGGGCACGGCCACGATCACCGACTGGCCGGCCCGGTGAACGGATGCGGCGAGCTCGCCGACCGTGAGCGCCCAGTGCCCCACGGTGTGCGTCGTGCCGTCGGGCGCCGCCACGCTCGTGACCGTGGCGACCGCGTCGATCGCGCTCCTCGCTCCCGCCTCGGCGAGGTGCCGACCGTCGGACTCCGAGTACCCCGTGAGCGGGAACGCGTCCGGGCCGGTGGCACCGGCCACCGCACCGGGACGGTCGGCCGCTCGAGCCGAGTCGTCCGCGGCGGAAGCCGCCGCAGCAGACGCAGCCGCGGCTGCCTCCTCGTCTGCCGCGCGCCGCGCCAGGAACGCCTTCTCGACCCGCACGAATCGCGGCGGGATCGCCAGCCGCACGATGTCGCAAGCGCTGCCGGCGGCCCGGTCGGCGAGCCTCCTGGCGAGAGCCCACACCTCGGGCGTGAGCACCGGCAGGGGCGACACCACGTCGTCGAGCTCGCTCAGCGCGCGCCCGCCCGCGTCGTGCGGCACCACCTCGATGATGTAGCCGCGCGCGGTGCGCCCCGCTGAGCGCAACGGAACCTTCACCCGCACGCCCGGCAGGGCGACGGCCACCAGCGCCGGCGGCACCAGGTAGTCGAACAGCCGGTCGAGCTGCGGCAACGGCGACTCGAGCATCACCCGCGCGACGACTCCCCGCGGGCCGGCCGCCGGGGCGTCGGTCGGTGCGGTTTCGAGCGGCACGGCTTCGAGCGGCATCACCTCGAGCGGCACCGCCTCGTCACCGGCGACCGGAGCCGCCGCCGTCACAGCCCTGCGGCAGCCCGGATCTCCGAGACCCGGTCGAGTCGCTCCCAGGTGAAGTCAGGCAGTTCGCGGCCGAAGTGCCCGTAGGTGGCGGTCTGCGCGTAGATGGGCCGCAGCAGGTCGAGGTCGTCGATGATGGCACCCGGGCGCAGGTCGAACACCTCGCGCAGGGCGTTGGTGATGACCTCGTCCGACACCACGCCGGTGCCGAAGCTCTCGACGTAGAAGCCCACGGGTGCCGCCTTGCCGATGGCGTAGGCGATCTGCACCTCGAGCCGCGAGGCGAGCCCCGCGGCCACCGCGTTCTTCGCCACCCACCGCATCGCGTAGGCCGCCGAACGGTCGACCTTCGACGGGTCTTTGCCGCTGAAGGCGCCACCACCGTGCCGCGCCGCCCCGCCGTAGGTGTCGACGATGATCTTGCGGCCGGTGAGACCGGCGTCGCCCTGCGGCCCGCCGATCTCGAACCGCCCGGTGGGGTTGATCAGGATGCGGGCATCCGCCGAGGTGAGCGACACCCCGTCGGCCTCGGCCTGCTCCAGCACGGGCCGGATGACGGTCTCCTCGACCTCGCGGCGCAGGTCGTCGAGCCCGATCGAGGGCGCGTGCTGGGTGGAGAGCACGACGGTGTCGACCGTCCTGGGCACCACCCCGTCGTAGCCGATGGTCACCTGCGTCTTGCCGTCGGGCCGCAGGTAGTCGAGCACGCCCTCTTTCCGCACCGCGGCCAGCCGGGCCGACAACCGGTGCGCCAGCCAGATGGGCAGCGGCATGAGCTGCGGGGTCTCGGTGGTGGCGTAGCCGAACATGATGCCCTGGTCGCCCGCGCCCTGCCGGTCGGCCTCGTCGGTCGACGAACCCTCGCGGGTCTCGAAGGCGTTGTCGACGCCCTGAGCGATGTCGGGCGACTGCCCGCCGATCGACACCGAGACACCGCACGAGCGGCCGTCGAACCAGACGTCGGACGAGGTGTACCCGATCGAGGAGATCTTCTCGCGCACGATGGCCGGGATCTCGACGTAACCGCTCGTGGTGACCTCGCCGGCCACGTGCACGAGGCCCGTGGTCACGAGGGTCTCGACGGCCACCCGGGAGTACGGGTCGACCGTGAGCAGCGCGTCGAGGATGCTGTCGGAGACCTGGTCGCAGATCTTGTCGGGGTGGCCTTCGGTGACCGACTCGGAGGTGAAGAGGCGAAGGGAGGTCATAGTGCTCCTGATAGGGCGGCGGCGAACACTCCGAGAATGCCATCAGCCACCGACGTCTTGCTGCCGGACGCCTCGAACACTACCCCGCCGGTGGAGTCGAGAACGGTGACGCTGTTGTCTTCCGTCACGAAGCCGGTCGACCACCCCACGCCGTTCACGACGAGGTAGTCACAACCCTTCCGGGCGATCTTCGCGCGGCCGAGGGAGACCAGCTCGTCGCGGGTCGTGGCGGTCTCGGCGGCGAAGCCCACGATCAGCCGGCCCTCGCGCGAAACGGCCGAGATCTCCGCCAGCACGTCGGGGTTCTGCACGAGTTCGAGGGTGAGGGTCTGGCCGGTGTCGGCCTTCTTGATCTTGGCGTCGCTCACGGCGGCCGGCCGGTAGTCGGCGACGGCCGCCGCCATCACCGTGAGATCGTGCAGCGGTGAGGCCGCCCCGGTCGCCTCGAGCAGTTCGGCCGTGGTCTCCACCCGCACCACGTCGACGCCCTCGGGCAGGGCCACCTCGACGTGCGCGGCGATCAGCGTCACCCTGGCTCCCCGGTCACGCGCGGCCTGGGCGATGGCCACGCCCTGCCGGCCGCTGGATCGGTTGCCGAGGTAGCGCACCGGGTCGAGGGGTTCGCGGGTGCCGCCGGCCGTCACGAGAACCGAACGGCCCTCGAGATCCCGGATGCGCGTTCCGCCGCCATCCGTCGCCGCACCCTGCGACCCCGTGCCCGCCTGACGCGCCGCCACGGCGAGGGCCTCGGCCACGATCTCGTCGGGCTCCGCCATCCGCCCGACCCCGGAGTCGGTGCCGGTGAGCTGCCCGCTGACCGGGCCGACGAGGTGGATGCCGCGGGCTCGCAGCGTGGCGACGTTGGCCACGGTGGCCGGGTTCTGCCACATCTCGGTGTGCATCGCGGGCGCGATGACGATCGGCGCGCGGCTGGCGAGCACCGTGTTGCCGAGCAGGTCGTCGGCGAGGCCGGCCGCGAGCTTGGCGATGGTGTTGGCCGTGGCGGGCGCGATGACGATGAGCTCGGCGGCCTGGCCGATGGCCACGTGCCGCACCTGGGCCACCCCGTCGTACAGATCGGTGGCGACCGTGTTGCGGGAGATGGCCTCGAGCGTCGGGCGCCCCACGAACCGCAGGGCGGCCTCGGTTGCCACGACGTGCACGTCGTGCCCGGCCAGAACGAGACCACGGACGACATTCACGGCCTTGTAGGCCGCGATGCCGCCCGTGATTCCGACGACGATGTTCACGTGTGCTCCGATGGGAGAGGTCTCCCGCGGGAGATGCGAACGGGTGTTACTCGATGGGGGCTGCCGGGCGCACGGTCAGCTTGTCCTCGTTGATCTCGTGCATGGCCACCGACAGGGGCTTGTCGTCGATGGTGGAGTCGACCAGCGGGCCGACGTTGTCGAACAGGCTTCCCTCGTGCAGGTCGGCGTAGTAGTCGTTGATCTGGCGGGCACGCTTGGAGGCGAAGATCACCAGGGCGTACTTCGAGTCGACCTTCGAGAGAAGCTCGTCGATGGGCGGGTCGATGATGCCGAGTTTGTTGGTAGGCACGGTGTTCACTCCTTGCTGCGAAGGCTGGTCGCCTTCTGAATCTGCATCAATTCTACGACCTCTGCCGCCGCGGCCTCGACATCGCGGTTCACGACGCGGTGGTCGAACTCCGCCTGGGCGGCCAATTCGACCTTCGCGGTGGTCAGCCGGCGCTCCTGCTCCTCGGCCGTCTCGGTGCCGCGGCCGATCAGCCGGCGCACCAGTTCGTCCCAGGTGGGCGGCAGCAGGAAGACGAGGGTGGCCGAGGGCTCGGCCGCCTTCACCTGGCGCGCGCCCTGGATGTCGATCTCGAGCAGCACGCTCGTGCCGGCCGCGAGGGCGCGGTCGATCGGCGTGCGGGGCGTGCCATAGCGCGACTTGTTGTGCACCACCGCCCACTCCAGGAACTCGCCCGCCTCGATCATGCGGTCGAACTCCTCGTCGCTGACGAAGTAGTAGCTCACGCCCTCCACCTCACCGGGCCGGGGGGCGCGGGTGGTGGCCGACACCGACAGGTGCACCTCGGGATAGTTCTCCCGGATGAACGTCGACACCGTGCCCTTGCCCACCGCGGTCGGCCCGGCGAGCACCACCAGACGGCTGTCGCCCGTCGGCAGCACCTTCGGGGCACGGGCCTGGAGGAACTCGCGCAGGCGCACCTGCTGGTGCACGCCCAGCCCGCCCAGTCGCTTCGAGGCGGCGATGCCCAGCCTGTCCATCACGCGGTCGACGCGGATGGGGCCGAGGCCTGGGATGCTCATCAGCAGGTCGCGCACCCGGAGCGACGCCTCGATGCTCTCGGTGCTGCCGAGGCCCGTCTCGAGCACCGAGACGGCGCTCAGCCGCTTCTCGTTGACGGCGTTCTTCACCGCGGCCCTGGCACGCCGAGCCGCGACGGCGGCGCGGGAGGCGGCCACGCGGTCGACCTCAGGGGGCCTCATCGCAGCACCTCCGCGAGTGCGCCCGCCTCGCGTTCGATCGCTTCGGCGAGACCCGCGGCGCCCGCGGCTCCGGCCGCGCCCAGCGCGAGCACCGAGCGCGAGACGCTCACCACGAGGTTCGGCGCGAGCTGCCCGAACACCGCGGGGATGGAGCCGAACTCGGCCCCCTGGAACCCGAAGCCCGGTGCGAGCACGGGGGTGGTGGAGAGCACGCGCACCGCGTCGTTGGTGAAGCCGTACTCGTCGAGCCGCTTGGTGGCCCCGAGCACGAGGCCGTGATCGCCGAGGCGGGTGCGGTCGATGTTGCGGGCGGCCACCTCGTCGGCGACGAGTCTCGACACGCTCTCCCCCGCATCCGTTCTCGCGGTCTGCAGATCGCGCGACTCGGGGTTCGAGGTGGCGCTCAGCACGAACACGCCCTTGCCCGATGCCTCGGCGCGCTCGAACAGCCCGGCGAGGGCACCCACGCCCGTGTAGGCCGTGACGGTGAGCGCGTCGACCTCGAGCGGCGAACCGTCGGTGAGCCAGGCCGCGGCGTAGCCGTCGTTCGTGGAGCCGATGTCGCCGCGCTTGGCGTCGCCGATCACGAGCAGCCCGGCCGCGCGGGCCGCGGTCAGCACCTCCTCGAGGGCGGCGAAGCCCGCCGAACCGTGGGCTTCGAAGAAGGCCACCTGCGGCTTCACGATGCCCACCCGGCCGGCGGCCGCGTCGACCACGCGCAGGCCGAACTCCCGCACCCCGGCGGCGTCGCCGCCGAGGCCCCATTCCTCCAGCAGGTACGGATGCGGGTCGATGCCGACGCACAGGTGCCCCGAGGCCGCGAAAGCGGCGTCGAGACGGGCGCCGAAGGTGGCTGCGCTCATCCGCGGGCGCTCCGGGCGAGCGCGTACTCCTGCAGCGAGGTGACCTCGAAGCCGTCCTTCAGGGCTTCGAACGACGCCACGGCCGCGCCCAGCTGGGCGATCGTGGTGAACAACGGCTTGTCGGCCGCCACCGCCGCCGCCCGGATCTCGTAACCGTCGACCCGGGCCGAGCGGCCAGAGGGCGTGTTGATCACGATGTCGACCTTGTTGGCGTTGATCAGGTCGACGATGGTCTCCGGCGCATCCTCGTCTCCCGAGGCCTTGCCCTCGAAGTGCTTCGCCACGATGCCGGCGTGGATGCCGTTGCGGTTCAGCACCTCGGCCGTGCCGCTGGTGGCGAGGATCTCGAAGCCCAGCTGCTGCAGGCGCAGCACCGGCAGCACGATGGCCCGCTTGTCGCGGTCGGCCACCGACACGAACACGGTGCCCGACAGCGGCAGCCCGCCGTAGGCCGCTTCCTGGCTCTTGGCGAACGCGCGCGGGAAGTCGCGGTCGATGCCCATCACCTCGCCGGTGGAGCGCATCTCCGGGCCGAGCACCGAGTCGACGATCAGGCCCTCCTTGGTGCGGAAGCGCTTGAACGGCAGCACGGCCTCCTTCACGGCGACCGGGGAGTCCAGCGGAACCCGCGAGCCGTCCTGCTCGGGCAGCAGGCCCTCGGCCTTGAGCTCGGCGATGGTGACGCCCACCATCAGCCGCGAGGCGGCCTTGGCGAGCGGGATGCCCAGCGCCTTCGACACGAACGGCACGGTGCGCGAGGCCCGCGGGTTCGCCTCGAGCACGTAGAGGATGCCGGCGCCGATGGCGAACTGCACGTTCAGCAGGCCCTGCACCCCGATGCCCTCGGCGATCTTCAGCGTGGCATCGCGCACGGCGTCGATCTGCGCCCGGCCGAGCGTCACGGGCGGCAGCGAGCAGCTCGAGTCGCCCGAGTGCACCCCGGCCTCCTCGAGGTGCTCCATGATGCCGCCGATGTAGAGCTCGTGGCCGTCGTAGAGGGCGTCGACGTCGATCTCGATCGCGTCGTCGAGGAACCGGTCGACCAGCAGCGGGTTGGCGCTGCCCACCATGCCCTGGCCGGCGATGCGCTCGAAGTAGTCGGCGAGCGACGGGGTGTCGTAGACGATCTCCATGCCGCGGCCGCCCAGCACGTAGCTGGGCCGCACGAGCACCGGGAAGCCGATCTCCTCGGCCACCACGACGGCCGACTCGTAGTCGATCGCGGTGCCGTTCTTCGGCGCCAGGATGCCGGCGGCGTCGAGGATGCCCGAGAACAGCCCCCGCTCCTCGGCCAGGTCGATGGCCTCGGGGGTCGTGCCGAGGATCGGCACGCCGGCCTCCTTCAGGCCCTTCGCGAGACCGAGCGCGGTCTGGCCGCCCAGCTGCACCACCACGCCCACGAGCTCGCCCGACTGCGACTCCGCGTGGATGACCTCGAGCACGTCCTCGAGGGTGAGCGGCTCGAAGTAGAGCCGGTCGCTCGTGTCGTAGTCGGTGGAGACCGTCTCAGGGTTGCAGTTGATCATGATGGTCTCGTACCCGGCGTCGTGCAGGGCGAACGAGGCGTGCACGCAGGAGTAGTCGAACTCCACGCCCTGGCCGATGCGGTTCGGGCCCGAGCCCAGGATGACGACCTTGCGGGCGTCGGAGGGCTCCACCTCGGTCTCGAGGTCGTAGCTGGAGTAGTGGTACGGCGTGAGCGCGGGGAACTCCCCCGCGCAGGTGTCGACCGTCTTGTAGACCGGGCGGATGCCGAGGATGTGGCGCACCTCGCGCACGTCCTTCTCGCCGAAGCCGCGGAGCGACGCGATCTGGGCATCCGAGAAGCCGTGCTCCTTCGCGAGCGTGAACATGGCGTGGTCGGCGTTCTCCGAGGCGCGGATGGCCTCGGCCACCTCGTTGATCAGAACGATCTGGTCGAGGAACCAGGGGTCGATCTTGGTGGCCTCGAAGGCCTCCTCGATGGTGGCTCCGGCCCGCAGGGCCTGCTGCACCGTGACGATGCGGCCGTCGGTGGGCACCGCGGCGATCGCCAGTAGCTCCTCCTTCGACGCGCTGATCGGCTCCCAGTGGAACGACGAGCCGCGCTTCTCGAGCGAGCGCAACGACTTCTGCAGCGCCTGGGTGAAGTTGCGGCCGATGGCCATCGCCTCGCCCACCGACTTCATGGTGGTGGTGAGGGTGGGGTCGGCGGCCGGGAACTTCTCGAACGCGAACCGGGGCACCTTCACCACCACGTAGTCGAGCGTGGGCTCGAAGGATGCCGGGGTCACCTTGGTGATGTCGTTCGGGATCTCGTCGAGCCGGTAGCCGATGGCGAGTTTGGCCGCGATCTTGGCGATCGGGAAACCGGTGGCCTTCGACGCCAGCGCGCTCGACCTCGAGACACGGGGGTTCATCTCGATCACGATGATGCGGCCGTTGGCCGGATCGACCGCGAACTGGATGTTGCAGCCGCCGGTGTCGACGCCCACCGCGCGGATGATGTCGATTCCGATGTCGCGCAGTTTCTGGTACTCGCGGTCGGTCAGGGTCAGCGCGGGCGCCACGGTGATCGAGTCACCGGTGTGCACGCCGACGGGGTCGACGTTCTCGATCGAGCACACCACCACCGTGTTGTCGGCGTTGTCGCGCATGAGCTCGAGCTCGTACTCCTTCCAGCCGAGGATCGACTCCTCCAGGAGCACCTCGGTGGTGGGGCTCTGGTGCAGGCCGTCGCCGACGATGCGGCGCAGCTCCTCCTCGGTGTAGGCGAAGCCGGAACCGAGGCCGCCCATGGTGAACGAGGGGCGCACCACGAGCGGGTAGCCCAGGTCTTCGGCGAAGCCCACGGCCTCCTCGACGGTGTGGGCGATGTGCGAGCGCGCCACGTCGGCACCGCACTGCAGCACCAGCTCCTTGAAGACCTGCCTGTCTTCGCCTTTGTTGATGGCCTCGAAGTTCGCGCCGATCAGCTCCACGTCGTACTTCTCGAGGATGCCGTGCTCGTGCAGCTGGATGGCCGCGTTGAGCGCCGTCTGGCCGCCGAGGGTGGGCAGGATCGCGTCCGGTTTCTCCTTGGCGATGATGGTCTCGATCACCTGCCAGGTGATCGGTTCCACGTAGGTGGCGTCGGCGAAGTCGGGGTCGGTCATGATGGTGGCCGGGTTCGAGTTCACCAGGATGACGCGCACGCCCTCCTCGCGGAGCACGCGGCACGCCTGCGTTCCCGAGTAGTCGAACTCCACGGCCTGACCGATCACGATCGGGCCGGAGCCGATGACCAGAACGCTCTGGATGTCGTCTCTCTTGGGCATTACTCGTGGTCTCCTTCGGAGGAAGCGGGTGCGAACGAGCCGTCGACCGCGGCGGCAGCGGCACGCCGGGCCAGGATCATCTCGCGGAAGCGGTCGAACAGGTACATGGAGTCGTGCGGGCCGGCGGCCGCCTCGGGGTGGTACTGAACCGAGAACGCGTCGAGGTCGAGGCAGCGGATGCCCTCCACCACGTCGTCGTTGAGGCTCACGTGGCTCACCTCGACCCGGCCGAAGCCGGCGGGCGACTCCACCACGCCTTCACGCGGGGCGTCGACCGCGAAGCCGTGGTTCTGGCTGGTGATCTCCACCCGCCCGGTGAGCCGGTCGAGCACCGGCTGGTTGATGCCGCGGTGGCCGAACGGCAGCTTGTAGGTGCCGAAGCCCAGGGCGCGGCCGAGCAGCTGGTTGCCGAAGCAGATGCCGAAGTACGGCACACCGCTCCGCAGCACGTCGCGCAGCAGCTCGACGTGACTCTCGGATGCCTCCGGGTCGCCGGGGCCGTTGCTGTAGAAGAGGGCGTCCGGAGCGAGCGACAGCACCTCGTCGACCGTCACCGACTCGGGCAGCACCTCCACGTCGAGCCCGCGCTCGGCGAGGTAGTTCAGCGTGGAGGTCTTCACGCCCAGGTCGAGCACGGCCACCGAGCCGATGCGCTCGCCGACGGCGGGCACCTGGTAGCGCTCGGCGGTGGAGACGACGGCCGAGAGCTTCCGGCCGGCCATCTCAGCACCCGCGCGCACGGCGCCGAGCTGCTCGGTGGCCGAGAGCCCGTAGTCGTCACCCGAGAAGATGCCCGCGCGCATGGCGCCGGCGCTGCGGATGTGGCGGGTGACGGCGCGCGTGTCGATGCCGGAGATGCCCACCACGCCATCCGTCTCGAGGTCGTCGTCGAGGCTGCGCTGGGCGCGGAAGTTCGACACGATGCGGGAGGGGTCGCGCACCACGTAGCCGGCCACCCAGATCTTCGACGACTCCTTGTCGGTGTCGTTCACGCCGGTGTTGCCGATGTGCGGCGCCGTCTGCATCACGATCTGGCCCGCGTACGACGGGTCGGTGAGGGTCTCCTGGTAGCCGGTCATGCCGGTGGCGAAGACGGCCTCGCCGAGGGTCCGTCCTCGGGCGCCGTAGGCACGGCCCTCGAAGCGTCGACCGTCTTCCAGCACGAGAACGGCGGGTTCGGTGGTGATCACGAGGAGGTTCCTCCCTGGGGGGTGTGGTTCGGGATGATGGCCGACGCGGCCTCGATCAGGCGTGGCGCGTCGCCGAGTTCGGTGGCCCTGAGGTAGCTCTCCACGTCGACCGGGCCGGTCTTCGACGTGAACGTCCAATCGATGCGCACCAGGCCGCCGGGCTCGACCACCCGGTCGATGGTCCAGGTGGAGGTGCCGATCGAGCGCAGGTGCTCGCGGGCGATGAACGTCTCGGGCTCGCCGGGGATGGCGATCGCGAGTCCGGTCTCGTACACCGCGAGGGTGCCGCGGCCCCTGAACGCCAGGCCCGGGATGGTGAGCCGGTCCAGCGGGTCGCCCGCCGTGGTGGTGGCCACGTAGAGAACGGATGCCCGCAGCTTCTCCTCGCCGCGCAGGGCTTCGTCAGGGGCTCCGGTGGGTGCGCCGAAGGCCGACTGGCGGCGGCGGCGCGCCCGCCAGCCCCACACCATGGCCAGCAGCACCAGCAGGGCGAAGGCGGTGACGAGGGCGCCGGGGACGAGTCGTTCCATCAGCGCACCGCCGTCTCGTCGACGGGGGCCAGCACGCCGTCGCGCAGGGTGGGGAAGCCGTGGTGGAACGTCCAGCGCACGCTGCCCGAGAGGGTCACGCCCAGATAGGGCGTGTTGCTGCTCGCGCCGTGCAGCCGGTCGAGGTCGAACACGCTCGAGGCGGCGGGGTCGACGAGGGTGACGTTGGCGGGCGCTCCGGCCTCGAACGCGTGGCTGTGACCCTCGAGCCGGCCGATCCGCGCGGGGGCCGTCGAGAGCACCCGGGCCACGTCGGCCCAGCTGAGCAGACCGGTGTCGATCAGCGCGGTCTGCACCACCGGCAGCGCCGACTCCAGGCCCACCATGCCGAAGGCCGCGGCATCCCACTCGCACTCCTTCGCCTCGCGCGGATGCGGTGCGTGGTCGGTGGCGATGATGTCGATGGTGCCGTCGGCGACGCCCTCGCGCAGGGCCCGCACATCCTCGTCGCGGCGCAACGGCGGGTTCACCTTGTAGCGGGCGTCGTAGCTGCGGATGAGTTCCTCGGTCAGCAGCAGGTGGTGCGGCGTCGCCTCTGCCGTGACCTGGATGCCGCGGGCCTTGGCCCAGCGCACCACGTCGACCGAGCCGGCGGTGGACAGATGGCAGATGTGCAGCCGGGCACCCACGTGCTCGGCCAGCAGCACGTCGCGGGCGATGATCGACTCCTCCGCCACGGCGGGCCAGCCCTTGAGGCCGAGCTCGGAGCTGAGGGCGCCCTCGTTCATCTGCGCGCCCTCGGTCAGCCGCGGGTCCTGCGCGTGCTGCGCGATCACGCCGTCGAAGGTCTTCACGTACTCCAGGGCGCGGCGCATGAGGAGCGAGTCGTGCACGCATTTGCCGTCGTCGGAGAACACCCGTACGCCGGCGCGGGACTGCGCCATCGCGCCGATCTCGCTGAGCCGCTCGCCCGCCAACCCGATCGTCACGGCGCCGATGGGCCGCACGGTGGCGTAGCCGGCCGCCTGGCCGAGGGCCTGCACCTGCTCCACCACTCCGGCGCTGTCGGAGACGGGCAGGGTGTTGGCCATGGCGAACACGGCGGTGAAGCCTCCGGCGGCGGCGGCGCGGGTGCCGGTGAGCACCGTCTCGCTCTGTTCGAAGCCGGGCTCGCGCAGGTGGGTGTGCAGGTCGACGAGACCCGGCAGGGCCACGAGCCCGTCGGCGTCCACGACGACGGCATCCGCAACCGGCCCCGACGGCGCGGTCGACAGGATGCGGCCACCCTCGATCAGGACGTCGGCGGGCGAGCCGTCGGCCAGGGTCGCACCCTTCAGCAGGTAGCGGTTCGCGCTCAACTCAGGGCCTCTCGTTCGCCGGACAGCAGCAGGTAGAGCACAGCCATCCGGATGGACACCCCGTTCGCGACCTGCTCGAGAACGGTCGACCGGGGCGAATCGGCCGCGGCGGACGAGATCTCGAGGCCGCGGTTCATCGGGCCGGGATGCATCACAATCGTATCCGGGCGAAGGCGCGCCAGACGCTCGTCGCCCAGACCCCACTGCCGGGAGTACTCGCGGGCGTTCGGGAAGTAGGCCGCGTCCATCCGCTCGCTCTGGATGCGCAGCATCATCAGCACGTCGGGTCGCACGTCGGCGAGGGTCGCATCGAGGTCGAAGCTCACCTCGGCGGGCCAGCTCGCCGCACCCACCGGCACCAGCGTGGCGGGGGCCACGAAGGTCACCTCGGCGCCGAGCGTCTCGAGCAGCCAGAGGTTCGACCGCGCCACCCGCGAGTGCAGGATGTCGCCCACGATCACCACCCGCACGCCGTCCAGCGCCCTCCCGCGGCTGGCGGCGCCGTGCAGTCGTCGGCGCATGGTGAAGGCGTCGAGCAGCGCCTGGGTGGGGTGTTCGTGGGTGCCGTCGCCGGCGTTCACCACCCCCGCGTCGATCCAGTCGCTCTGCGCGAGCACCTGCGGGGCACCCGAGGCGTGGTGTCGGATGACGACACCGTCGGCCCCCATGGCCGCCAGCGTCTGCGCCGTGTCTTTGAGGCTCTCGCCCTTCGACACGCTCGAGCCCTTGGCCGAGAAGGTGATCACGTCGGCCGACAGGCGCTTGGCGGCGGCCTCGAACGAGATGCGGGTGCGCGTGGAGTCCTCGAAGAAGAGGTTCACCACGGTCTTGCCGCGCAGGGTCGGGAGCTTCTTCACCTCGCGGTTCTGCACGTCGGCCATGTCCTCGGCCACGTCGAGGATGCGCACGGCCTCGGCCCGGCTGAGGTCTTTGGTGGAGAGGAGGTGTCTCATCCCTCGATCGTCACCTCCTCGACGCCGTCGAGGTCGGTGAGGCGCACGTTGATGCGCTCGGTGCGCGAGGTGGGCAGGTTCTTGCCCACGAAGTCGGCGCGGATCGGCAGGTCGCGGTGACCGCGGTCGACCAGCACCGCGAGGCGCACCGCGCGCGGCCGGCCCAGGTCGTTCAGGGCGTCGAGCGCAGCCCGGATGGTGCGGCCGGAGTAGAGCACGTCGTCGACGAGCACCACGGTCTTGCCATCGATGCCCTGGCGGGGCACCTGGGTGGGCTGCGGCGTACGGGTGGGGTGCCGGCCCAGATCGTCGCGGTACATGGTGATGTCCAGCGCACCCACCATCTGCGCGGGATCGGCGCTCTCCTCGATTCCGCCGATCAGCTGCCCGATGCGCTCGGCCAGCAGCACGCCCCTCGTGGGGATGCCCAGGATCACCAGATCGTCTGCTCCCCGGTTGGACTCCAGGATCTCGTGGGAGATCCGAGTCAACGCCCGGGCTATCTCAGCCTGCTGCAGCACTGTGCGTGCCATGCAACCGACCTCCTTCCCCGCCTCTCGGACGGCTTTAAAGGATGCCTTCGTCTTGCCTCCCCCACCCTACCAGCGCCTGGGCCGGTGGAGACGACGGAGAGTTCGGGCCCGTGAGGGGAACGACGGAGGATCAGTCCGTCGTTTCGACCGAACTCCGACGTTGTCAGGCGCTCTCGGCGACCTTACCGAGCACGCCGTTGACGAAGCTGGAGGAGTCCTCGGTGGAGAGCGTCTTGGCGAGTTCGACCGCCTCGGCGATCGCCACGCCCGACGGCACCTCGTCGTTGTAGAGGATCTCCCAGATCGCGATTCTGAGGAGGGCGCGGTCGATGGTGGGCATGCGCGCGATCGTCCAGCCCTGGGAGTAGGTCTGGATGGTCTCGTCGATCTCGGCGAAGTGGTCGACCACCCCGTCGACGATCTCGCGGGCGTAGAGCCACGAGGTCTGCCGGTCGGGTTCACCGGCCGCCCGTGCCGCCTCGGCCCCGAGGGACTCCACGATCGCGATCTGCCGCACATCGGCGGCATAGAGGATGTCGAGGGCTCGCTTGCGGGCCTTCGTGCGTGAGCTCAACGGCCGAGACCTAGTTGACCCGGCCGAGGTAGTCACCCGTGCGGGTGTCGACCTTGACCTTGGTGCCGATCTCGAGGAACAGGGGCACCTGGATCTCGTAGCCGGTCTCGACGGTGGCGTTCTTGGTGCCACCGGTCGAGCGGTCGCCCTGCAGGCCCGGCTCGGTGTAAGTGATCTCCAGCGTCACCGACGCGGGGAGCTCGACGTAGAGCGGCTCGCCGTCGGTCAGCGCGATGGTGGCCGTCTGCTGCTCGAGCAGGAAGTTGGCCGCGTCGCCCACGATCGTGCCGGGGATGGTGATCTGGTCGTAGTCGCTCGTGTCCATGAACACGAAGTCGTCACCGTCTTTGTAGAGGTACTGGAAGTCGCGGCGGTCGACATTGGCCGTCTCGATCTTCGCTCCGGCGTTGAAGGTGCGGTCGACGAGCTTGCCGGTGCGCACGTTCTTGATCTTGGTGCGAACGAAGGCTCCGCCCTTGCCCGGCTTGACGTGCTGGAACTCGATGACGTTCCACAGCTGGCCGTCGATGCTCAGCACGGTGCCGTTCTTGATGTCGTTCGTTGAAGCCATGAAAGAGGTGATCCGTTTCGAAGATGGGTGGGACCGACGTGCGGTCGTGAAGATTCCTGAAGAAGTGTACCGGCTCAGCCTTCGGGCCCGAGGAGCGCCTCGAGCGCGAGCCGGTACGAGCCGAAGCCGAAGCCCGCGATCACCCCGGTGGCGACCGCGGAGATGACGCTGGTGTGCCGGAAGGTCTCCCGCGCATGGGGGTTGGAGATGTGCACCTCGATCAGCGGCACGCCGGCCTTCGCGACGAGGGCCGCCGCATCCCGGAGCGCGTAGGAGTAGTGCGTGAACGCCGCGGGGTTCAGGATGACCGGGGTCGCCGTGTCGACGGCCTCGTAGAGCCATGAGATCAGCTCGGCCTCGTCGTTGGTCTGACGCAGGTCGACATCGATGCGACCGGCGGCCTGCGCGACGAGCAGGTTCTTCAGCGCGTCGAGGTCCTGCGAACCGTAGACGTCGGGCTCGCGGCTGCCGAGCCGGCCGAGGTTGGGCCCGTTGAGGACCAGGACGGATGACATGCGGCGGCTCCCTAAGACGCGATCTCTTGGTAGGCGGCGAACAGCAGCGACGAGTCGGGGCCCTGCAGCACCGAGGGCCGGGCCAGGTCGTCGAGCACGATGAACCGCAGCATCCCGCCGCGCGACTTCTTGTCGCGCTGCATCGTGGCCAGCAGCGTCGGCCACCGGCCGCCCGGGTAGGTGGTGGGCAGCGACAGCGAGTCCAGGATGGCCCGGTGACGGTCGACCACGGCATCCGAGAGCGAGCCGGTGAGCCGCCCCAGCTCGGCCGCGAACATCATACCGACGGCCACCGCCGCGCCGTGGCGCCACTGGTAGCGCTCCGCGTGCTCGATGGCGTGCCCCAGCGTGTGCCCGTAGTTCAGGATCTCCCGGAGCCCCGCCTCCTTGAAGTCGGAGCTCACCACCCGCGCCTTCACGCCCACCGAGAGCTCGATCAGGCGGCGCAGCTCGTCGGAGGCCGGGTCGGTCGCCCGGTCGACGTCGGCCTCGATGATGTCGAGCACCTCGGGCTCGGCGATGAAGCCGTACTTCACCACCTCGCCGAAGCCGGCCAGGATCTCGTTGCGCGGCAGGCTCGTGAGCAGGTCGAGATCCTCCACCACCAGGCTCGGCGCGTAGAAGGCACCCACCAGGTTCTTGCCCTCGTTGGTGTTGATGCCGGTCTTGCCCCCCACGGCCGCGTCGACCATGCCGAGCAGCGTCGAGGGCACCTGCACGAGCGTGACTCCCCGCAGCCAGGTGGCCGCCACGAAACCGGCGAGGTCGGTGACAGCGCCGCCCCCGAAGCCCACCACCGCATCCGTGCGGGTGAAGTCGGCCTGGCCGAGGATCTGCCAGCAGAACGAGGCGACCTCGATCCGTTTGCCGGCCTCCGCATCCGGAATCTCCGCGAGCAGCACCTCGTAGCGGTCGGTGAGCGACTCGCGCAGCTCTGCCGCGAGCTGACCGAGGGTGGGCGGGTGCACGATCAGCACCTTCTTGGTGCCGGCGCCGAAGCCCTCGGCGACCCGGCCGAGGATGCCCCGGCCGATCAGCACGTCGTAGCCGTTCTCTCCGGTGACGGGGATGGCGGTGGCGTCGGTCATCGACTGCTCTCTTCCGGAATGGGGGTGGACGCCACCGTGCGGCGGGCCCAGTCGGCGATCTCGGCGGCGAGCTGGTCGCCCGGCCGATCGGAGGTGTCGACGGTGTGGTCGGCGAGCTGCTGGTAGAGGTCGCGGCGCCGCTCGAAGAGGGCCGTCCAGGATGCGACGTCGCCGACGAGCGGTCGCTTGCCGTTCGAGAGCCGGCCGGCCACCGCGTGCGGCTGCACGGTGAGCAGCACCACGGGCACCTCGGCGATGTCCCGCTGCGTGTCGGTGTCGAGCACCGCTCCCCCGCCGAACGAGATCACACCCTCGCCGCCCAGGGCACGCACCACGGCGGCGCGTTCCAGCGAGCGGAAGTGCGGCTCGCCGTAGCCGGCGAAGATGTCGGCGATCGCGCCGTGCTCACGCACGACCAGGGCGTCGGTGTCGACGAAGGGCACGCCCAGCAGGCGCGCCACGCGCTTGCCGATGCGCGACTTGCCGGCCGCCGGCGGCCCGATCAGCACGAGCTTCATGCTGCCGGCCCTCAGCCGCGCACGATGTCGGTGCGCAGCGATTCCGGGATGGCGGCGAGGTACGACTCGAGGTTGCGGCGGGTTTCGCCGATGGAGTCGCCCCCGAACTTCTCGAGCACGGAGTTCGCCAGCACCAGCGCGGTCATGGCCTCGGCCACCACGCCCGCGGCGGGCACGGCGCAGACGTCGGAGCGCTGGTGGTGCGCCGCCGCATCCTCCCCGGTGGCCACGTCGATGGTGTGCAGGGCGTGCGGCACGGTGGCGATGGGCTTCATGCCGGCGCGCACGCGCAGCACGGTGCCGGTCGACATGCCGCCCTCGGTGCCGCCCGCGCGGTCGGTGGAGCGGGTGATCTCGGAGCCCTCGCGGTAGAGCTCGTCGTGGGCGGCGGAGCCACGGCGGCGCGTGGTCTCGAACCCGTCACCCACCTCGACGCCCTTGATGGCCTGGATGCCCATCAGGGCGGCGGCGAGCTGGGAGTCGAGCCGGCGGTCCCAGTGAACGTGCGAACCGAGTCCGGGCGGCAGGCCGTAGGCGAGCACCTCCACGACGCCGCCCAGGGTGTCGCCCTCCTTGTGTGCGTCGTCGATCTCGGCCACCATGCGGTCGCTGGTCTCCGGGTCGAAGCAGCGCACCGGGTCGGCGTCGAGGGCGTCGACGTCGCTCGGCCGAGGCAGGGGGCAGCCGTCGGGAACCCGAACGGGGCCGATCGAGAGCGTGTGGCTCACCAGGGTGATGCCGAGCTCCCCCAGGAAGGCGCGGGCGATCGCGCCGAGCGCCACCCGGGCGGCCGTCTCACGGGCGCTCGCGCGCTCCAGGATGGGACGGGCCTCGTCGAAGTCGTACTTCTGCATGCCCACCAGGTCGGCGTGACCCGGGCGGGGCCTGGTCAGCGGAGCGCTCCGGCCGCGGTTGGGGAGCTCCTCGTCGAGGGGCTCGACGCCCATCACCTCGGTCCACTTCGGCCACTCGGTGTTGCCGATGCGCAGGGCGATCGGGCTGCCGAGCGTGCGGCCGTGCACGACGCCGCCGGTGACGGCGAGCTCGTCCTGCTCGAACTTCATCCGGGCGCCGCGGCCGTAGCCGAGCTTGCGCCGCGCGAGGTCGGCGCGCAGCTGATCGAGTGTGACGGGGATGCCGGACGGAAGACCCTCGACGATCGCGACGAGTTCTTGACCGTGGGACTCCCCGGCGGTGAGCCAACGAAGCATGACTACGATCCTCCCACAGACCGGGCACCGCCCTGCGCGGCCGGGCCGGCGCGCGGCCGACGGCGTGCTCAGTCCAGCAGGCGCCCCGCGCCGTCGAGGCCGATGGCCGCCAGCATCGCGGCGGTGACGCGGTCCTCCCCGTCCAGCGGCAGCAACGGGTCTCCATGCACGAACACCCTGATCTGGGCGACGGCCTGATGCGCCAGCATGGCGAGCCCGGGCACCGCCGCGCTGCCCGCCGCATTCCAGACCGAGGCCAGCTCGCTCGGCCACGGGTGGTACGCCACGTCGAGCAGGGTGGAGGAACGCGGCGCGGCAGTGCCGGTGAAGTGTGCCGCGGCCCCCACGCCGCCGGGCAGCGTGCTGATGGTGAGGTCGGGCTCGAGCCCGCGCATCCGCTGGTCGTCGAGGGCGACCACATCGCTGGAGACCCCGGCCGCGCGGGCCGTCTCGACGACACCACCCGCCTTCTCGGGGCTCCGCAGAACGACGTCGACGTGCTCGGCGCCCGACTGCGCGGCCGCGACCACGGCCGATCGTGCGGTGGCTCCCCCGCCGATCACCATCACCCGGCGCGCGGTCGTGATCCCGGCCCGTTCGAGCGCCTGCCGGAGACCGTACACGTCCGTGTTGAATCCGGCCAGGGTGCGACGGCCGTCGGCCCAGTCGACCAGCACGGTGTTCACGGCGCCGCTGGTGCGCGCGACGGTGTCGATCGAGTCCAGCAGGGGCAGGATCTGCTCCTTCAGCGGCATGGTCAACGACAGTCCACGCCAGTCCGGCGTGAGGCGGTCGACGAACCCCGGCAGCCGCTCGCCCGTCACATCCTGGGCGTCGTAGCTCCACGGCAGCCCGAGAGCCGCGTAGGCCGTACGGTGCAGCAGCGGCGACCGCGAGTGGGCGATCGGGGAGCCGAGCACCGCCAGCCGGAACCGCCGATGCAGCTCATCGGGGGCTCCGGCCGCGAAGGTCTCAGACACGGTGCTACTGGATCTCGGGGTGATCGGCCCACCACTGCTGCAGACGCTCCACCGCGGCGGCGTGCTCGTCGGCGGTGGTGGAGAACACCGTCTCGCCGGTGTCGAGGTCGACCGTCACGAAGAACATCCACGGGCCGTCGGCCGGATGCAGCGCCGCATTGATCGCGTCGTCGCCCGGGTTCGAGATGGGCCCGGCCGGCAGGCCTGGGTAGAGGTAGGTGTTGTAGATGTTGTTCGGGTCGTCGCGTTCGGCCTGGGTGGTCTCCACCCGGCTGTGCCCGGCGCCGTAGGCGATCGTCGCGTCGGACTCCATGTTCCAGCCCTGCTCGAGCCGGTTGGTGAAGACGCGGGACACCTTCGCCATGTCGGCGACGCTGCCCGCCTCCTTCTGGATCAGGGCGGCGAGGGTCACCACGCGCAGACGGTCGTCGGGGGCGACGCCGGCCGCGTCGAGCGACTGGAACGTGCGCTGCACCATGGTGTTGATCATGTCGGCCGGGGTCTGGCCGGGCTGGAACACGTAGGTCGCCGGGAAGAGGAAGCCCTCGATGCTCGGCGCGTTCGCCGGAACACCCAGCGCCGCGTAGTTCGCGCCCGCGGCCTCGAACTCGGCCAGCGGCAGCCCCGTCGCGTCGGCGAGCTCCTGGTAGATGCCCTTCGCGCTCGACCCCTCGGGGATGGCGACGGTGAAGTCCACCTTGTTCGCCGGGTCCTGCAACGCGTCGAGCGCCGCCTGGGCGCTCATCTTCTCGGCGAGTTTGAACGTGCCGGCCTGGAAGACGGGGGTCGGATCCTGCTTCAGGAGGAGGTCGTAGAACGCCTTGGAGCTCGCCACGATGCCCGCCGAGGCCAGGTTGTCGCCGATGGTCTCGCCCACGTCGCCGTCGTTGATGACGAAGGTCACCTCGCCCTCACCCGAGCCCTCGAAGTCGGCGGCCGCCGGGCTTCCGGCCAGAACGCTCTGCACCTGCTCCCCGAACACGTTCCACACGAACACCCCGGCTCCTGCGATGAGGCCCAGGATGACCGCGGTCACGATCACCGGAGTCACCCAGCGGCGCCGGCGCTGCCGCGGTGGCCGCCCTCCGCCCGACGAGCGGCGCCCGCCGCCCGACCCGCGGCCTCCACCCGATCCGCCGCGGCCGTCACCCGTATCCGCACCCGCACCGAGCCCGAGGTCTTCGAGCCCGACCACCTCGACGGGGGTCTCCGGACTCTCGGCCGTGGCGACCGCTCCCGTCCGACGCGGACCCGGATCGGCCGCCTCCGCCTCCCGGGCCTCGGCCGCCTGGCGGGCGGCACGACGCGGCGACTCTGCCGGGCTCGCGTGGGGCGCCGGCGGCGGTGCCGGGTCCTGTCGGAAGAACTCGGCGAACGGATGATCCTGGGGTGGCTGTCGGTCAGTCACTACCTGTTCCTTGGCTCGGGTCGATGAGTATGCCAGGGGGCTTACCCGAGGCACGCTCGCTGTCGAGGGCGTGCTGCATGAGTATAACGGCGGCGACCTGGTCGATCACGGGGCGGGAGCTCCGAGTGTTCCGACCGGTGCGGTGCAGCGCTGCCTGGGCCGAGACGGTGGTGAGCCGCTCGTCGATCATGCGCACCGGGAGGCCGCCTTCCGTGGCCAGCCGCGTCGCGAAGTCCCGCGCATCCTGGGTCGACGGCGTCTCGTGACCGCTCAGCGACAGCGGCAGACCCACCACGAACTCGACCGCGTCGAGTTCGTCGGCGATGGCCAGAATGCGAAGCACGTCGGGCGCCGACCCCGACGCGGGCACATCGGCGACCGGGGTGCGGGGCACCGTCTCCACCGGGGTGGCGAGCATGCCGTGCAGGTCGGTGCGCGCCACACCGACGCGGGCCTTGCCCACGTCGACGCCGACGCGCACCCCGCTCCGCATGCGCTACCCGGCCGCCTGCGACACGGAATCGGTGATGGCTGTGAGGGCCGCACCCAGCGCCGACGCGTCGGTTCCGCCACCCTGGGCGAGGTCGTCCTTGCCGCCGCCGCCGCCACCGAGCACTCCGGCGGCGAGCTTGGCCAGCGCTCCGGCCTTGACCCCCTGGGCACGGGCGCCCTCGGTGGTCGCCACGATCACCACGGGCTTCGCGTTCACCACGGCGGCGAGGGCCACGACTCCGGCCTCGGTGCCACCGGCGACGAGGGCCTCACGCACTCCCGTGGCCAGCTGACGCACGTCGTCGGGCGACCGCAGCTCGCCCAGATCGGTGGCCACCAGGGTCACCCGACCCACGGCGCGGGCGCCGGCGGCCAGGCCAGGGATGCGCGTGGACAGCTGCGACGACTCGAACGCCGCGATCTTCTTCTCGGCGGCCTTGAGGTTGGCGGTGAGGTCGGCGATCCGGGCGGCGATCTCGTCGCGCGGAGCCTTCAGCGACGACGTCAGCTGCGAGACCAGGGCGCGTTCCGCGGCGAACTCGCGGAACGCCTCGAGGCCCACCAGCGCTTCGACGCGCCGGTTCGTGGAGCCGATCGACGACTCCCCCTGCAGATTGATCAGGCCGATCTGGGCGCTCGTGGCCACGTGGGTGCCGGCGCAGAGTTCGCGCGACCACGGGCCGCCGATGTCCACCATGCGCACCACGTCGCCGTACTTCTCACCGAACAGGGCCATGGCCCCCATCGATCGCGCCTCGTCGATGGGCAGCTCCCGGGTGACCACCTGCAGGTCGTCCCGGATGGCGTTGTTCGCGATCTCCTCGATCTCCGTGCGGGTCTCCACCGAGAGCGGCTGGTTCCACGAGAAGTCGAGCCGCATGTAGCCGGCCTTGTTGTACGAGCCCGCCTGGTGGGCCTCCTCGCCCAGCGTCTGACGGAGAGCCGCGTGAATGAGGTGCGTTGCGGAGTGGGCCTGGGTGGCACCCCGGCGCCACGACCGGTCGACGACCGAGCGCGCCTGGTCGCCCACGGCGACCTGACCGCTGGTCACCTCGACCCGGTGGCTGATCAGACCCTTCACGGGCTTCTGCACGTCGAGCACGGTGAGCTCGAAGCCGTCGCCCACGATGGTGCCGGCGTCGGCCTCCTGGCCGCCCGACTCCGCGTAGAGGGCGGTCTCGGCGAGGATGACCTCGACCTGCTCCCCCGCGACAGCCGAGGTCACGGAGACACCGTCGACGATCAGCCCGAGCACGGGTGACTCCGCCTCGAGCTCCTCGTAGCCGCGGAACACGGTCTCGCCGAGGGCGCGGAACTGGCTGTAGACGCTGAGGTCGGTGATGCCGAGCTTCTTCGCCTTGGCGTCGGCCTTGGCGCGCTGCTTCTGCTCGGCCATCAGCGACTCGAAGGCCACCCGGTCGACGGCGAGGCCGGACTCCTCGGCGATCTCGAGGGTGAGGTCGATCGGGAACCCGTAGGTGTCGTGGAGCAGGAAGGCGGTGTCGCCGGCCAGCACCGGGGCGTCGCCCGCCGCGGTGGCCTGCTCCTTCACGGCGGTGACCGCGGTGTCGAGGATGGTGGTGCCGCCGGTGAGCGTGCGCAGGAAAGACTCCTCCTCGGCGTAGGCGCCGCGCGAGATGCGGCTGAAGTCGGTGGACACCTCGGGGTAGGCGGCCTTCATGGCGTCGCGCGAGGCGGTGAGCAGTTCGGGCATGGTGGCCGTGTCGACGCCCAGCAGACGCATCGACCGCACCGTGCGGCGCAGCAGCCGGCGCAGGATGTATCCCCGGCCCTCGTTCGACGGGGTGACGCCGTCGCTCATCAGCATCAGGGCGCTGCGCACGTGGTCGGCGACCACGCGCATCCGCACGTCGTCGTCGTGGTCGGCGCCGTAACGCCGGCCGGAGATCTCGGCGGCGCGGTCGAGCACCGGGCGCACCTGGTCGATCTCGTACAGGTTCTCGACACCCTGCTTCAAGAAGGCCACGCGCTCCAGGCCCATGCCCGTGTCGATGTTCTTGCGGGGCAGTTCGCCGAGGATCTCGAACTCGGTCTTCGAGGTTCCCTCACCACGCAGGTACTGCATGAACACGAGGTTCCAGATCTCGATGTAGCGATTCTCGTCGGCGGCCGGCCCGCCCTCGACGCCGTAGGCCGGGCCGCGGTCGAAGTAGATCTCCGAGCAGGGGCCGGCGGGACCGGGCTGCCCGGTCGACCAGTAGTTGTCCTCTTTGCCGAACCGCTGGATGCGCGAGTCGGGCACGCCCGCCACCCGCTTCCAGATGTCGATCGCCTCATCGTCGTCCTCGTAGACCGTCACCCACAGGTCGCGCTCGGCCATCCCGAGCCCGCCGTCGGACTCCGGCGTGGTGAGCAGCTCCCAGGCGTAGCCGATCGCGCCCTCCTTGAAGTAGTCGCCGAACGAGAAGTTGCCGTTCATCTGGAAGAACGTGCCGTGCCGGGTGGTCTTGCCCACCTCCTCGATGTCGAGGGTTCGGATGCACTTCTGCACGCTCGTGGCGCGCGGGTACGGCGCGGGAACGAGGCCCGACAGGTATGGGATGAACGGCACCATGCCGGCGACGGTGAACAGCAGCGACGGATCGTCGGAGACGAGCGAGGCGGAGGGCACGACGGTGTGGCCGCGTTCTCCGAAGAAGTCGAGCCAGCGGTTGCGGATGTCAGCGGTGAGCATGGGTGCGGTGGTGTTCCCGGTTCGGATAGACGTGGACGACCCGCCGGCGAGAGCGCCGGCGGGTCGATGAGGTCACTTGGAGAGGGTGTCTCCGGCGTCGGCGATCACGGCGCGCAGCTCGGCCTCGCGTTCGCGGTAGCCGTCGACCAGCGAGTCGCCGAACTCCTTGGTCTTCTTGTCGAGGTCGCTGAAGAACCGGCGGCCCGACGAGGTCTGGTTCACCTGGTGCGCCACGGCGAATCCGATGCCGACGCCGACGATCAACCACAGGAACTTCTTCATTGCCTTCTCCTCGTTCGTTCCGGCGACGCCGGTGAGCCTTGTTTCAGACTATCGCTTCGACTTCTTCTTCTTGGCGGCACCCGATCCGCTCGCGGCCGGCTTCGCCGAGCGCAGGCTCAGCAGGCCCGCACGCACGGCTGCGCTGAAGCCCGCGATCTTGATCAACGGCCCGCCGACGGATGCGGCGAAGAGCGAGACCAGCGAGGTGACGTTGCCGGTCACCTCCTCCACGTTGCGGGTGATCGCATCCACCCGGGCGAGCTGCTTGTTCGCCTCCTGCACGGTCACCGTCGACTCGGCCAGGATGGGCGTGATGCCGTCGCTGACGTCTTTGATCGAGTCGCGCGTCTGGTCGAACACGCCTCCGAGCTTCAGCAGCGGAACCGCGATCAGGCCCACCAGCACGGCGAACACCCCGGCCGCGATCAGCCCTGCGATGTCTCCACCGGTCATCGTGAAACTCCTTCGATAGACGACGAAAGCGGGCCGCCCTGGGGCGACCCGCTCTCTAGTATGTCGTGACCTCGGGCCTTATCGGGCCGCGTAGTACTCGACGACGAGCTGCACTTCGCAGGTCACGGGAACCTGGGCGCGCTTGGGGCGTGCCACCAGGCGTGCCTGGAGCTTGTCGAGCTCGACCTCGAGGTACGCCGGGGTCTTGGGCAGCAGGTCGATGTGACCGCCGGCCGCAGCCACCTGGAAGGGCTCGGTGCCCTCGGAGCGCGTCTTGACGTGGATGAGCTGACCCGGCTTCACGCGGAACGACGGGCGGTCGACGAGCTGGCCGTCGACCATGATGTGGCGGTGCACGACCATCTGACGGGCCTGGGCCGTGGTGCGGGCGAAGCCGGCACGCAGGATCAGGGCGTCCAGACGCATCTCGAGCAGCTCGACCAGGTTCTCACCGGTCAGGCCCTTGGCCTTGCGGGCCTCCTCGAACGCGATCTTCAGCTGCTTCTCGCGGATGCCGTACTGGGCACGCAGACGCTGCTTCTCACGCAGACGCACTGCGTAGTCGCTGTCCTGCTTGCGCTTGGTGCGGCCGTGCTCACCGGGAGCGTAGGGGCGCTTCTCGAGGTACTTGGCCGCCTTCGGGGTGAGGGGGATGCCGAGTGCCCGCGAGAGGCGGGTCTTGCTGCGCGTACGCGACTTGGTAGCCACTTACGTCCTTTCATAGAAGTTCTTACGAGATGGATGCGCGCACCGGGGTGCGCTTGACTCCACGGGAGTCCAAGTAAGAGGGGTGTCTGCCGGGCGGTTCGGCTAAAGAACGCGATCCCGTCATCGAGCGTCGATCGGCAGCCGCTCCGAAATGACGCTGATTAGGCGACTGCAAGGTTAGCACAGCGGATGGCCCCAGATGATATAGACATCACCCCTGCTTTCCCCGCGTGATGTCGCGCAGTTTCGCGAGCCGCGCCGACACCTCCCGTTCGTGACCGTGATCGGTGGGGTCGTAGTAGGTCTTCCCGACGAGCTCGTCGGGAAGGTACTGCTGCTTCACCACACCCAGGTCGTCGTCGTGCGGATATCGGTAGCCCTTGCCGTGACCGAGCCGCTTCGCGCCGGAATAGTGGGCGTCCCGGAGGTGCTTGGGCACCCGGCCGAAGTTGCCGGCCTTCACATCCGCGATGGCGGCGTTGATTCCCAGGTACGCGGCGTTCGACTTCGGGGCGGTGGCCAGGTACACGACCGCTTCGGCCAGGGGCAGGCGCCCCTCCGGCATGCCGATCATCTGCACCGCCTCCGCGGCGGCCACGGCGATCGGCAGGGCCTGCGGGTCGGCGATGCCGATGTCCTCCGCCGCCAGGATGATGACCCGGCGGGCGATGAACCTCGGGTCTTCCCCGGCCTCGAACATGCGCGCCAGGTAGTGCAGCGAGGCGTCGACGTCGCTGCCGCGCACCGACTTGATGAAGGCACTGATCACGTCGTAGTGCTCGTCGCCGTTGCGGTCGTAGCGCAGCAGCGCCCGGTCGACCGACTGCTCGAGCACCGTGCCGGTGATCACGGGCAGCTCGTCGTCGTCCTCGCCGGCGTCGGCCGTCGCGGCGGCGAGGGCGGTGCCCGCGGCGGCTTCGAGGGCCGTGAGGGCGCGGCGGGCATCGCCCGACGCCATCCGGATGATTGCGGCCCGTGCTTCGGGATCGAGCTCGACGCTGCCGGCCAGACCCCGCGCATCCGTCACCGCGCGGTCGATCAGGATTCCGAGATCGTCGTCGGTGAGCTGCTCGAGGGTGAGCAGCAGCGAGCGCGACATGAGCGGCGAGATCACCGAGAACGAGGGGTTCTCGGTGGTGGCGGCCACCAGGATGACCCAGCCGTTCTCGACGCCGGGGAGCAGGGCGTCCTGCTGCGCCTTGGTGAAGCGGTGGATCTCGTCGAGGAAGAGCACGGTCGACAGGCCGTAGAGGTCGCGGTTGCGGAAGGCGTCCTCCATCACCTGCCGCACGTCTTTCACGCCCGCCGTGACAGCGGAGAGCTCGACGAACTTGCGGCCCGAGGAGTGGGCGATGGCCTGGGCCAGCGTGGTCTTGCCCGTGCCGGGCGGGCCCCAGAGGATGACCGACACCGATCCGGCCGCGCCCGAGCGGTCGGTGGCGAGGTTCACCAGCGGCGAGCCGGGGCGCAGGAGGTGCCGCTGACCGGCCACTTCGTCGAGGCTGCGAGGGCGCATCCGCACGGCGAGAGGAACCGCCCCGGAGTGGAGTCCCGGTTGCTGATGAGCCATACGTCTAGGGTACTGTGATGGGCCGACAGCGCCCGTCGGCACTAACACTGGAGGACCTGTGGCACCCAGCAATCAGGAGCGCGCCGCTCGCGAGGCACGAACCAGGCTGCGCGAGTATCAGGCCCGCCAGCAGGCGCACACCGAGCGCATCCGCCGCCGGGTGCGCGACAACGTGATCGCGGCCGTCACGGTCGTGGTGCTGATCGCCGGAGTCACCGCTGCCCAGCTGTTCTACTTCAGCGGCGGGCCGGGTGCGCCGGTCGCCTCCCCGTCGGCCACGCCGACCCCCGCCGCCACGGATGACGCGGCGCCCGAGGGCCAGAACACCGGAGACGTGCCCGCGTCGACCATCGCGGAGGGCCGCGACTGGACCGGGACGCTCACGATCAACGACATCCCGCTCGGCATCGAGCTCGACGGCGCCGCCGCACCGCAGGCGGTCTCGGCCTTCATCGCCCAGACCCAGGCCGGATACTTCACCGGCACCTCCTGCCACCGCCTCACCACCAGTGGCATCTTCGTGCTGCAGTGCGGCGACCCGACCGGCACCGGCACGGGTGGCCCCGGCTACAGCTACGGCCCGGTCGAGAACGCCCCCGCCGACGACGTGTACCCGAAGGGCACCCTGGCGATGGCCCGCCAGGGCGGCGACGGCTACAGCATGGGCAGCCAGTTCTTCATCGTCTACGACGACTCGACCATCCCCTCCGACGCGGCCGGCGGCTACACCGTGCTCGGCACGATCACCTCCGGGCTCGACCAGCTCCAGTCCACCGTGATCTCCGCCGGCACCGCCGACGGTTCGCAGGACGGCAAGCCCGCGTCGCCGGCCGTCATCACCGGCGTCACCGTTCAATAACCCGACACGGCCCGTGCAATAGGCTGGGGCCGTACTCCAGACATCGTCGACAGGATGGTTCCACCGTGACCGATAGTGATCAAAACCCGTGGGGTCGAGTCGACGACGACGGCTCCGTCTACGTTCGTGAGGCCGAGGGCGAGCGCCTGGTCGGCCAGTATCCGGATGGCACGAAAGAAGAGGCACTCGCCTACTTCGAGCGCAAGTACGTCGACCTCGCCGGTCAGGTGACGCTGCTCGAGCAGCGCGCCAAGCGTGGCGCTCCGGCGGCCGACATCGCCAAGACCCTCGCGTCGCTCACCACCTCGGTGGCCACGGCCAACGCGGTGGGCGACCTCGCGTCGCTGCAGAGGCGGCTGGAGGCGCTCACGTCCACCGTGAGCGAGATCACCGAGAAGCAGTCGGCCGAGGACAAGGCGCTCGTCGAGCAGGCCGTGCTCGACCGCACCGCGATCGTGGTCGACATGGAGACGCTGGCCGCCCACGATCCCGCCAAGGCGCAGTGGAAGAACGTCACCGCCACCATCGACGAGTTGTTCGCGCGCTGGCAGAAGCACCAGCAGGAGGGGCCGCGACTGCCCCGTGCCGAGGCCGGCGAACTCTGGAAGCGGTTCCGTGAGGCCCGCACCTCGCTCGAGACGCAGCGCAAGGCGTTCTTCAGCGAGCTCGACCAGGTGCACCGCGATGCGCGCACGCGCAAGCAGGCGCTGGTGGAGCAGGCCGAGGCGCTCGCGCCCCGCGGTGTCGACGGCATCGGCGCGTACCGCGACCTGCTGGCCCAGTGGAAGTCCACCGGCCGCGCCGGTAAGAAGTACGACGACGCGCTGTGGGACAAGTTCAAGGCAGCGGGCGACGTGCTCTACTCCGCCCGAAGCGAGGTCGTCGCCCGCGACGACGCCGAGTTCGGCGAGAACCTCACCGCGAAGCTCGCTCTGCTCGACGAGGCCGAGCCGCTCCTGAAGGAGACCGACCGCCTCAAGGCGCGCGAGGCCCTGATCTCCATCCAGCGCCGCTGGGACGAGATCGGCAAGGTGCCGCGCGATCAGGTCAAGCCCGTCGAGGAGCGTCTGCGCCGGGTCGAAGCCGCCGTGCGCAAGCTCGACGAGGATCACTGGAGCCGCAACAACCCCGAGAAGAAGGCCCGTTCCGAGGGCCTCGCCTCGCAGCTCACCGACGCGATCGACAAGCTGCAGCGCGAGATCGACGACGCCAAGGCCGCCGGCGACACCAAGAAGGTGGCCGAACTGCAGGAGTCGCTCGACGCCCGCAAGGTGTGGCTCGACGCCCTGGGCTGATCCGCGCTGGGCTGATCCGCTGGGCTGATATCCGGCTGTTTCTCCACAGCATCGGCACGGGCGCCCGTTGTCCACAGATGACGGATGCCCGTGCCGTTTCGGTGCGTCCTCTGCCAGCATCGGCGCATGACACCCGCACCTCCGTTCCTGCTCGACGAGACCGACCTGCCCGGCACCGAGCTGCGCGCCGCCACGCTGGACGGTGATCTGCTGGCCGTCGGCGGCCGGTACTGTCCGGTAGACGTGGCTCGCTCGGCCGACGCGGCCGGCCGCCGCGATCTGCGCGCGCTGGCGCTCCTGCCCGCCGTTCCCCGCGGCCTTGTGGCCGAGCTCACCACCGCCGCCTGGGTGCACGGCGCCTGGGCCGGAGTTCCTCGCCCGCTGGCGCTCTGCGTGCGCAGCGACCACCGAGTGCGGGCGGCCCCGAGCCCGGAGCGTTCGGTGCGGCAGACGGTGCTCCGGCCCGCCGACGTGATGGAGGTCGCCGGCCTTCTGGTGACGTCGCCGCAGCGCACCGCCGTCGATCTCCTACGCGTGCCCGAACGCTTCGACCGCCGCCGGGCCGCCTGCGTGGCGACGCTGCTGCTGATGACCGAGGGTGGCTTCGACCACTGCGCATCCGCTCTTCACGGGGCGGCTCATGTGCCGCACAAGCAGCGGGCACTCGAACGGCTCGACGAGGTGCGCCGGATGACGGTTTCCCGAGGGCCAGAGGCGACCGGGAGACCTCGGGGTCAGCCCCCGGAGACCCGGTACACGTCGTAGACGGCGTCGATGCGGCGCACCGCGTTCAGCACCCGGTCGAGGTGCGTGGTGTCGCCCATCTCGAAGACGAAGCGGCTGATCGCCAGCCGATCACTCGACGTGCTCACCGAAGCCGAGAGGATGTTGACGTGATGCTCCGAGAGCACCCGCGTCACATCGCTCAGCAGCCCCGAGCGGTCGAGTGCCTCCACCTGGATCTGAACGAGGAAGACGCTCTTGGAGGAGGGTGCCCACTCCACGTCGATGATTCGTTCGGGCTCATTGAGCAGAGACGCCACGTTGTGGCAGTCGGCCTGGTGCACCGACACACCGGAGCCACGGGTGACGAAGCCCACGATGTCGTCGCCCGGCACCGGGGTGCAGCACTTCGCGAGCTTCACCAGGATGTCAGGGGCGCCGCGCACGAGAACGCCGGAGTCGCTGTGCGTGACACGCGGCCGGTTGCCCACGAACACGTCGACGTCGGAGTCGTCGCTCTCCACCTCGGTCTGCAGCGAGGCGATGACCTTCTCGATCACCGACTGGGTGGAGATGTGCCCCTCACCGATGGCGGCGTAGAGCCCCGACACGTTGTCGTAGTGCAGCTGCGAGGCCACATCGGCGATCGAATCCTGGCTCATCAGCTTCTGCAGAGGCAGGTTCTGCTTGCGCATCGCCCGGGCGATGGCGTCGCGACCCTGTTCGATGGCCTCGTCGCGGCGCTCCTTCGTGAACCACTGGCGGATCTTGTTGCGCGCCCGGGGGCTCTGCACGAAGCTGAGCCAGTCCTGCGACGGGCCGGAATCGGGATTCTTCGAGGTGAAGACCTCCACCACGTCACCGGAGCCCAGCGTGGAGTCCAGCGGCACGAGTCGCCCGTTGACCTTGGCTCCCATGGTGCGATGCCCCACCTCGGTGTGCACGGCGTAGGCGAAGTCGACCGGGGTCGCCCCAGCCGGAAGGCCGATCACCTTGCCCTTCGGGGTGAAGACGTACACCTCCTTCGCACCGATCTCGAACCGCAGGGAATCGAGGAACTCCCCCGGATCGACCGTCTCGGCCTGCCAGTCGGAGATGCGGGCGAGCCACGCCATGTCGGTGTCGGGCATCCCCGCCGGAGCCGTCTGCGACGACTTGCTGCCGTTCACGCGCTCCTTGTACTTCCAGTGCGCGGCCACACCGTACTCAGCACGCTGATGCATCTCGTTCGTGCGGATCTGGATCTCGACCGGGCGCCCGCCCGGGCCGATCACCGTCGTATGCAGCGACTGATAGAGGTTGAACTTCGGGGTCGCGATGTAGTCCTTGAAGCGGCCGGGGATCGGATTCCAGCGGGCGTGGATCGACCCGAGCACGGCGTAGCAGTCGCGCACCGTGTTCACCAGCACCCGGATGCCCACCAGGTCGTAGATCTCGTCGAACTCGCGGCCGCGCACGATCATCTTCTGATAGATCGAGTAGTACTGCTTCGGGCGGCCAACCACCTTGCCGCGGATACGGCCGGTCTTGAGGTCGTCGCCCACCGCGTCGATCACCTGCTGCACGTACTCCTCGCGCTGCGGGGTGCGCTGGCGAACCAGATTCTCGATCTCCACGTAGAGCTTGGGGTACAGCACGGCGAACGAGAGGTCTTCGAGCTCCCACTTGATCGACTGGATGCCGAGCCGGTGCGCGAGCGGCGCGTAGATCTCCAGCGTCTCCTTGGCCTTCCGTGCGGCCGACTCGGCCGGCACGAAGCCCCAGGTGCGCGCGTTGTGAAGCCGGTCGCTGAGCTTGATGATGAGCACCCGGATGTCGCGCGACATCGCCACGATCATCTTGCGCACCGTCTCGGCCTGTGCGCTGTCGCCGTACTTCACCTTGTCGAGCTTGGTGACGCCGTCGACCAGCATCGCCACCTCGTCACCGAAGTCGTGCCGCAGCATGTCCAGCGAGTAGTCGGTGTCCTCCACCGTGTCGTGCAGCAGCGCGGCCGCCACCGCCTTCGATCCGAGCCCGAGCTCGGCGAGGATCTGGGCCACGGCGATCGGATGCGTGATGTACGGCTCGCCGCTCCGGCGCTTCTGGCCGTCATGGGCGCGTTCCGCCGTCGCGTACGCACGCTCCAGGATGGTGAGGTCGGCTTTGGGGTGGTTGGCCCGCACCGTGCGCAGGAGCTCGTCGACCGCGCCGGCGGGCTGAGCCCGCGAGAACAGCCGGGGCACCAGGCGGCGCAGCGCTGCGGTCGAGGTGGTGCTCGTCTCGGTCATGTCAGGCCTCCACCTCGATTATCCCTCAGCGCGCGGGGCCCGACGCACGCTCGCCCCCGGCGCGATTGCGCCGAGGGCGAGCAGACGAACTGAGAAGCGATCAGGCGGAAGCCTCCGTGGTCACCGCGTTCTTCGCGGAGCGCTCCCGATCGGCCGCCACGCGGGCGTCGTACTTGCGGATCTTCGCCTCGTTGCTGCGGAACTGCACGTACAGCGGAGCCGCCACGAAGATCGTCGAGTACGTACCCACGATGATGCCGATCAGCAGAGCCAGCGAGATGTCGCGCAGCGTCGAGGCGCCGAGCACGAACGAACCGATCACGAGGATCGAGGCCACCGGCAGGGCCGCGACGATCGAGGTGTTGATCGATCGCACCAGCGTCTGGTTGATGGCCAGGTTCACCAGGTCGGGGAAGGACTGCGTGCCCCGCTCCCCCATCTGCGCCGTGTTCTCACGGATCTTGTCGAACACCACCACCGTGTCGTAGAGCGAGTAGCCCAGGATCGTCAGGAAGCCGATCACCGCCGCGGGGGTGATCTCGAGGCCGGTGAGCCCGTAGACGCCGGCCGTGATCACGAGGTCGTGCAGCAGTGCGATCAGGGCGGCGGCCGCCATCTTCCAGGTGCGGAAGTAGATGGCCATGAACACCGCCACCAGCACGAGGAAGATCACCAGCCCGCGTACCGCCTGGGTGGTGATGTCAGCCCCCCAGGTGGCGCCGATGAACGACGTGGTCACGTCTTCGGTGGGCACACCGAAGGCGGTGGCGAGAGCCTCCTGCACCTGGGCGCTCTGCGACTTGTCGAGCTCGTCGGTCTGCACGCGCACCGAATCCTGACCGAGGGTGCTCACCCGCGGGTTGGAACCGGCGACGGTGTCGTTCACCGTGTCGCTGGCGAGGTTCTGGTCGAGCGTCTCCACCTGCGAGACGGTGAACTCGGAACCGCCGCGGAACTCGATTCCGAACTCGAAGCCGCCACGCAGCCAAGGGCCCACCAGGGCGATCAGCACGAGGATCGCGGAGACCACGTACCAGACCCGGCGGCGGCCGACGAAGTCGATCGAGCGCTTGCCCGAGTAGAGGTCGTTTCCGAATTGGGAGAAGCTGGCCATCAGGAGTTCTTCCCCTCGTCGGACGGGCGTTTCGAGTCGGTTGACTTAGGCGCGGCGGTGCCGGCGAGCTCGGCGGCCTTTCGCTCGGCGATGGTCTGCCGTTTCACGGCCTCACGGCTCGAGGAGTTCTTCTTCGACGCGGGCACCGACGCCGACGGCGCCCGGAACTGCGCCCGGCCGCGGTACACGGCACCGAGGGCGCGCGGGTCAAGACCCGAGAGCTTGTGGCCGTCGCGGAAGAAGGGCAGCTCGGCCAGCAGGGTCATCAACGGGTGCGTGAACAGCATCACCACGACGATGTCGACGATGGTCGTGAGCCCCAGGGTGAACGCGAAGCCGCGCACGTTGCCGACCGCGAGGATGTACAGCACCGCCGCGGCCAGGAAGTTCACCGCGTCGGAGGCCGTGATCGTGCGGATGGCCCGCTTCCAGCCGGCCTGCACCGAGGAGTTCAGGGCTCGACCGTCGCGCAGCTCGTCACGTATTCGTTCGAAGTACACGATGAAGGAGTCGGCGGTGATACCGATGGCCACGATCAGTCCCGCCACGCCGGCGAGCGAGAGACGGAAGTCGATGCGCCACGACATCAACGTGACGAGCAGGTAGGTCAGCGCTGCGGCCACCACCAGCGAGGCGATGGTGACGGTGCCGAGCAGCCGGTACTGCAGCAGCGAGTAGATGACCACCAGGATGAGCCCGATGGCGCCGGCGATCAGCCCCGAGAGCAGCTGCGTCGACCCGAGTGTGGCCGAGATGGCCTCGGACGACTGCGTGGTGAAACCGATCGGCAGAGCGCCGAACTTGAGCTGGTCGGCCAGGGCCTGTGCCGAGTCCTGGGTGAAGGAGCCCGAGATCTGAGCCTTGCCGTCGGTGAAGGCGCCTCCCGTGGTGGGGGCGGTGATCACCTTCCCGTCGAGCACGATCGCGAACTGGTTCTGCACTCCGGTCAGCCCGAAGAGGCGGGTCGTGACATCGGCGAACTTCTGCGTTCCGGCGTCGTTGAACGAGATGTCGACCACCCACTGGCCGGTAGACGCCCCCTGCTGCGTGGTCGCCACGCCCGCGGAGGCGTCGGCGATGTCGGCGCCCTCGATCTCCACCGGGCCGAGCAGGTACTTCACCCCGTTGTCGTCACAGGTCACGAGAGGCTGGTCGGCGGGTGCCTGGCCCGCGTCTTCCGCCGCGTCGGAGCTGCAGTCGAAACTGTCGTACTGCGCCTGCAGCGCCGGGGTCACGTAGGCCAGGTCGCTGCCGTTGGTCGGCGTCGCCGTCGGTGTGGTCGACAGGCTCGGATCGGGGCTGGCGCTCGGCGAGGTGGAGGCCGACGGCGAGGACACGCCGGCCAGCAGCACGGCGCGGAAGTCGAGCTTGGCCGACGCCTCGATGCGGTTCAGCGTCGCCTCGTCCGGCTGGCCGGGGATCGACACGATGACGTTCTGGCCACCCTGCGTCGTCACCTCGGCCTCGGAGACGCCGCTCGCGTCGACGCGCTGCCGGATGATCGACACCGCCTGGTCGAGCTGTTCGGCCGAGACGTCCTGGCCCGACTCCAGCTTCGGAGTCAGGATGATCTGGGTGCCGCCCTCGAGGTCGAGGGCCAGCTTGGGGGTCCACGTCGCCGTGCTCCAGAGCACGCCTCCGGCGATCGTTCCGATCAGGACTGCGAAGATCACTCCGAGCCAGATCAGCGTTTTCCACGCCTTCTTGACGGCGGTCGATTGTGCCACCTGTGTACTCAGCTTTCTATGCCGCTCGAGCGCCGGGGCGTCGAGCGTGAGTCAGAGAACGGACGAGTTGTTACTCGTCGCCCTTCTTGTCGGTCTTGTCCGCGGAGTCGGGGGCATCCGTGTCGAGGGGTCGGACGGTGGAAGCGGCGGTCGAGTCGTCGAGACGCTCGCCGAACTCGGGGTCGCCGGTCTTCACGGCGAGCTCGTCGTCGGTGGCCGTGAGGGGCGAGGGGGTCACGACGCGCGTGACGGTCTGGCGGTGCACCTTGAGCACCGTGCCCGGAGTGGTCTCCAGCAGGACCTGGTTCTCTTCGTCGTCCATCTCGAGGATGGTGCCGAAGAGACCGAAGTTCGTCATCACCTCGGCGCCGACGGCGACCTTGCTCTGCAGGTCCTGGGTCTCGCGCTGGCGCTTGCGGCTGTTGCGGAACATGAAGATCACCAGAACGGCCAGAACGACCAGCATGACGATTGTCAACGCATCGAATTGCATGAAAAGGGGGGCCTTCCGGAGGTGGAGCGTGTGGGGGTTGTGCTGCGGGCAGCCCTTATCTTATAGAGGCGCACCTGGAGACTCGTTGATTATAGGTCATCCCCGAAAAGGGCATCCGAATCGCGGGCGAGGCCGAAGTGCGCCCAGCCCGCCTTGGTGGCCACGCGCCCGCGCGGGGTGCGCGAGATGAGGCCGATGCGCACGAGGAAGGGCTCGACCACGGCTTCGATGGTCTCCGCCTCCTCGCCCACCGACACGGCGAGCGTATTCAGGCCCACCGGGCCGCCGTCGAAGCGCTTCAGGATGATGCTCATCACCGCGCGGTCGAGCCGGTCGAGGCCGAGTTCGTCGACGTCGTAGAGCTCCAGCGCCGCCCGCACCGCCGACAGGGTCGCGTCGGTGCGCGCCACCAGGGCGAAGTCGCGCACCCGGCGCAGCAGCCGGTTCGCGATCCTGGGCGTTCCTCGCGAACGGGAGGCGATCTCGCGCAGCGACTCCTCGTCGATCTCGACGCCGAGGAGCGCGGCCGCCCGGTGCAGCACGCGCACCAGCTCCTCGGTCTCGTAGAACTCCAAGTGGGCGGTGAAACCGAACCGGTCGCGCAGCGGGTTCGGCAGGAGCCCGGCTCGGGTGGTCGCGCCCACCAGCGTGAACGGGGCGAGGTCCAGCGGAATGGACGTAGCGCCCGCGCCCTTGCCCACCATGATGTCGATGCGGAAGTCCTCCATCGCGAGGTACAGCATCTCCTCGGCCGAGCGGGCCATGCGGTGGATCTCGTCGATGAACAGCACCTCACCCGGTACGAGCGACGACAGCACCGCGGCCAGGTCGCCGGCGTGCTGGATGGCGGGGCCACTGGTCATCCGCAGCGGCCGGCTGCTCTCGTGCGCCACGATCATGGCCAGCGTGGTCTTACCGAGCCCGGGCGGGCCCGCCAGCAGGATGTGGTCGGGCGTGCGCGACTGGATGGCGGCTGCGTCCAACAACAGCTGCAGCTGGCCGCGCACCTTCCGCTGCCCCACGAACTCGTCGAGCGACTTCGGCCGGAGCGCGCCCTCGAACGCGATCTCGGCCTCGGACTCGATCTGCGGGTTCACCACGTCGTCGCCCTCGAACGCGGGCGTCACCGTGGTCCCCCGGTGCTCTTGGCCGGGCCGAGCACGGCCAGGGCCAGGCGCAGCAGGGTCTGCACGTTACCGGCGTCGGCCGCCGTGGCCTGCTCGAGCACCTCGTCGAGCGCGGCAGCGGCGCTGCGTTCGGGGTAGCCGAGGCCCACCAGAGCCCGCTCGACGTTGCCGCGGATCACGGGCGACGCAGCGGCGGCGTCCTCCACCGGCACATCGGCCGGGCGCAGGGCCAGCTTCCCGGCGAGCGACACCACGATGAGCTTGGCCGTCTTCGGGCCGATGCCCGACACCTTGCGGAACACGGCGTCGTCCTCCCGGGCGACCGCACCCGCGACATCCGACGGCGTCAACTCGGCGAGCACCCCGAGCGCCGACTTGGGCCCAACCCCGGTCACGCCCACCAGGGCCGAGAAGATCTCCAGCGAGTCCTGATCGGGGAAACCGAACAGCGACAGGCTGTCCTCCCGCACGATCAGGGTGGTGAGGAGGGTCACCTCGGAGCCGGTTCGAAGCGAGAGGGCATGGCGCGGCGTGACGCTCACGGAGAATCCCACGCCGTTCACGTCGACGACGACGGTGCCGCCCGAGAGGGAGAGCACGGTGCCGCGCAAGGCTGAGATCATCAGACCAGCCTACGGGCGGCCACCCTCGACCTCGTGCCTTGCTCGGCGGCGCGCCACGCCTGCTGCGCCGGGGTGAGCCCCGAACCTCCGGCAGCGGCTCCGGATGCGCCAGCGCCGCCCGCAACCGCGGCCCCGCGGAGCGGCAGCCGCCAGGCGTGGCAGATCGCGAGGGCCAGCGCATCCGCCGCATCGGCGGGCTTGGGCACCTCGGCCAGCCGGAGCACCTTCGCCACCATCGCGCCGACCTGCTTCTTGTCGGCCTGGCCGTACCCGGTGATGGCGGCCTTGACCTCGGAGGGCGTGTGCAGCCCCACCGGCAACGAACGGCGGGCCGCGGCGAGCAGAGCGATACCGGCCACCTGAGCGGTGCCCATCACCGTGCGCACGTTGTGCTGCGCGAAGACGCGCTCCACCGCGAGGCTGTGCGGGCGGTGCTCGTCGAGCACGGCGTCGATGCCGGCGGCGACCGCCATCAGCCTCAGCTCGAGCGGCATGTCAGGCGGCGTCTGCACCACCGAGACGTGCACGAGGGTGGCCGTGCGTGTCGGCGACACGTCGACGACACCGATCCCGCACCGGGTGAGACCGGGGTCGATTCCGAGCACCCGCAGGTGGCTGGCGCTCATCCTGCGGCCTCGGCCGGCTCAGTCGTTCTCGAGTTCGGCCTGGACCTCGGCCGAGATGTCGAGGTTGGTGTAGACGTTCTGCACGTCGTCGGAGTCTTCGAGGGCGTCGATGAGCCGGAACACCTTGCGGGCCGTCTCGGCGTCTGCCTCGACCTGGAGGCTCGCCACGAACTCCACGTCGGCGGAGTCGTAGTCGATCCCCGCCTCCTGCAGGGCCGTGCGCGCGGCGACCATCTGCGACGGCTCGGTGAGCACCTCGAACGTCTCGCCGCGGTCGGTGACCTCTTCGGCTCCGGCGTCGAGCACGGCCATCAGCACGTCGTCTTCGGTGACGCCGTCGGCGTGACCGACGGTGATGACGCCGCGGCGGGCGAAGTTGTAGGCGACGCTGCCCGGGTCGGCCATCGTTCCGCCGTTGCGGGTCATCGCGGTGCGCACATCAGCGGCCGCGCGGTTCTTGTTGTCGGTGAGGCACTCCACCAGCAAGGCGATGCCGTTCGGGCCGTAGGCCTCGTACATGATCGTCTGGTAGTCGACCGAGTCACCGGTGAGACCGGCACCGCGCTTGATGGCGCGGTCGATGTTGTCGTTGGGAACCGAGGTCTTCTTGGCCTTCTGCACCGCGTCGACGAGGGTCGGGTTGCCGGCCATGTCGGCGCCGCCCATCTTCGCGGCGACCTCGATGTTCTTGATCAGCTTGGCGAACGACTTTGCACGGCGCGAGTCGATGATCGCCTTCTTGTGCTTGGTCGTGGCCCATTTAGAGTGTCCGGACACGGCAGTTCTCCTTCAGCAAGTCAGATTCGATTGTACGCGAGGCGGCCGTCAGCGGCCGGAAGGCCAGGCCGCGGCGATCTCGGCTCGCACGTCGCCGAGCAGCTGCGGCAGCGCTTTGGTGCGCGCGATGATCGGGAAGAAGTTCGCGTCCGACATCCAGCGCGGCACGATGTGCTGGTGCAGATGGCCTGCCACGCCCGCGCCGGCCACCCGGCCCTGGTTCATGCCGATGTTGAAGCCGTCGCAGTGCGAGACCTCGGTGAGCACGCGCATCGCCGTCTGGGTGAGGCTCGCGATCTCCGCCACCTCTTCCTCGGTGGCGAGGTCGTAGGTGGCCACGTGGCGGTACGGGCATACCAGCAGATGGCCCGAGTTGTACGGGAAGAGGTTCAGCAGCACATAGGCATGCGTGCCCCGCGCCACGATCAGGCCCTCCTCGTCGGAGAGGGAGGGCGCCCGGCAGAAGGGGCACTCGTCGATGTGCGGCTGTTCCCCACCCTGGATGTACACCATGCGGTGCGGCGTCCAGAGGCGCTGGAACGAGTCGGGGATGCCCGCGAACTCATCGGAGCCCTGAACCAGCACCTCGGGCGACTCCGACGACGTCGACGCGTCGCCGGAGCCGTCCCGGGCATCCGTCATCAGAGCTGGCCCGCGGTGGTCACCTGGCTGTGCGCCGCCACCGCCGCCACGATGCGGTCGATCGCCTCGTCGACGGCCACGCCGTTCTCCTGCGAGCCGTCGCGGAAGCGGAAGCTCACCGAACCGCCCGCCACGTCGTCGCCGCCCGCGATCAGCAGCACCGGCACTTTGTCTTTGGTGTGGGTGCGGATCTTCTTCTGCATGCGCTCGGCCGAGTCGTCGAGCTGCACCCGGATGCCGCGCTTCTTCAACCGCCGGAGCACCTCGCCCAGGTAGTCGGCGTGGTCGTCGGCGATCGGGATGCCCACCACCTGGACCGGCGCGAGCCACACCGGGAACGCCCCCGCGTAGTGCTCGAGCAGGATGGCGAAGAACCGCTCGATCGAGCCCAGCAGGGCACGGTGGATCATCACCGGCTGCTGGCGCGTGCCATCCGGAGCGGTGTATTCGAGTTCGAACAGCTCGGGCTGGTTGAAGTCGAGCTGGATGGTGGAGAGCTGCCACGTGCGGCCGATGGCGTCGCGCGCTTGCACGGAGATCTTGGGGCCGTAGAACGCCGCTCCCCCGGGATCGGGCACGAGCTCGAGGCCGGAGGCGAGCGCGACGTCGCGCAGCGTCTCGGTGGCGGTCTCCCACATCTCGTCGGTGCCCACCGACTTCTCGGGGTCGCGGGTGGACAGCTCGAGGTAGAAGTCGTCGAGACCGTAGCCACGGAGCACGTCGAGCATGAAGTCGATCTGCCGGGTGAGCTCCTCGCGCACCTCGCCGGGCGCCACGTAGATGTGGGCGTCATCCTGGGTCAGGCCGCGCACCCGGGTGAGGCCGGAGAGGGTGCCGCTCTTCTCGTAGCGGTACACGGTGCCGAACTCGGCCAGCCGCAACGGCAGCTCGCGGTAGCTGCGGCCGCGCGAGCGGAAGACGAGGTTGTGCATCGGGCAGTTCATGGGCTTGAGGTAGTAGTCCTGGCCCTGGCGGGTGATGTTGCCCTCGGCGTCCTGCTCCTCGTCGAGGTGCATGGCCGGGAACATGCCGTCTTTGTACCAGTGCAGGTGCTGGCTGGTCTCGAACAGGTGCGCCTTGGTGATGTGAGGCGTGTTCACCAGCTCGTAGTCGTTCGCGATCAGCTGCTGGCGCAGGTAGTTCTCGATCTCCGACCGGATGATGCCGCCCTTGGGGTGGAAGACCGCGAGGCCCGACCCGATCTCGTCGGGGAAGGAGAACAGGTCGAGCTCGGCGCCGAGCTTGCGGTGATCGCGCTTGGCGGCCTCCTCGATGCGGCTCTGGTAGGCGCGCAGCTCGTCCTTCGAGGGCCAGGCGGTGCCGTAGACGCGCTGGAGCTGCTTGTTCTTCTCCGAGCCGCGCCAGTAGGCGGCGGCGAGGCGGGTGAGCGCGAAGCCGTTGCCGATCAGGCGGGTGCTCGGCAGGTGCGGGCCGCGGCAGAGGTCTTTCCAGACCGTCTCGCCGGTCTTGGGGTCGACGTTGTCGTAGATGGTGAGTTCGGCGCCACCGACCTCGACCGACTCGTTGTCGGAGTTCAGCTCGGCGTCGCCGGCACTGCCGCCTTTCAGACCGATCAGCTCGAGCTTGTAGGGCTCGTCGGCCAGCTCGGCGCGGGCCTCGTCTTCGGTGACCACGCGGCGCACGAAGCGCTGGCCGGCGCGCACGATGCGCTCCATGCCCTTCTCGATGGCCTTGAGGTCGTCCGGGGTGAAGGGCTCTTCGACGTCGAAGTCGTAGTAGAAGCCGTCGGTCACGGGCGGGCCGATGCCGAGCTTCGCCTTCGGGTTGATGGCCTGCACGGCCTGCGCGGCCACGTGGGCCGCCGAGTGGCGCAGGATGGCCAGGCCGTCGGGGCTGTCGATGGTGACCGGCTCGACCGTGTCGTCGTCGGTCACGGTCGTGGCCAGGTCTTTCAGCTCTCCGTTGACGCGCATGGCCACGACGGCCCTGTCGGTGAAGAGTTCGAATCCTGTGGCCACGCGGTACCGCTCCCTAGCTCGTGCTGCTGAACAGAACGATCCTACCGGCGCGAGAACCCGTCACCGGGGCGAGGCGGCGGCATCCTTCTTCGCCCTGCGGGCGGCGCGCACGTCTTTGGCCTTGGCATAGCCCTTCTTCACGGCGGCGTTGGCTTTCGTGCTGGCCTTCTTCGCGCCCTCGAACTCGGTGCCGAGCAGGGCCAGCCCGCCGACGGCCACGAGCGCACCCGGCCCAGGCAGCGGGATCATCACGATGCCGAGCGCCACGGTGCCTCCACCGACGATGCCCACACCGGTGCGGTACACCCGGTCGACGCGGGGGTCACGGCGGATGACGGCGCGAGCCTTGCCGGCCGCGGCCCGGACCGGGCCCGTCGAGCCACGAGAAGAGGTCGAGCCGGATGCGGCGGTCGATTCAGCGTCCATCCCCAGACGCTAGAGCACGGTGCTGGGAGAACCGGGGTGCCGGGAGCTCAGTCCCAGTCGAGGTAGTCCTCGATGGCCCAGGAGGTGGCGCCCACGTGGGTCGCGGGGAAGCGGTGGCCGCCGCCCTCGATCGGCACCACGCTCACGAGGCCGGGTGCGGCGAGCCGCAGAGCCTCGCCGTTGGCCGGCGGCGTCACGTCGTCGGCGTCACCCTGGACGACGAGCACGGGGATGCCGTCGGCCGGTGCCGGCAGGTCGTCGCCGGCCTCGACTCCGAACAGCAGCACACCGTCGACGTGGTCGTGGCGGCGGTGCGCGATGTGGCGGGCGACGGAACCTCCGAAACCGTGACCGCCGACCCAGGCGGCGGGGAGCTCGAGGTGGTCGAGCAGGTCTTCGACGTCCTGAGCGGCATCGAGCACAGACAGCGCGGAGCCGTCGGTCCGATGTCCGACGAGGACGATCCGGAAGTCCTCCTCGACCAGGGAGTGCGCCAGCGGAGCCAGGTAGTCGACGCTCTCGCCTTGTTCGGTCACGATCACGACGGCCGGGCCGGCGCCCTCGTCGGTGAACGGGATCGATCGGCCCTCGGCCTCGAAGATCTGGACGTCGGCCATGGCGGTGATCCTTTCGGGGTCTGTACCGGCTTGCAGAACCAGAAAAACCCCTGGGCGACCAGGGGTTTCGAGTGGGCGATACTGGGATCGAACCAGTGACCTCTTCCGTGTCAGGGAAGCGCGCTACCGCTGCGCCAATCGCCCAGTGGAGTCGGAACTCCGCGGTGTTCGAGTGGAGGTGGCGACGGGATTTGAACCCGTGTGGACGGCTTTGCAGGCCGCTGCCTCGCCTCTCGGCCACGCCACCCAGTTCGTGCATTGCGATGAACCAAGGCGGTTCCCCACAATTGAGTAACTTCACTCGAGCGGATGACGAGATTCGAACTCGCGACCCTCACCTTGGCAAGGTGATGCGCTACCACTGCGCCACATCCGCATTTCGTTCAGCATTGCTGCGAACGGATTAGACACTAGCCGACTCTTTCGACGATTGCCAAATCGTCACCGGAACAGCGTGTCGGCACCCTCGGTGTTCACGAGCACCCCTCCGCATCCGCTACTATCGATAAGTCCACACGGGCGATTGGCGCAGTTGGTAGCGCGCTTCCTTCACACGGAAGAGGTCATCGGTTCGAGTCCGGTATCGCCCACCAGAACACCCAGCACCACCAGAACACCTGAAGTCCGCCGGTCGTCATACGATCTGGGCATGATCAGCTCCTTCTTCTCCGGCGTCGGCCTCCTCGGTCGCGGCTTCGGCACCTGGGTGCGCCGCCCCGGCCTGATGCTGCTCGGCGCCCTGCCGGCCTTCATCGTCGGCCTCGTCTACGCCACCGGCATCGTGCTGCTGATCGTGTACTCCCCCGCCATCGCCGACTGGGCCACCCCCTTCGCCGACCGCTGGGACGAGCCCTGGCGCGACATCGCCCGCGCAGCCGCCTCCGTGGCCCTGGTGGGCCTCGGCGTGCTCGCGGTGGTCTTCACCTACACCGCCATCACGCTGGCGGTCGGAGATCCGTTCTACGAGCGCATCTGGCGCAGCACCGAAGAGCGTCTCGGCGATGCCCCCGGAGAGCCGCCTGGAGGCTTCTGGGCGCAGCTGGGACGCGGCGTGGTCACCGCACTGCGGCTGCTCGCCCTCACCCTCGCCATCGGCCTGCTGCTGTTCGTGGTGGGGCTCATTCCCCTGGTCGGCCAGGTGGCGGCCCCGGTGCTCGGCGCCCTGTTCGGCGGCTGGGTGCTCGCGCTCGAGCTCACCGGCTTCGCGTTCGAGGCCCGCGGCATCCCTCTGCGAGAACGGCGACGGATGCTCGGTGCGAACCGCGCACAGACGCTGGGCTTCGGTGTCGCCACCTACCTGCTGTTCCTCCTCCCGCTCGGCGCCGTGGTGGCCATGCCCGCGGCGGTGGCCGGAGCCACGCACCTGGCCCGCGCCGCGACCGGCCCGCGGCCTCAACCCCAGCGCCAGGCGTGACCGCAGCCGCCGGCGTGACCGCGCGACGACGCAGAAGCGGGGCGCCACCCGGAGAGGTGACGCCCCGCGACGGGGATGCTGTCGATCAGACGGTTTCGAGCACGTAGCCCTCTTCGCCGTGCACGGTGGTGTCCACGCCGGCGACCTCGTCCTCGTTGTTGATCCGGAAGCCCATGGTCTTCTGGATGATCCAGCCGATGATGAACGCCATCACGAAGGAGTAGATGGCCACGACCGCGGCGGCAGCGAACTGCTTCCACAGCTGCTCGGGCGAGCCGCCCCCGGTGAACCAGCCGATGCCGGCGCCGAAGAGGCCGATGTAGAGCGTTCCGATGAAGCCGCCGACGAGGTGGATGCCCACGACGTCGAGCGAGTCGTCGAAGCCGAGCTTGAACTTCAGCTCGATGGCCAGGGCGCAGACGGCTCCGGCGATGACGCCGAGGAGGATCGCCCAGCCGGGGGTCAGGATGTTACAGGCCGGGGTGATGGCGACGAGACCCGCGACGGCACCGGAGGCGGCACCGATCGAGGTGGGCTTGCCGTCCTTGATCTTCTCCACGATCAGCCAGCCGATGATGGCGGCGGCGGGAGCGGCGAGGGTGTTGATCCACGCGATGGCGGCGACGCCGTCGACGGCGGCCTCGGAACCTGCGTTGAAGCCGAACCAGCCGAACCACAGCAGCGACGCACCCAGCAGGGTCAGCGGCACGTTGTGGGGCTTCTGGATGCCCTTCTGGAAGCCGACACGCTTGCCCAGAACCAGGGCGAGGGCGAGAGCTGCCGCACCGGCGTTGATGTGCACCGCGGTGCCACCGGCGAAGTCGTTGACGCCCCAGACCGGAGCCCAGCCCTCAGCGAGGTTGAAGACCATGAACGCGACGGGGAAGTAGACGACGGTCACCCACACGCCGGCGAAGACCATCCACGCGCCGAACTTGGCCCGGTCGGCGATCGCGCCCGAGATCAGGGCGACGGTGATGATGGCGAACGTGGCCTGGAAGCCGGCGAAGGCGAGGCCTGCGAGGTCGGGGTTCATGGCGCCGGTCTCGTCGACGCCGATCAGGGTGCCGAGTCCGATCGAGCCGTCGAACGGGTTTCCGAGGATGCCCGGGATGAGCGGGGTGCCGAAGGCCATGCCGTAGCCGTAGACGACCCACAGCACGCCGACGAGGCCCATCGCGCCGAAGCTCATCATCATCATCGAGATGACGGACTTCGCCTTGACCATGCCGCCGTAGAAGAACGCGACACCGGGAGTCATGAGCAGCACGAGTGCTGCTGCAACGAGCAACCACAGCGAGTTCAGGTTGCTGGTTACTTCTTCCATATGAATGGTTACCTCTCTATAACGTGCTGGGCGGGTACAACTGGAACTGCTGTGATGCCGACGGCGAGCACGACTCCGCGGGCGCAATTGCAGGCAAGGGAAGTCTGTCGACCGCAGGTTTCGCCCGCAGACGTAGTTTGTGTACGTCGTGTTACACGGGCACGCCGAATGTTAAGACTGTGTTTCGGCGGGCCGGAAAGCGTCAGAGAGTGGCGGACGCGATGAGCCGCGAGGTGGCGCGCAGGTACTTCTTGCGGTATCCGCCGTCGAGCATGTCGCCCGCGAACACCTCGTCGAGCGGGGTGCCCGAGGCGAGGATGCGGATCTGGGCGTCGTAGACCCGGTCGACGAAGGCCACCAGTCGCAGCGCATCCGTCTGGTTCAGAAGCGGCACGACGCCCTGCAGCCCGATCGCGTCGATGCCCTCGATCAGCTTGATGTAACGCGAGGGGTGGATGCTGCCGAGATGCTCGACGAGGTCGGTGAACGAATCGAGGGTGATCGGCTCCCCCGCGGCGGCGCGGCGCTCCACGGCCTCGAGCAGGGCGTCGTCGCTGGTGAAGGCGACCGCGTGCCCCTCGAGGTCGCGGCGACGGTAGTCGAGCCCGTCGATGCGCACGATCTCGAAACGGTCGGCGATGGCCTGGATCTCGCGCAGGAAGTCCGCGGCGGCGAACCGGCCCTCGCCGAGCGCGTTCGGCGGGGTGTTCGAGGTGGCCGCGAGCCGGGTTCCCCCCGCGGCGAGCTCGCCGAGGAACCTCGTCATCAGCATGGTGTCGCCCGGGTCGTCGAGCTCGAACTCGTCGATGGCGATGAACTTCGAGCCGCGGAAGAGCTTCACGGCCTCGGCGTAGCCGAGGGCGCCGATCAGCGCCGTGTACTCGATGAACGTGCCGAAGTACTTGGGCCCGGGAGCCGCGTGCCAGAGGGCGGCGAGCAGGTGGGTCTTGCCCACGCCGAAGCCGCCGTCGAGGTAGATGCCGGGCTTCACATCGGCTGTCTTCTTCGACCGGCCGAAGAACCCGCCGCCCTTGACCGGCTTCCAGCCGTCCGCGAAAGCGGTGATCCGCCCGAGTGCCTCGCTCTGCGACGGGTAGTCGGGGTCGGGACGGTAGCTCTCGAACGAGGCGGTGTCGAACTGGCGCGGCGGCACCAGGGTGGCGGCGAGTTCGACGGCCGACATGGAGGGGGTGCGCTCGGTGAGGCGCGGGGCGACCGCCTGCCGCTCGTTCGTCATTCGCTGGCGTCCTGTGTGTCGAAGTTTGACCCGGCGGGTACGGCGGGCAGTCGGGAAGACATAGATTCGTCTGGGGGTTGTACCTACCCTAACTGGAGGTTGTGAAATGACAGTCGAGACCGATCCCGCCGAGAAGTTCGCCGGCTACGCCCACCCCGAACGACTCGTGTCGACCGAGTGGCTCGAGGCCCATCTCGGCGAACCCGGACTCGTGGTGGTGGAGTCGGACGAGGACGTGCTGCTCTACGAGACCGGCCACATCCCCGGCGCCGTGAAGATCGACTGGCACACCGACCTGAACGACCCGGTGCTGCGCGACTACATCGACGGCGAGCAGTTCGCCGCCCTCGTGGGCGGCAAGGGCATCTCCCGCGACAGCACCGTGGTGATCTACGGCGACAAGAACAACTGGTGGGCGGCGTACGCGCTGTGGGTCTTCTCCCTGTTCGGGCACGACGACGTGCGTCTGCTCGACGGCGGGCGCGACAAGTGGCTCGCCGAGGGGCGCCCGGTCACCACCGAGCGCACGATTCCGGATGCGGCCGACTACCCGGTCGTCGAGCGCCGCGACGCCGAGATCCGCGCCTTCAAAGACGACGTGCTCGCCCACCTCGGCCACCCGCTGATCGACGTGCGCTCTCCCGAGGAGTACAGCGGGGAGCGCACGACCGCCCCCGCCTACCCGGAAGAGGGAGCCCTGCGGGCCGGGCACATCCCCAGCGCGGCCAACGTGCCGTGGGCGAAGGCCGCGGCCGACGACGGCACCTTCAAGCCCGTCGTGGAGCTCGACGCCATCTACCGCGACGGTGCCGGCCTCGCCGAAGGCGAGCCGGTGATCGCCTACTGTCGCATCGGCGAGCGGTCGAGCCACACCTGGTTCGTGCTGACGCACCTGCTCGGTTTCGAGAACGTGCGCAACTACGACGGATCGTGGACCGAGTGGGGCAGCACCGTGCGGGTGCCGATCGTGAAGGGCTCGGAACCCGGCGAGGTGCCGGCGCGCTGAGTGCCGGACGACCGGGCCTCGGCCTGGCGCATAATTGGACGGATGACCGACTCCACGCTTCCCACCACGCTCGCCGAGATCCGAGACGACTTCCTGGCCCTCGAGCAGCGCGACCGGCTCGAGCTGCTGCTGGAGTTCGCGAACGAGCTTCCCGAACTCCCTGAGCGATACAGCGAGCATCCGGATCTGCTCGAGCGGGTGGAGGAGTGCCAGTCGCCGGTGTTCATCTTCGTGGAGGTCGACGGCGGTGTCGTGCACCTCTACGCCACCGCTCCCCGGGAGGCTCCCACCACCCGGGGGTTCGCCTCGATCCTGGTGCAGGGCATCGACGGGTTGTCGGTCGACGAGGTGCTGGGTGTCCCCGACGACTTCCCGAACACGATCGGACTGACCGAAGCGGTGTCACCGCTTCGCATCCGGGGCATGACCGCGATGCTCGGGCGCACCAAGCGGCAGCTGCGGGAGCGGATCGGCGCCTGACGCCGGGCGTTTCACGGTCGGCGTTCGACGGTGGGCCGCCGGATCTCCCCGTCAGAGCCCGTTGGCGGTGAGCCACCCCGAGACGGCCCGGTTCCACTTCACCCGGTCGTAGTTCCACAGCTTGGTGTGGCGGGCGATCGAGAACGGCACGAAGGTGACCAGATCGGGCCGCGCCTCGGCCAGGCGGTGCGAGGCGCCGGAGGGCACGTAGCCGTCGTCGTCGCTGTGCATGATCAGCAGGGGCACGTCGACCTCGTCGGAGCGCTTGACGAAATCGAGCCGGTCGAGATCGAGGGGCTGCTGCTGGCCGGTGACGACGCGGCCGGGGGCGTGCGTGATGGTGGCGAAGGCGGCGTCGCCCAGGATCTCGGGCACCCCGCGGGCCCGGCCGTGGTAGCGCAGGATCTCGCGCCAGTCGACCGCGGGCGAATCGAGCGCGATGGCCCGGATGCGATCGCGGTGCACCGCCCGGCCCATGGCCTGCAGCGCGATGGCGCCGCCCATCGACCAGCCCATGAGCACCACGTCCTCGGCCCCGTGCTCGACCGCCCAGGTGATCGCGGCATCGAGGTCCTGCCACTCGGTGTCGCCGAGGGCGTAGCGGCCGTCGGCCGAGCGGGGTGCCTCGCCGTCGTTGCGGTAGGAGATGTGCAGCACGTGGTAGCCGTGCTCGTGGAACACCGGCAGCGCGCGGATCGTCTCGCCGCGCCGCACCCCGCGGCCGTGCACCTGGATGACCCACTTCGTCGACGTGACCTCGGCGGCCGGGATGTACCAGGCGGGCGCCGGCCCCACCGTGGTCGACACCTCCACCTCCTCCACCGGAACGCCGAGCTCGCGGGGGTGGATGTAGTACCAGCCGCTGATCCGGCCGCGACGGGCCGCGTCGAGGTCGCCGTAGTCCACGGCCAGCACCGAGCGCCGCACGACGCCGTCGGACACCGACAGCACCTCCCCCACCCGCGCGTGGCCCGTGTCGCCGGAGAAACGCAGGCTGTACAGCCCCGGGAGGATGGAGTCGGGCGTGACCTCCAGCGACACCACCCGGGCCACCGGGTCGTAGTGCACGATGCGCACGTCGTCGACCGGCAGGGACGGCGTCACGATGGCACGCGAGGTGACGGCGGCGACGACCGCGCCGGCAGCCGCCGTGAGGCTGGCGAGCGAGCCGGCCGCGATCGCGACGATCGCCCAGGCAGGAACCCGCGGGGGCCGGGAGGGATTCGGACTCACGGAGAACTCCCTTCGAACACGGCGCGGCCGCCTCGGACGGTGCGCCGGGGCCGGCGTGCGGCCTTCGAGCGGCATCCGGCGTGCCTCCGCCTGGCAGAACGTAAAGAACTCTAGTCTGCAGACGTGCCCGATTCCCCCTTCAGCCCGGACGTTCCGGCAGCGTTCAGCGCAGCATTGGATTCGCTCCGCCGGGCCGACACCCGCGACGAACTCGTCGTGCACGAGATACCGGCCCCGGCGAACCTGGCCCCGAACGCGATCGCGCTGGCGGCAGACGTGACTCCGGCCAGGCACGACGCCGACTCCGAGCTCGGTACCGGTCGGTTCATCCTGCTGCACGACGAGGAGCGGCCCGAGGCCTGGGGCGGCGAGTTCCGGGTGGTCTGCTTCGCTCAGGCGCCCCTCGAGACGGAGATCGGGCTCGACCCGTTCCTCGCCGACGTGGCCTGGTCGTGGCTCGTCGACGCGCTCGACGCGCGGGGCGCCAACTACGTCAACGCCTCAGGCACCGCCACCAAGATCATCTCGACCGGATTCGGCGAGTTGCAGAGCCAGGGTGACGGGGCGCAGATCGAACTGCGCGCATCCTGGACCCCCACCGACCACGACCTGCAGGCCCATGTCGAGGGCTGGGGCGAGCTGCTGTGCATGCTCGCCGGGCTGCCGCCCGTGGCCGACGGCGTGACCATGCTGCAGACCCGACGGGCGCGACGTGACTGACGGCCCCACCGTGAACAGCGGCCCCGCGCCGGACAAGGGCCGTGACCTCCAGGTCGCTCCCATCGAGACCCCGGTGCGCACCGTCATCGCCACCGTGGACGAGTTCCACGACGCGGTGGAGGCGCTCGCCCAGGGCGAGGGGCCGGTGGCCGTCGACGCCGAGCGCGCCAGCGGATTCCGCTACTCCCAGCGCGCGTACCTCATCCAGCTCTACCGGCGCGGGTCGGGCACCTTCCTGATCGACCCGCCGGCCATCGAGGAGTTCGCTCCCCTGCAGTCGGTGATCGGCGACGTGGAGTGGGTGCTGCACGCTGCGAGCCAAGACCTGCCGTGCCTGCGCGAGGTGGGCCTGGAACCGAGAACCGTGTTCGACACGGAGCTCGCCGCCCGGCTGCTCGGCATCCCGCGGGTGGGCCTTGGCACGGTCGTGGAGCAGTTGCTCGGCATCCATCTGGCGAAGGAGCACTCGGCGGCGGACTGGTCGACCCGCCCGCTGCCCGCATCCTGGCTGGAGTACGCGGCGCTCGACGTGGAGCTGCTGATCGACCTGCGCGACTCGATGGCGGTGCTGCTGAAGGAGCAGGGCAAGCTCGAGATCGCCGCCCAGGAGTTCGCGGCCGTGGTGGCCAAGGAGGACAAGCCACCGCTGGCGGAGCCGTGGCGCCGCCTCACCGGCATCTCGGCGCTGCGCCCCGACCGTCACCTCGCCGCCGCCCGGGAACTGTGGCTCGCCCGCGACGAGCTCGCCCGCGCCACCGACACGGCACCCGGCCGGCTGGTGCCCGACGCCTCGCTGATGGTGGCCGCCCGCGCGCTGCCCACGTCGCGTCGCGAACTCGCGGGGCTCAAGCAGTTCTCGGGTCGGGCCAGCCGCAGCGAGATCGACCGCTGGTGGGCTGCGATCGAGCGCGCCCTGACGACGGATGAGCTGCCGGTGCAACGGCGGGCCACCGACACCCTGCCGCCTCCGCGCAGCTGGTCGGACAAGAACCCCGACGCGGATGCGCGCCTGAAGACCGCGCGCGCCGCCCTCACCGCGCTCTCGGCCGAGCACGCCATCCCGCTGGAGAACCTCCTCACCCCCGAGTTCCTGCGCCGGGTCTCCTGGAACCCGCCTGAGCCGCTCACCCTGGAGAGCCTCTCCGACGCGCTCGCCGAGCTCGGTGCGCGGCCCTGGCAGATTGACCTGACTGCACAGCCGATCCTGGAAGCCTTTGTCGAACCCCACCAAACGGCCGAGACGGGCCAGATCGCCGATTCGTAGAAAGAATCAAACGATGCCGGGCCCACAGGCGCCCCCTCTACGATCGAAGTCGATCCAATCTCAGGAGGCATTGTGGCCGAAAGATCCGAAGTCGTTTTCGTCGATGGAATGCGCACCCCGTTCGGGCGTGCGGGCGAGAAGGGCATGTACTGGCAGACCCGCGCTGACGACCTCGCGGTCAAAGCGATCACGGGAGTGCTGGAGCGCAATCCGCAGCTTCCGAAAGACCTCATCGACGACGTGGCCATCGCGGCCACCACCCAGCAGGGCGACCAGGGGCTCACGCTCGGCCGCACCACCGCCATCCTGGCCGGCCTGCCGCTGTCGGTTCCCGGCTACGCCATCGACCGCATGTGCGCGGGAGCGATGACGAGCGTCACCACCGTGGCCGGAGCCATCGCCTTCGGCGCCTACGACTTCGCCATCGCCGGTGGGGTCGAGCACATGGGCCGGCACCCGATGGGCTTCAACGCCGACCCGAACCCGCGCTTCCTCGCGGAGCGTCTGGTGAGCGGCGAGGCCCTCAACATGGGCAACACCGCCGAGCGCATCCACGACCGCTTCCCGCAGCTCACCAAGGAGCGCTCCGACCGCTACGCCATGCGCAGCCAGGAGAAGGTGGCCGCCGCCTATGCCGCGGGCAAGATCCAGCCCGACCTCGTACCGGTCGCCATCCGGAGCGGTGAGGGCTGGGGGCTCGCCACGCGCGACGAGGCGCCCCGCCCCGAGACCACCATGGAGGGCCTCGCCGCTCTCCGAACCCCCTTCCGGCCGCACGGCCGTGTGACCGCGGGCAACTCCTCGGGGCTGAACGACGGCGCGACCGCCTCGCTCATCGCGAGCGAGACCGCGGCCCGCGAGCTCGGGCTGCCGGTGCGGATGCGCCTGGTGTCGTTCGCCTTCGCCGGCGTCGAACCCGAGATCATGGGCATCGGGCCGGTTCCCTCGACCGAGAAGGCGCTGCGGAAGGCCGGCCTGTCGATCGACGACATCGGCCTGTTCGAACTGAACGAGGCCTTCGCCGTTCAGGTGCTGTCGTTCCTGGACCACTTCGGGGTCGACGACGACGACCCGCGCGTGAACGAGTACGGGGGCGCCATCGCGCTCGGACACCCGCTGGCCTCGTCGGGCGTGCGCCTGATGATCCAGCTCGCCCGCCAGTTCGAGGAGCACCCCGAGGTGCGCTACGGCCTCACCGCCATGTGCGTGGGCCTCGGCCAGGGCGGCACCGTCATCTGGGAGAACCCGAACTGGAACAAGAAGGCGAAGAAGGCAGCACGATGACCGACTACTCCACCATCGACTTCTCCGACCTCGAGGCCTTCTCGGCCGACGAGGTGGTCACCCACTCCTACGTGCGCGACGTGCCTCTGAAGAGCGGCAAGACGCTCGCGCTGATCACGCTCGACAACGGACGCGACCACACCCGGCCCAACACGCTCGGCCCCGTCGGTCTGCTGGAGTACCTGCACACGCTGCAGGGCCTCAAGACGCGTGCGGCGGCCAAGGAGATCGACGCCGTCGCGGTGACGGGCAAACCGTACATCCTCGCCGCGGGGGCCGACCTGAGCAAGGTCGGCGACATCCCGAGCAAGGATGCCGCGCGCAAGATGGCCCAGCTCGGCCACTACGCGTTCGGCGAGATGAAGAAGATCGGCGTGCCCACGTTCGCATTCGTGAACGGTCTGGCGCTCGGCGGCGGCGTGGAGGTGGCGCTGGCCGCCGACTACCGCACCATCGACTCCTCGACGCCGGCGCTCGCACTGCCCGAGGTGTTCCTGGGCATCATCCCCGGGTGGGGCGGGGCGTACATCCTGCCCAACCTCATCGGCATCGAGAACGCGCTCAAGGTGATCATCGAGAACCCGCTGAAGAACAACCGCACCCTCAAGGGCCAGGAAGCCTTCGACCTCGGCATCGCCGACGCCATCTTCGGCCCCGGCAACTACCTCGAGGACTCGCTGAACTGGGCCGACGGTGTCATCACCGGTGCCGTGAAGGTGAAGCGGGCCAACGAGCCCGGCAAGGTCGAGCGGCTGGTGAAGTGGGATGCGGCGGTCGGCATCGCGCGCAAGATGCTCGAGTCGCGCATCGGCACCGTCGCGAAGTCTCCCTACAAGGCACTCGACCTGCTGAAGGCCGCCAAGTCGGGCACGCCGGAGGAGGGCTTCGAGCGGGAGGACGAGGCGCTCGCCGAACTCATCGCCGGAGACCAGTTCCGCGCCAGCATCTACGCCTTCAACCTCGTGCAGAAGCGGGCCAAGAAGCCGGCCGGCGCGCCCGACAAGGCGCTCGCCAAGCCGGTGACGAAGGTCGGCATCATCGGCGCCGGCCTGATGGCCTCCCAGTTCGCGCTGCTGTTCGTGCGCCGGCTGCAGGTGCCCGTGGTCATCACCGACCTCGATCAGGCACGGGTCGACAAGGGCCTGGAGTACATCCGGGGCGAGATCGCCGCCCTGCTGTCGAAGGGCCGCATCTCGGGTGACGAGTCGAACCGGCTCAACGCCCTCGTCTCGGGCACCACCGACAAGGCGGAGTTCAGCGACGCCGACTGGGTGATCGAGGCGGTGTTCGAAGAGCTCGGCGTGAAGCAGGACGTGTTCGCGGAGATCGAGAAGCACGTCTCCGAGACGGCCGTGCTCGCCACGAACACGTCGTCGCTCTCGGTGGAGCAGATCGGGGCGAAGCTCGCGCATCCGGAGCGTCTCGTGGGCTTCCACTTCTTCAACCCGGTGGCCGTGATGCCGCTGATCGAGGTCGTGAACGCCCCGGCCACCGACGAGGTGACCCTGGCGACCGCCATGGCCACGGCGGCGAAGCTCAAGAAGACGGCCGTGATCACCCGCGACACCCCCGGATTCGTGGTGAACCGCATCCTGGCGAAGGTGCTCGGCGAAGCCATGCACGCGGTCGACACCGGTACCTCGTTCGAGGTGATGAACCGCGCGCTCGACCGCTTCGGACTGCCCATGACGCCGTTCGAGCTGCTCGAGCTCGTGGGGCTCAAGGTGGGAGCACACGTGCTCGATACCCACCATGCCGCGTTCCCCGACCGGTTCTTCGAGAGTGCGAACCTGCACCGCCTGGCCGAGCACGGGAAGATCTTCGACCGCGACGACAAGGGCAAGATCAAGGGCTTCGACAAGACGGCCGTGAAGATCGTCACCCCCGCGAAGGGCTCCCCCGTCGAGCCGATGACGGAGGACGAGATCGCCCGACGCGTCGAGGACGGCCTGGCCGACGAGGTGCACCGGATGCTCGAGGACGACGTCGTGCACGCCGCCGAGGACATCGACCTGTGCCTCATCCTGGGCGCCGGCTACCCCTTCCAGATGGGCGGCCTCACGCCGTACCTCGACCGCGTCGGAGCCTCGGAGCGCGTGTTCGGCGACACCTTCCACCACCCCCGCATCGAGGGCGTCGCCTAGCCCCTGCGGAGTCGATCGAACGTGGCACGGACCGCGGCCCTCACGGGCCCGGTTCGCGCCACGTTCGTCGTTGTCAGCAGATGTGCGCAGCGCACCGACAGGCTTGATGATGTTACCTCACGTATTATGGGTCGATGTCGGTCATCGACTTCGCGTTGCGGGCCGTGCCCGACATCGTTCCCTGGCCCACCGAGTCATCCAATCTGCTGGACGAAGATACCGGCCAGCCTGTCCAGTACCAGGTCGCCCGGCTCTGGGAGGACCTGGTCGAGCTCGTGGGCAGACTGAAAGGCGCGCCGACGGCCTGCCACGTGGATACCGCGTATCTCGTCCGTGGCCCCGCCATCACTGTGACACCCACGGCAGCACACGAACTGACGATCTCGACGACCTCGTCCGGGTGTACGAAGACCACGGCGGTGAGCTCGACGGAGTTCACCCGCATCATCGCCGCCTTCTGACGTGGCAGCGCGTTCCGGGCGTGCAGATCGATGCGCGCGCAGCCGCGGATCACCAAGTGGCACGCAGAAGGTGGTCTGCAGCGATACTCGCGTCGCTGCAGTGAACGACCCCGCGGCATCCTGGGCTGTCGGTGGCCGTCGCTAACTTCGAGGCATGACCAAGACGCAGTACTATGTGGCCGCCTCGCTCGACGGATTCATCGCCGACCGGCACGGGGGTCTCGACTGGCTGCTGCAGTTCGGGTTCGAAGAGTTCCAGGGCGACTACGACGCGTTCCTCGCCGAGGTCGGCGTCGTGGTGATGGGGTCGAGCACCTACGAGTTCGTCCTGAACGAGGGTGGTGCGTGGGGATTCCCCGACCAGGTCGCGTGGGTTCTCAGCTCACGGCGGCTGCCGGTCGCCGAGGGAGGCGACGTGCGATTCGCGCGAGGTGATGTGACGGCTCTGCATCGCGAGTGGGCGGCCGCGGCCTCGGGGCGCAACATCTGGGTGGTCGGCGGCGGCTCGGTGGCGGCCCAGGTGGCCTACGCGGGGCTGCTCGACGAGATCCTGCTCACCACCGTGCCCGTCGTTCTCGGCGCGGGTACTCCCCTGCTTCCGCTGTCGGCCGCATCCGGGGTGCTGCGGCTCGACAGCACCCACGCGCATCCGAGTGGAGCGATCACCTCTGGCTACACGCTGCGCTGACCGTGGCCGAGCGCGGCATGCTCAGCGCGAGGCGGGGTGGAGGGGCGTCGACCCGGTGTCGGTGACCGGGCCGTCGGAGGTGGGGCCGCTCGAAGCCGGACGGGAGTCGACCGGGCGGGCGATCGGGATCTTGTTGCCGCGCACCTGGGCCACGAGGTCGTCGGCGATCTGCGGCGCCGTGAGGCCCACGCGCTCGAGGATCTCGTCGCGGGTCGCGTGCTCGAGGAACTCGTCGGGCAGGCCGAGCTCGGTAACCGCGGTGTCGACGCCGGCCTCGCGCAGGTCCTGCCGGATGCGCGTTCCGATGCCGCCCACGCGCACGCCGTCTTCGATGCTCACCACGATGCGGTGCGCATCCGAGAGCTCGATCACGCTCCACGGCACGGGCACCACCCAGCGCGGGTCGACCACGGTGCAGCCGATGCCCTGCTCGGCCAGCAGGGCGGCCACGTCGAGCGCGAGGGTGGCCATGGTGCCCACCGCCACGATCAGGACGTCCTTCGACGAGTCCTCCCGCAGCACGTCGACACCGTCGCCCGTGCGACGGAGCGCGGGGATCTCGGCCCCCACGGAGCCCTTCGGGAAACGGATGACCGTCGGCGCGTCCGTCACCCGCACCGCCTCGGCGAGTTCCTCACGCAGACGCTCGGCATCACGCGGGGCGGCGATGTGGATGCGGGGAACGACCTGCAGGATCGCGAGGTCCCACATCCCGTGGTGGCTGGCACCATCCGGGCCGGTGACCCCGGCGCGGTCGAGCACGAAGGTGACGCCGGCCTCGTGCAGCCCGACATCCATCAGGATCTGATCGAACGCCCGGTTCACGAAGGTGGCGTACAGCGCCACGACCGGGTGCAACCCGCCGAATGCCATACCTGCGGCGGAGGTGACGGCGTGCTGCTCGGCGATCCCCACGTCGAACACCCGGGTGGGGAAGCGCTCGGCGAAACGGTGCAGCCCCGTGGGTCGCAGCATGGCGGCGGTGATGCCCACGATCGAGGGATCGCGCTCGGCCTGGACGACCACCTCGTCGGCGAACACGCTCGTCCACGACGGCGCCCCCGACCCCGAGGAGATCGGCTCCCCCGTCTCCGGGTCGATCTGGCCGACGGCGTGGAACTGGTCGGCGACATCGGCCAGGGCCGGCTCGTAGCCACGCCCCTTCTCGGTGATGGCGTGCACGATCACCGGTGCCGCGTAGTCTTTCGCCTGCCGGAGCGCCTCCTCCATCGCCTTGAGGTCGTGGCCGTCGACGGGGCCCACGTACTTGATGTCGAGGTTGGCGTAGAGGGCGGCGTTGTTGGTCATGCGGCTGAGGAAGCCGTGCAGCCCGCCCCGCACCCCGCGGTAGATGGCGCGGCCCACTGCACCCCCGAAGCGGTCGAAGGCCTGGCGACTGGTCTGGTGCAGCTGGCGGTACTTGGTGGCCGTGCGCACCCCGTTGAGGTAACGGGCCATGCCGCCGATGGTGGGCGCGTAGGAGCGGCCGTTGTCGTTGACCACGATCACCAGGTTGCGCGAGTTGTCGTCGCTGATGTTGTTCAGCGCCTCCCACGTCATTCCTCCGGTGAGGGCGCCGTCGCCCACCACAGCCACGACATGCCGATCGGTCTGGCCGGTCATCTCGAAGGCCCGGGAGATGCCGTCGGCCCAGGAGAGCGAGCTGGAGGCGTGCGAGGACTCCACGACGTCGTGCGGGCTCTCGGAGCGCTGCGGGTAGCCGGCGAGGCCACCCTTCTGGCGCAGGCGCGAGAAGTCCTGTCGACCGGTGAGCATCTTGTGCACGTACGACTGGTGCCCGGTGTCGAACACCACCGCGTCGCGCGGCGAGTCGAACACGCGGTGGATGGCGATCGTGGTCTCGACCACGCCGAGGTTCGGGCCCAGATGCCCGCCCGTCTTCGACACCTCCGCCACGAGGAAGAGGCGGATCTCCGCCGCCAAGGCTTCGAGCTCCTCCGGAGTCAAGCGGTCGAGGTCACGCGGACCCCGGATCTGTTCGAGCAGGCTCATACCTCCACCTTCCCACTCCCGGCTGAAATCGCAGTCTACGCCGCACGACGAACGAAGCGGCGGAGAGCAGATCCGCTCCCCACCGCTTCGGACGACACGGCTCAGACCAGGCTGCGCAGCACGTACTGCAGGATGCCGCCGTTGCGGTAGTAGTCGGCCTCACCGGGCGTGTCGATGCGCACCACGGCATCGAACTCGACGGTCTCCTTGCCGGGAGCCGACGACTCGCTCGGAGCCGCGGTGACCCGCACCGTCTTCGGGGTGACGCCCTCGTTCAGCTTCTCGATGCCCTCAATGGTCACCACCTCGGTGCCGTCGAGACCGAGCGACGCCCAGCTCTCCCCCGCGGGGAACTGCAGCGGAACCACGCCCATCCCGATCAGGTTCGACCGGTGGATGCGCTCGAAGCTCTCCACGATCACGGCCTTCACGCCGAGCAGCGACGTGCCCTTGGCCGCCCAGTCGCGCGACGAGCCGGAGCCGTACTCCTTGCCGCCGAAGATCACGAGCGGAGTGCCCGCGGCCTGGTAGTTCTGCGACGCGTCGTAGATGAACGACTGCGGGCCGCCCTCCTGGGTGAAGTCGCGGGTGTAGCCGCCCTCCACGCCGTCCAGCAGCTGGTTCTTCAGGCGGATGTTCGCGAACGTGCCGCGGATCATCACCTCGTGGTTGCCGCGGCGCGAGCCGTAGGAGTTGTAGTCCTTGCGGTCGACACCGTGCTCGTCGAGGTAGCGGCCCGCGGGGCTGTCGGCCTTGATGTTGCCGGCCGGGCTGATGTGGTCGGTGGTGACCGAGTCGCCGAGCTTGGCCAGCACACGGGCGCCGCGGATGTCGGTGACCGGCGTGGTCTCGATGGTCATGCCGTCGAAGTACGGGGGCTTCCGCACGTAGGTCGACTCGGCATCCCACTCGAAGGTGGGGCCGGTCGGCGTCGGCAGCGAACGCCAGCGCTCATCGCCCTCGAACACGCTCGCGTACTCGTGGGTGAACATCTCGGTGTCGATCGACGAGTCGATCGTGGCCTGCACCTCGGCCGCGTCGGGCCAGATGTCGCGCAGGAACACGTCGTTGCCCTCGGAGTCCTGACCGAGCGCGTCGACCTCGAAGTCGAAGTTCATCGACCCGGCCAGCGCGTACGCGATGACCAGCGGCGGCGACGCCAGGTAGTTCATCTTCACGTCGGGCGAGATGCGGCCCTCGAAGTTGCGGTTGCCCGAGAGCACGGCGGTGACGGCGAGGTCGTTGTCGTTGATGGCGGCGCTCACCTCGTCGATCAGCGGACCGGTGTTGCCGATGCACACCGTGCATCCGTAGCCCACCGTGTAGAAGCCGAGGGCCTCGAGGTCGTCGGTGAGACCGGCCTTGGCGTAGTAGTCGGTCACCACCTTCGAGCCCGGAGCGAGCGTGGTCTTCACCCACGGCTTCGACTTCAGGCCCAGCTTGTTGGCGTTGCGGGCCAGCAGACCGGCCGCGAGCATCACGCTCGGGTTCGACGTGTTGGTGCAGGAGGTGATGGCGGCCACAGCCACGGCTCCGTGGTCGAGCAGGTAGTTGTCACCGGATGCGGTGGTCACCGCGGTGGGCTTGGAGAGATCGCCGGGCGCGTGGCTCACGTGGGAGTGCGAGACCTCGTGCGCGGTGTCCTCGTCCTGCGGGGTGAAGCCGATCGGGTCGGAGGCCGGGAAGGTATCCTCCACCGCGGCGTCGACGCGCGAGAGGTCCTGGGTGGCGTAGTCGGCCAGGTCGCGCACGAAGGTGCTCTTGGCGACCGACAGCTCCACCCGGTCCTGCGGACGCTTCGGGCCCGAGATCGAGGGCACCACGGTGCTGAGGTCGAGCTCGAGGTACTCGCTGAAGGTGGGCTCGACCGAGGGGTCGTGCCAGAGCTTCTGCAGCTTCGAGTAGGCCTCGACGAGCGCGATCTGCTCCTCGCTGCGGCCGGTGAGCCGCAGGTAGTCGAGCGTGACGTCGTCGATGGGGAACATGGCGGCGGTGGAGCCGAACTCGGGGCTCATGTTGCCGATGGTGGCGCGGTTCGCGAGCGGCACCTGGCCGACGCCCTCGCCGTAGAACTCCACGAACTTGCCCACGACCCCGTGCTTGCGCACCATCTCGGTGATGGTGAGCACCACGTCGGTGGCGGTGACGCCGGCGGGGATGGAGCCCGAGAGCTTGAAGCCCACCACCTTCGGGATGAGCATGGAGACCGGCTGGCCGAGCATGGCCGCCTCGGCCTCGATGCCGCCCACGCCCCAGCCCAGCACGCCCAGGCCGTTGACCATCGTGGTGTGCGAGTCGGTGCCGACACAGGTGTCGGGGTAGGCGCGGAGGACTCCGCCCACCTCTCGGGTGTACGTGATGCGCGCCAGGTACTCGATGTTCACCTGGTGCACGATGCCGGTTCCGGGCGGCACGACCTTGAAGTCGTCGAAGGCCGTCTGACCCCAGCGCAGGAACTGGTACCGCTCGCCGTTGCGCTCGTACTCGATCTCGACGTTGCGCTCGAGGGCGTTCTCGGAGCCGAAGAGGTCGGCGATGACCGAGTGGTCGATGACCAGCTCGGCGGGAGCCAGCGGGTTGATCTTCGACGGGTCTCCGCCGAGGCTGCTGACGGCCTCGCGCATGGTGGCGAGGTCGACGATGCAGGGCACGCCGGTGAAGTCCTGCATCACCACGCGCGAGGGCGTGAACTGGATCTCGGTGTCGGGCTCCGCCGTGGGAACCCAGCCGCCGAGGGCGTTGATGTGCTCCGCCGTGATGTTCGCACCGTCTTCGGTGCGGAGGAGGTTCTCCAGCAGCACCTTGAGGCTGAACGGGAGCTTCTCGTGGCCCGGCACCTGGTCGATGCGGAACACCTCGTAGGAGGTGTCACCGACCTTCAGGGTGTCTTTCGAACCGAAACTGTTGACTGCCGACACGTCGACCTCACCTTCGCTGACTCACGCACAATCTTCGTGCCCGAGAGGGGTGCTGGCTAGCAAGGGGAACCTAACCGCAGCAGGCCCCGGATGCTCGTTCACACCTGATTGATTTATCTTGACGTCAAGATAAATATAGCACCCCGGGCGGCGTCATTCCCGGTCGGACACGAGGCCCTTGGAGCGCGCGAACCGGTACCAGAGCTCGATGCCCAGTGCGCCGGCGGCCCCGACCCCCACGGCGACACCGAGGCCCGGCAGCCCCGGCACCTCGAGGGCGAAGAAGTCGCGGGCGAGCGGCACCACGAACGCCAGCGCGAAGGCGAGCGTCACCGAGCCGATCAGCACCAACCGGGCCCGGGAGAACGGGCGGGCCAGCACGCTCAGCACCCAGAGCGACACGATGAACAGCGTCACGGTCACGAGACTGCGCGCCTCAGCGAGCGGCAGCCAGTCGCTGAGCCAGGCGAACGAGGCCACCACGGCCGCCGAGGCGATGAGTCCCGCCGGCACGGAGAAGCTCAGGATGCGCCTGAGCACCCCCGGCCGGTAGCGCCGGCGGTTCGGCGCCAGCGCGAGGAAGAACGACGGGATGCCGATGGCCAGCGTCGACACCAGCGTCATCTGCCGGGGCAGGAACGGGAAGCGCCAGAGCAGCACCGCCACCACGAGGGCGAGCACGATGCCGTACACCGTCTTGGTGAGGAAGAGGTTCGACACCCGCTCCACGTTCGCGATCACCCGGCGCGCGTAGTCGAGCACGGTCGGCAGCCGGTCGAACCGGCCCTCCAGCAGCACGATGCGGGAGACCGCTCGGGTGGCGGGGGTGGCGTTGCCCATGGCGATGCCCAGATCGGCGTCCTTCACCGCCATGGCGTCGTTCACCCCGTCACCCGTCATGGCCACCGTGTGACCCTCGGCCTGCAGCTGATGCACCACCCGACGCTTCTGCTCCGGTGCCACCCTGCCGAACACCCGCGTGGTCGCCAGGGCCGAGGCGAGCTGCTCGTCGGCCACCAGGGTCGTCGCGTCGAGGGCCTCGCCCGGCAGGCCGAGCTCGCCCGCGATCGCCCCCACGGTCACGGGGTTGTCGCCCGAGAGCACCACTACGCGCACACCCTGCTCGTCGAAGTAATCCAGGGTGGGGCGGGCATCCGCGCGCACCGACTCGTGGAACACCGCGATGGCGGCCGGCTGGAATCCCGGCCCGGGAGTGGCGCGATCGGAGTAGTCGCCGGCCAGGCCGTCACCACGACCGAGGGCGAGTGCCCGGCGACCACCGGAGGCGATCTCCTGAGCAGACGCAAGCGCATCCGGAAACCCGTCGAGCAGGCGTTCGGGCGCGCCGAGCAGCCAGGTCTCTGGCCCCGCGCCGCGGTCGAGCGTCACGGCGCTGAAGGCGCGGCGGGAGTTGAAGGGCAGCCGCTCGAGCACCGCGCTGCCGTCGTCGGCGAAGTGCGTGCGCAGGGCGAGGGCCGTCTGGTTCGCGGCCACGTCGTGGGCGATCAGGCCGAGCACGGTGTCGATCTCGCCGTCGCCGATGGGCGGCGCTCCAGCGGCCGGCTCGATGCTCACCAGGCGCTCGAAGCCGATCTCCCCGGTGGTGAGGGTGCCGGTCTTGTCGAGGCAGAGCACGTCGACCCGCGCCAGCACCTCCACGGCAGCGAGCTCCTGCACAAGCACCTTCTGCCGGCCGAGCTGGATGACGGCCACCCCGAAGGCGAGGCTGGTGAGCAGCACCAGACCCTCCGGGATCATGCCCACCACGGCCGCCACGGTGTCGATACCGGCCTGCCGGTAGTCCTCGAGGGTGGTGCCGTCGCCGCTGTAGGCGATGACGCGCCCGATCACCACCACGGCGATCACCGGCAGCAACAGCCAGGTGAGGTACACCAGGATGCGCGTGGTGGCGGCCCGCAGCTCGGAGTACACCACCGAGTGCCGCTTGATCTCACGCGTGAGCGTGTTGGCGTAGGAATCGGCCCCCACCGCGGTGACGGTGGCGTCGGCCGTGCCGGAGACCACGAGCGACCCGGAGAGCACCGGGTCGCCCTCGTGCTTGGCCACGGGCTCCGACTCCCCTGTGAGCATCGACTCGTCGACCAGCAGGTCGCTCGCGCTGCCCAGGGTGGCGTCGGCCGTGATCTGGTCGCCGGGGCGCAGCAGCATCAGGTCGTCGAGCACGATCTGCTCGGGCCGGATCACCACGACCTCGCCGGAGCGCCGCACCGCCGTCTCGGGGGCCGACAGCAGCGCCAGCTTCTCGAGACTCCGTTTGGCGCGCAGCTCCTGAACGATGCCGATCAGCGAGTTCACCACCACGATGCCGAAGAACAGCCCGTCGCCGAGGTCGCCGAGCAGCAGCACGGCCACGAAGCACACGGTGAGGATGCCGTTGAAGAACGTGAGCACGTTCTCCCTCAGGATGCTGCCCACCGAACGCGACAGCGAGGAGTCCTGCACGTTCACCTGGCCGCGGGCGACGCGCTCGGCGACCTCCTCGGCGCTCAGTCCCGACGCGACCCCCCGCGTCGTCGGCTCCCCCGGCGCCGCCACTAGGGCACGGTCGGTTCTGCGGCAGGAGCCTCGCCGGCGGGCTTGGCGTAGGCCGCCCGGACGAGCAGCCAGGTCACCCAGAGCAGGCCCGCGTACAACGGAACGCCCATGATGAGCTTTACCGAACCGAGCCAGGTGGTCTCGCCCGCGAAGTAGAGGGGCAGCTCGAACAGCAAGCGGGCGGCGAACAGCCCCACCCAGCACCAGGTGGCCACCAGCACCACCCGGCCCTTGGCCGGGTCGGTGCGGTAGCCGGCAGGGTCGTTCGCGAGCAGGCCGACGATCACGCCGATGAGGGGCCTCCGCACGATCAGCGACACCAGCAGCACCACGAGACACACGCTGTTGATCAGGATGCCCACCAGGAAGTTGTCCTCAGCCCGCCCGGTGAACAGGGCCAGCGCCGCCGAGATCCCCACGCCGAGCAGGCCCGCGATGGCGGGCATCGGTGCGCTCCGGCTCACCAGCCGGACGATCACGAACAGCACCGACACGGCCACCGGCGCCACCACGGCGAGCACCAGGTCTTTGGTGAAGGTGTAGAGCACCAGGAAGGCCAGCCCGGGCAGGATCGACTCGATCAGACCGCGCACGCCGCCGATGGCGCGCAACAGCGACGACCCGGACGGCGTCTCACCGGGCTTCACCTGGCCGATCCCCGCGTTGCGGGCGGCCTGCGCGAAGGCCTCGTGGAAGGTGGGCGGCCGCTCGTCGTTCGTCATCGGCGGTTCAGCCGGCGGCGGGGGCGGCCCCGCCCGAGGCCGCGGTCTTCGGGATGCTGAGCGGGATGAGGTCGCGCGGCGGCATCGGCTGGTTGCCCCGCACCACGACGACGCTGCGGAACAGTTCCTCGATCGCCGCCTTCGCGGTGGCGTTCTGCACCGCCTCGCCGGCGATCACACCGCGCAGCAGCCAGCGCGGACCGTCGACCCCGATGAACCGGGCGATCCGCATTCCCTGCGTGCCGTCGGGCGCCGTGGCCGGCACCCCGGCGACGAGCTCGGGCCCGAACGGGCCGACCTGCGCCGTGCTCTTGCCGCCCTGCTTGAGGATCTGGTCTTCGATCTGCTCGCGGATCTCGTGCCAGAGCCCGGTGGATCGCGGAGCGGCGAACGCCTGCACCTGCAGGGTCGATCCGGCGTAGTCGAGGCCCACCGCGACGACGCGGTTGGTGCCCTCCTCCACCTCGAGGCGGAGGTGCAGGCCCTCGCGCGGCAGGATCTTGAGCCCGCCCAGGTCGACGTAGGGGCGGGCGGGGTTCGCTTCGGCGGCGTCGAAGGGGCCCTCGGTGGCCCGATCGACCGGGCCGGACTTGGCGTCGCGGTCGACCACCTCGGCCGCGTCGTCGGCCGTGGTCTCCAGCTCGCCGTCGGTCTGGTCTTCTGGCACGAGTTCGTTGTCGGTCATGACTGGTTTCCGTTCGTGGGCGACGAGTATCCGGTCGATCCGAAGCCGCCCTGGCCCCGATCGCTCCCGGGGAGCGTCTCGACGGGCACGAACACGGCTCGAGTCACCGGCATCACGATCAGTTGCGCGATTCTGTCGCCGACGGCGATATCGTACGGCACTGCGCTGTCGGTGTTCAGAAGCGCCACCTTGATCTCGCCGCGGTAGCCCGCATCCACGGTTCCGGGTGAATTGACGATGGTGATGCCGTGCTTGGCCGCGAGGCCCGACCGCGGCACCACGAAGGCCGCGAAGCCGTCGGGCAGTGCGATCGACACCCCGGTGCCCACCAGGCGGCGCTCACCCGGAGCCAGCGTGAACGCCTCGGCGGAATGGAGGTCGGCCCCGGCGTCGCCCGGGTGCGCGTACTCGGGAGGCCGTTCGGCGGTGATCAGGATCTCGACGGTGGAAGTCACGAGTCGAGGCTAGGGCATGGGGGGCGCCGTGTCGGAGCGGCCGGGCAAAGAATGATCGAATAGGAGCATGTCGCTCTATCGGGAACGCCTCACCCCGTCGCCCTGGGTCTTCGTGGTCACGGCGCTCGTCATCCCCGCCAGCATCCTCGTGTTCGCACCGATCACCGCGGTGCCGGGCATCCTCGTGGGAATCCTGGTGGGCGTAGTGCTCTACGCCGGCGTGCTGGGGGTGCTCTTCGCCACGTCACCCGTGATCGAGGTGTCCGGCGGGCGCCTGCGGGTCGGCCGGGCCACGATCGACCTCGATCTTCTCAGCGGATGCACGGCTCACGAGGGCGACGACGCCACGGCCGAGCGCGGTCCGCGGCTGGATGCCAGGGCCTACCTCTGCATCCGTGGCTGGGTGGGGCCGGTGGTTAAAATGCGAATCGCCGATCCGCTGGATCCGACACCGTACTGGCTGGTGTCGACCCGGCGTCCCGGCGATCTCATCGATGCGGTGACGGTGCGCTGAGCGCGTCGCGTCGAGGGCCTCTTAGGAGGCGCACTCCACGCAGATCGCGCCCAGCTTCTCCTCGTGATCGATCTGCGAGCGGTGCTTCACCAGGAAGCAGCTCACGCAGGTGAACTCGTCGGCCTGCGGAGGCAGGACGACGACATCCAGATCGAGGTCGGAGAGGTCTGCGCCCGGCAGCTCGAAGCCACCAGGATTGTCGGCGTCATCGACATCTACGACGCCGGACATCTTGTCCGGAACTCGCTCCTTCAGCGCTTCGATCGAGTCGGAATCGTCGTCGGTCTTGCGCGGTGCGTCGTAATCAGTCGCCATGCCCATCCACTTCTTGAATACAGCCGTTTAACCAAATCGGCGGCGTTAGTTTGCATCATTGATGCTCGAATAGCAAACCGTCGAGTGAGCAGTGAATACTCACGCCGCCATCAACTTCCGGCGCGCCCGGAACATTCCCCGGTCCAGGGCTTTGGCCGTGGCATCCTGTCAGCGAACAGTGACCTCTGGAGGCCTTTCGTTATGCAGGATCTGACGGTAATCGGAGTCGAGAACGGGGCGTTGATCGTCTCGAGCGACGGCGGCGAGCGTTTCCGCATCGTCATCGACGACGTGCTGCAATCCCGGCTGCGGCAGAGCATCGCGTCCGCCCAGAGCGGAAAGAAGGTCTCGCCGCGCGAGATCCAGACCCACATCCGGGCGGGCCTGTCGGCCATCGAGGTCGCCGAGCTCACCGGCGCCGACGTCGAGTACGTGGAGCGCTTCGAGGGCCCCGTGCTCGCCGAACGCCAGTTCATGGTCGAGCAGGCGCTGCGCGTACCCGTGCAGCCCACCTCCCCCGCCGACCCGCTCGGCGAGGAGCCGCTCACCACGTTCGGCGACGCCCTGCAGGAGCGTCTGGACGGCCTCGACGCCCGCGACGTGCGCTGGGCCAGCTGGAAGGACGAGTCGGGCTGGATCGTGAAGCTCACCTTCACCTCCCGCGAGATCGAGCACGACGCCCGCTGGCAGTTCGACCCCAAGCGCCATGTGCTCACTCCTTTGAACAACGAGGCCACCACCCTCTCCCGCCACGGCGAACTCACCGAGGGCCTCATCCCGAGGCTCCGCGCCGTGTCGGCCACCGGCGAGAGCGACCGCTTCGACAGCGGCGCCTTCGCGACGATCGACCCCGCCACCGATACCACCGAGACGACGGATGCGGGCGAGTCATCGACTCCCCCGGCCGCGCCCGAGACGCCGACCACGGTGGTCGGCGCGAGCCGCCTGCTCCGCGACCCGTCGCGTGACGCCTCCGGCCGCGCGGACAACCGGCCCTTCGACGCCTTCGCGGTCAAGCGATCCGACGACTCGGAGTCGGGCGATCACAACCAGACGGCCGACCTGCTGGAGGCCCTCCGGCGACGCCGGGGCGAACGCGAGGCGGCGGCCTTCGAGCCGCAGGCGACCGAGGAGCACCCCGTCTTCGGCGGACCGCGCCCGATCAGCACCGAGCCGGCGTCGATCGAGCCGTTCGGACTGGAGAGCCCCGACACCCCTCTCGAGGGCCTGGACGCCGAGTTCGGCGGTGCGGCGGGCTCCCGCGACGGCCACGGCTCGGGGAGCCAAGGCTCCGGCGGTCACGGTTCCGGCAGCAGCGCGAAGACGAAGCGTCAGCGCGCGGCGATGCCGAGCTGGGACGAGATCGTGTTCGGCGCCCGCAGCGACGACGACCCGGCCTGACGTTCGAACGGCCCGACCGGTGCGGCCGGAACACCGGAACAGCCCCACTGAGACCCGGCGACCGCCGGCTCAGCGGGCGTAGGCCCCGGCTCTGAGCAGCGGCACCATCGTCTCCTCGTCGGTGATCGAGCCGTGCTGGCCGATCATCGACTGCCCGGTCGTGTCGCCGTCACGGCCGTCGTAGTACGCGACCCGCTTGCGGGCGGCCACGAGCACGTCGCCGATGCGCGGCAGCACCACGGGGTCGACCTCGGCCCCGAACCAGCCGGCTTCCACCGCCTCGTCGCGCGTGGCTATCCAGGCCCGTGAGCCCTCAGCGGCCCGCCAGGCCTCCGCGAGGCGATCGGCGGCCGCCGGGCCGCCCGCCGTGAGTCCGGGCTCCAGGTACAGCTGCAGGCAGCGCGGATCGCCTCCGACATGGGCGACACCGTCGACGAGGTCGGGGACTCCACCGAAGATCACGTGGTCGGCCGCCGGTACGTCGATCACCCCGTGGTCGGCGGTGAGCAGCATCCCTTCGCCGGGTCGGAGGCCCGCCACGAACCCGGCGTACGCCGCATCCAGCGTCTCGAGGGTCGCGAGCCAGCGATCGGACTCCCAGCCGCGCGCGTGGGCCAGTTGATCGAGTTCGGGTACGTACAGGTACACCAGCCGGGAACCGCCCTGGTCGAACAGGCGCCGTGCCGCGTCGAAGCGATCGTCGATCGTCGCCCCGGTCACGTACTCGGCCCCCCGGAGGATGGCCTGGGTGAGGCCGGAGTCGCTGTACTTGGCGGGCCCGACGACGTTGGACGGGATGCCGCCTCGCCGGAGCTTCTCGAACACGGTGTCGCGCCGCTGCCACACCGTGGGCGGCATCAGGTCCGACCAGCCCGAGAGCTGGTTCACCACGCCGCCGGCCGCCGGTACGAGCGCCGTGTAGCCGACGATCCCGTGTTGACCGGGCCGGCTGCCGGTGGTGAGGGAGGTGAGAGCGGCCGCGGTCGTGGTGGGAAAGCCGCTCACGATGCTCGACCGCTTGGTGAGCGTGGCGACCAGCGCACGGGCGTGACCGGCCCGGGCCCGGAGCGACGAGGTGCCCAGCCCGTCGACCAGCACGACGAGAACCCGGGAGGCCGGCGGCAGATCGAGGCGGTTCGGGCGGCCGGAGAGCGACTCGGCGCAACTGGGCAACACGTCGGCCAGCGTCAGCTCCGAGGCCGCACGCGTCGGTAGCATGGTCACCATTCGGCCAATTCTGGCACACGACCCCGCTCGCACCCTCGCACCAGGGCACCCCGCGCAGCACCTCGAGAAACCACTCAATGACAGCAGCGAAGAACGATCCCACCGACACGGGCGTAGAGAAGATCCTCGACGTCGACGTCTCGACGGAGATGCAGGACTCGTTCCTGGAGTACGCGTACTCCGTCATCTACTCCCGCGCCCTGCCGGATGCGCGCGACGGCCTGAAGCCCGTGCAGCGCCGCATCCTGTACATGATGAGCGACATGGGCCTGCGCCCCGACCGCGGCCATGTGAAGAGCGCCCGCGTGGTGGGCGAGGTGATGGGCAAGCTGCACCCGCACGGCGACACCGCCATCTACGACGCGCTGGTGCGGCTCGCCCAGTCGTGGACGATGCGCGTTCCGCTCATCGACGGTCACGGCAACTTCGGCTCGCTCGACGACGGGCCCGCCGCCTCCCGGTACACCGAGGCCCGGCTCGACTCGTCGGCCATGGCCATGGTGGAGGGCCTCGACGAAGACGTCGTCGACTTCGTGCCGAACTACGACAATCAGCTCACCCAGCCCGATGTACTGCCCTCGGCCATCCCGAATCTGCTCGTCAACGGAACCACCGGCATCGCCGTGGGCATGGCCACCAACATGGCCCCGCACAACCTGATCGAAGTGGTGGCCGGCGCGCGGTACCTGCTCGAGCATCCCGAGGCGACGCTGGACGAACTGATGTCGTTCATCCCCGGGCCCGATCTGCCGGGCGGGGGCACCATCGTGGGGCTCGCCGGCATCCGGGACGCCTACGAGACGGGGCGCGGCGCCTTCAAGACCAGGGCCAAGGTCTCGGTCGAGAACCTCACGGCGCGCAAGGTGGGCCTCGTGGTCACCGAGCTGCCGTACCTGGTGGGGCCCGAGAAGGTGATCGCCAAGATCAAAGACGGCGTGACCGCCAAGAAGATCCAGGGCATCAGCGACGTCACCGACCTCACCGACCGCACGCACGGCCTGCGCCTCGTGATCGGCATCAAGACCGGCTTCGACCCCGAGGCGGTGCTGGAGCAGCTCTACAAGCTCACGCCGCTGGAAGACGGCTTCAACATCAACAACGTGGCGCTGGTCGACGGTGGGCCGCTGACCCTCGGCCTCCGCGACCTGCTGATCGTCTACATCAACCACCGCATCGACGTGGTGACCAGGCGCACCCGGTTCCGCCTCGACCGCCGGCGCGAGCGCCTGCATCTGGTCGAGGGCCTCCTGATCGCCATCCTCGACATCGACGAGGTCATCCAGGTCATCCGCACCAGCGACGACGGAGAGGAGGCACGGGGCCGCCTGATCGAGGTGTTCGAGCTCAGCCTGCTGCAGGCCGAGTACATCCTCGAGCTGCGGCTGCGCCGCCTCACCAAGTTCTCACGCATCGAGCTCGAGGCCGAACGCGACCGGCTGCGCCAGGAGATCGCCGAGCTCGAAGCGCTGCTGGCCGACCCGGCCCTCATCCGCCGGGCCGTGTCCACCGAGCTCGACGAGGTGGCCGAGAAGTTCGGCACCCCGCGCCGCACCCTCCTCACCGAGGCCCGGCCCCAGGCCGCCGGCAGCGGCCGCCGGGCCCAGCCCGTGCTCGAGGTGGCCGACGCACCCTGCGTGGTCTACCTCAGCACCACCGGCCGCGTGCTGCGGGTCGACCGCGACGAGAGCGTCGAGGGCGATGGCCCCGCCGTGTCGCCGCCCGCCGTGGCTCAGCGCCGCAGCAAGCACGACGCCATCCGCAGCGAGGTCGAGACCACGCGCCGCTCCGAGGTGGGGGCGATCACCGACACCGGCCGCCTGATCCGGATGCCTGTGCTCGACCTCCCCTCGGTGCCGGTCAGCTCCGTGCAGCTCGGTGCAGGCGTGCGGGTGAACGACTACCTCGGCATCGACGCCAAGCGGGAGAGGATCGTAGGCCTGGTGTCGCTCACCTCCGCGGTGCCGATCGCCCTCGGCACCGCCCAGGGCGTCGTCAAGCGCGTGACCGCGGGCGGCTACCCCGCCAAACCCGACTTCGAGGTCATCGCGCTCAAGCCCGGCGACCGGGTGGTGGGCATCGCCCAGCACTCCGAGGACGACGAGCTCGTCTTCATCACCTCGGATGCGCAGCTGCTGCGCTTCTTCCAGGCGAGCGTGCGGCCGCAGGGAGTCTCCGCCGGCGGCATGGCGGGCATCAACCTCGGTTCAGGGGCCAGTGTGATCTGGTTCGGCTCGGTGCCCGACACGGGCGACGCCGTGGTCGTCACGATCGCCGGCAGCACCGGAACGCTCGCGGGCACCGATCCCGGCACGGGCAAGGTGTCGGACTTCGCCGAGTTCCCGCCCAAGGGCCGGGCCACCGGCGGAGTGCGCGCCCACCGCTTCCTGAAGGGCAAAGACGTGCTCACTGTGGCCTGGGCCGGGCCGGCGCCTGCGCTCGCCGTGGCGAACGACGGCGCCGCCCGGACCCTCCCCGAGGTCGGGGCCCGACGCGATGCGTCGGGAGTGGGTCTGGGCGGCGTCGTGGGATCGATCGGATCGGCACGCTCAGCCGGCTAGCGGCCGGCCGGGCGGCTACTCGGAGAGCAGCTTCGCCGACTCGTCGTGCCATCCGGTCGCGACCTGGGAGAGCTTCTCCTGGTACTTGCGGCCGTGGTGGGCGCAGAAGAGCAGCTCACCGCCCGACGGCATGTCGACTCGGATGTAGGCCTGGGCGCCACAGCTGTCACAACGGTCGGCCGTCGTGAGCTGGTACGCGTTCTCGAGATCGGAAACAGCGCCGGTGTCTGCAACTGACTGCATCTTCTGCTCCTTCTAACGGCTCGAACGTTCTCTGGGTGGTGTTGCAATCAAAGCACTGTTCCGGGAGGTGACGACGCGAATCGGGTGTGTTTCGCTGTGCGCGTACGGCGAATGGACAGGCTGTCCCGAGGCCGGGTGTGGCGCGGCGGCGGGCCCGGTGCGAGCCGTTAGCCTTGAAAAAGGAGCCGTTCGACTGCTCCGCCCGAACGCGAAGGAGAACCGGTGGCCGCACCGTCCGACTACTCAGCCCGGCACCTGTCGGTGCTCGAAGGACTCGAGGCCGTTCGCAAACGCCCCGGAATGTACATCGGCTCCACCGACTCGCGCGGGCTCATGCACTGCCTCTGGGAGATCATCGACAACGCGGTCGACGAGGCGCTCGGAGGGCACGGCACGTCGATCGACATCGTGTTGCGTGCCGACGGCAGCGTCGAGGTGCGCGACACGGCCCGCGGCATCCCGGTCGACATCGAGCCCAAGACAGGGCTGAGCGGTGTCGAGGTGGTGTTCACGAAGCTGCACGCCGGCGGCAAGTTCGGCTCGGGGTCGTATGCGGCATCCGGCGGTCTGCACGGCGTGGGGGCGTCGGTGGTGAACGCCCTCTCTGAGCGCCTCGACGTGGAGGTCGACCGCGACGGCAAGACCTGGGCGATGTCGTTCCACCGGGGCGAGCCCGGCATCTTCGACGACCGCGGCGGTGAGCCGAGCCCGGATGCGCCGTTCACGCCGTTCGAGAAGCAGAGCGAACTGCGCGTGGTGGGCAAGGTGAAGAAGGGCGTCACCGGCACCCGGGTGCGCTACTGGGCCGACCGGCAGATCTTCACGAAGGGCGCCGAGTTCCAGACCGACGACCTCGTGGTGCGGGCCCGGCAGACCGCGTTCCTCGTTCCCGGCCTCGGCATCGAGATCGACGACGAGCGCGGCGAGGAACCCCGCCGCGAGTCGTTCCGCTTCGACGGGGGCATCTCCGAGTTCGTGGAGCACCTCGCCGCCGATGCCCCGGTCACGGAGACCTGGCGCATCCAGGGCACCGGCGGCTTCACCGAGACCGTGCCGGTGCTGTCGGAATCGGGTGCCATGCTGCCCACCGAGCTCCGGCGCGAGGTCGAGGTGGACCTCGCCCTGCGCTGGGGAATCGGCTATGACACCGAGTTCCGCAGCTTCGTGAACATCATCTCCACGCCGAAGGGCGGCACGCACCAGGCCGGCTTCGAGACCGGGCTGCTGAAGTTCCTGCGGCAGACGGTGGAGGCGAACGCCCGCCGGCTCAAGGTGGGCAACGACAAGCTCGAGAAGGACGACGTGCTCGCCGGCCTCACCGCCGTGCTCACCGTGCGGCTGCCCGAGCCGCAGTTCGAGGGCCAGACCAAGGAAGTGCTCGGCACCCCGGCCGTGCGCGCCATCGTGTCGCAGGTCGTGACGAAGGGTCTCGCCGAACGCTTCTCGTCGACCAAGCGCGACGACAAGACACAGGCTTCGCTCGTGCTCGACAAGGTCGTGGCCGAGATGAAGTCGCGCATCTCGGCCCGCGCCCACAAGGAGACCCAGCGCCGCAAGAACGCGCTGGAGTCCTCAACCCTGCCCGCGAAACTGGTCGACTGCCGGTCATCGGACGTCACCAACAGCGAGCTCTTCATCGTGGAGGGCGATTCGGCGCTCGGCACCGCGAAACTCGCGCGCAACAGCGAGTTCCAGGCGCTGCTGCCCATCCGCGGAAAGATCCTGAACGTGCAGAAGGCGTCCATCGCCGACATGCTCTCCAACGCGGAGTGCGCGTCGATCATCCAGGTGATCGGTGCTGGTTCAGGCCGCTCGTTCGACCTGCCGGCGGCCCGCTACGGCAAGATCATCCTGATGAGCGACGCCGACGTCGACGGCGCGCACATCCGCACGCTGCTGCTCACCCTGTTCTTCCGCTACATGCGACCGCTGATCGAAGACGGCCGGGTCTACGCGGCCGTTCCCCCGCTGCACCGCGTCGTGGCGATCAACCCCGGTTCCAAACCGAACGAGACCATCTACACCTACTCCGAGGCCGAGCTGAACGGCGTGCTGGCGCAGTTGAAGAAGTCGAACCGCCGCTACCAAGACCCGATCCAGCGCTACAAGGGCCTCGGCGAGATGGATGCCGACCAGCTGGCGTCGACCACGATGGACAAGCGGTACCGCACCCTGCGGCGGGTGAACGTCTCCGACGCCGCGGCCGCCGAGCGGATGTTCGAACTGCTGATGGGCGACGAGGTGCCGCCGCGCAAGGAGTTCATCATCCAGGGCTCCGACCGCCTCTCACGCGACCGCATCGACGTCTGACCTCTCGTCGAGTTGCGTCGAATCGCCCCTTTAGGCTCCGCCAGAGGGCGATTCGGCGCAACTCGACGAGTGCTCTACTCGCTGAGCGGGCCCGCGGCGATCGTGGCACGCGCGTTGCGGGCGCGCTCGTCGATGAGGCGAAGCGACTCCGGTGTGGGATCGGTGTAGTCCAGGCCCCGGCGAAGGCGCGCGGTGTCGAGCAGCGAGTCGGCGAGGGCCGGGTTGTTGGCGAGCACCGGGCCGTGCATGTGGGTGCCGAGCAGGTTGTCCTCCCAGAACCCCTCCTCGCCCGGTGTCTCGGTGTTGCCACGGCCGTACACCACGCGACCCAGAGTGCCGTGCGGGCCGACGTCGACGAACGAGCCGCGGTTCTCGAACCCCACGACGGGGCCGATGCGCGGCGACTCCAGCACGAAGTCGCCCACCACGCGTGTGCCGCCGTGCCGGGTGGCCACGGGGAACACGCCGGCGCCCTCGAGCACCTCCCCCGACTCGAGCGCGATGGTCTGCCCGAGCAGCTGGAAGCCGGCGCCCACGGCCAGGAAGGGCCGGCCGTCGTCGGCCAACGCCTGAAGCCGCTCGGCGATCGCGAGAACGAGCGGATGCGCGAGCAGCTGCGCCGAGACCGGCCCGCTGCCGATGAACACCAGATCCGCATCCTCGAACCGGCCCACCACCGCGCTGTCGACGTCGCCGTCGTAGGTGACGACCTCCACCGGCAGCCCTCTCGCCTCGGCCCTCAGCCGCAGGATCTCCACGTTGCCGCTCTCGCCGTTCAGGCCGAGCAGGCGCGGGAACAGGTGCAGGATGCGAAGTCGCGCGCTGGGCGCTGCCGCCACGTTCACGCCGCTCCCCCGCCCTCGAGCTCTTTGAAGCCCAGGATCTTGCGGATGCCCATCATCTGTTCGTAGTTCAGGATCATCACCTTGTGTCCGCTGGCGGGCTTGGGCAGGGCGAGGAACGCCTTGAGAGCGGCCCGCACGTCGAGATCGACCGATCCCACGGGAATGCCGAGGTACCCGAAGCGCACGGCGAACTGCCACGCCTTCGATCCGGTGATGCCGTCGACGTGGTCGAGGGCCGAGAAGTCGATGTCGTAGATCCACGACGGGTCGGGCGTACCCTCGTCGACGGCGAGGAACACCTGCTCCGGCGCGGCCTCGAGCGAGTCGAGGTTCAGCTGCAGGCTCGCCGGGTTCTTCATCATGATGATCTCGATCTGCTCCCCGTCGACCACGAGCAGCTCGCCCCGGCCGTACACGGTGGCCAGCGAGTCCAGCGCCTGGCTCACGAGCTCGGGGCGGAAGCGGTCGCCCAGCACGCTCAACGCCGTCGCCGTGGCTCCGGCCGCATCGAGCGCGTAGTGCAGGCCGCGCGACGGGAGCTTGACCTCGATCTCGGTGCGCACCGCATCGGCGGCTCCGGCATCCGGAGCGGTGTTCGAGCGGGTCACGTCGATGGCCAGCGTGGCGCGGTTGCCCGTGAGGGAGATCACCTCGACCGCGGCGGGACGCGAACCGGGCAGTGCCGCCGCGTCACCGAAGCGATCGGCGGAGGCCACCCCGTGACTGGCGGGTTCGACCAGGGCCGGGATGCCGCCGAAGAACGACACGGCTCGGCCTGGGTTCGCGGGAATGCGGGTGTCGAGATCGACCAGGAAGTTGTCCTCCCGGTTGAGGATGAGCCCCTCGGTGGAGGCGGCCGCGACCCGGCCGAGCATCGCGGCGACGCGGTCGGGCTCGTGGTAGCGGTTGAGCTGGTCGATCTGGATGTTCAGCAGCAGAACCGTCTTGGGCTTGAGCAGCTCGGCCAACCGGGTGCCGTAGCCCTCGTCGACCTCGAGGATCGCGATGTCGGCGTCGAGCTTTCCGTTCGCCGTCACCTCCGAGAGCAACGCCGAGGCGATGCCCTGGGGAAGGTTGCCGCCCGACGGGTTCGTGAACACCTTCAGGCCGTGCGCCCGGATGATGGCCGCCAGCATGTTCGTGGTGGTCGACTTGCCGTTCGAGCCCGAGACCGCCACGACACCGTCGGGGATCGATGCGATGGTGCGCTCGAGGAAGTCGGGATCGATGCGCAGCGCGATGTTGCCCGGGATGGCGGAACCGCCGCCGCGCAGGCGCGCGGCGACCCGGACGGCGCGGCCGACGAGAACGGCCGCCGTCGTTCGGAGGGTCACCGGTTTACTCGAGGTAGTCGCGGAGCGACTGCGATCGCGACGGGTGGCGCAGCTTCGCCATCGTCTTCGACTCGATCTGGCGGATGCGCTCGCGCGTGACGCCGAAGGTGTCGCCGATCTGGTCGAGGGTCTTCGGCATGCCGTCGCCGAGTCCGAAGCGCATCCGGATGACGCCGGCCTCGCGCTCGGAGAGCGAGTCGAGCAGCGACTCCAGCTGCTTCTGCAGCATCGTGAAGCCCACGGCGTCGGCCGGGACGACCGCTTCGGTGTCTTCGATCAGGTCGCCGAACTCGCTGTCGCCGTCTTCACCGAGGGGCGTGTGCAGCGAGATGGGCTCGCGACCGTACTTCTGCACCTCGACGACCTTCTCGGGCGTCATGTCGAGCTCGCGGCTGAGCTCCTCGGGCGTGGGTTCGCGACCCAGATCCTGCAGCATCTGGCGCTGCACGCGGGCCAGCTTGTTGATGACCTCCACCATGTGAACCGGGATGCGGATGGTGCGCGCCTGGTCGGCCATCGCACGCGTGATCGCCTGACGGATCCACCAGGTGGCGTAGGTGGAGAACTTGAAGCCCTTGGTGTAGTCGAACTTCTCGACCGCACGGATGAGGCCGAGGTTGCCCTCCTGGATCAGGTCGAGGAACTGCATCCCGCGACCCGTGTACCGCTTCGCGAGCGAGACCACGAGGCGCAGGTTCGCGCCGAGCAGGTGGCTCTTGGCACGCTGGCCGTCTTTCGCCACCCACTGCAGCTCGCGCTTGAGCTGCGGGGTCATGTTCTCGGTGTTCGCCAGCTTGTCTTCGGCGAACAGGCCCGCCTCGATGCGCATGGCGAGCTCGACCTCTTCGGCCGCGTTCAGGAGCGCGACCTTGCCGATCTGCTTAAGGTAGTCCTTCACCGGGTCGGCGGTGGCGCCCGTGATGGTGGAGGAGTAGACCGGCACCTCGTCCTCGTCGTCGACGAGGGAGAGCACGAGGGCACCTGTGGGCAGCGCCTCTTCGGCGGCAGCGGGCTTGGCCGTCTTGTCGTCGTCGCCCTCGGCCGTCTCGGTGTCGTCGTCGACGACCACCACCTCGGTCTCGTCGACCTCCTCGACCTCGGCCTCGTCGTCGGGCCCGGCCTCCTCGGCCTGGTCGTCGTCGGAGGCCTTGGCCTTCGTGGCGCGCTTGGGAGCTGCCTTGGCAGCGGTCTTCGGCTTGGCGGCGGCCTTCTTGGCGGCGGGCCGCTTGGCCGCGGTGGCGACCTTCTTCTCCTCGTCGGGCGTCGTCGCCTTCTCGAGGGTGTCTGCGGACTTCGGGGTGGCCATTAGTTCACCTTTCACGCCACACGGAGGGCCGATCGAGCTCGTGGCTCCCGGCAAGAGGCCACCGTGTGAAGATGTTTTTGGACATTACTAAGACCCATGTCAAGTGCCGGTAGTTCGCAGCCGTGAGGGGCGCTGCGACCGTGCACAGGAACGGGTCTTCATTATCAAGTATTGCACGGAAACGGAAGACCGATCACCGTCACGCCCCCCGGCGGGGCCCGGCTCGGCGCTTCCACGCTCGGTACAGTGCAACCCAGATGGGGCCCACGGATATTCCCTCGTCCTCCTCGAGCTTCTGCCTCGTGCGGCGCCGTGCGCGCAGCAGCATCACCACCCCGAAACCGATGATCGGGTACTGCACCGCGAACGCCAGCCGGAAGGCGTCGAGGTCGTAGAGCGTCGGGCTCCAGCCCGCGTCGAACTGCGCATCCAGGATGACGCCGATCACGAACATGGTGACGAAGCTGGCCGTGAACCCGCCCACGTTGACGATGCCGTTCGCCGAACCCAGCGACCGGATCGGGTTGAACGACCGGGCGAAGTCGAACCCGATCAGGGAGCCCGGCCCGCCCACCCCCATCGTGATCACGAGCAGCACGATCAGCCAGAACGGTGGGATGCCGGGCCAGAGCAGCACGGCCGCCCACACTGTTGCGAGCGCGGCGGTGATGCCCAGCACGAGATTCGACCGCCGCAGCGGGAAGCGGGCGGTGAGGATGCCGAGGATCGGCCCCGCCACGAGTCCGGTGAGCACGATCACCACCAGGAGCACGGAGGCCGTCGACTCGGCGATCCCCATCGCCGACACCATGAAGGGGAAGCCCCAGAACAGGGAGAACACCGTGCCGGAGGACTGCGTGACGTAGTGCGACCAGAAGCCCAGCTGGGTGCCCGGCCGGCGGAGGGTCTGGCCGAGGCCGCGCACCGCATCCGGAATCGAGGCGGCCTTCGGCTGCTCGGGCACGCCGCCGGGCCGGTCTGCCAGGAACGCGACCCCCAGCACGAAGGCCGCGAACGAGAGCGAGGCCGCCGCGACGAAGGCGGGCGTCCAGCCCTGCTCGTGCAGGATCCACGCGAACGGGAGCGCCGAGAGGATCTGGCCGATGGCGCCGACGTTGCCCGTCCACTGCGACAGCAGCGGCACGCTCCGGCCCTGGAACCAGGAGTTGATCAGCCGGATCAACGAGATGAACACGGCCGCATCTCCCGCTCCCACCAGGATGCGGCCGGCGATGGCGATGCCGATGTTCGGGGCGAACGCGAGCACCAGTTGGCCGGCGACCATCACGGCCGACCCTGTGGTGATGAGCAGTTTCGGGCCCACCCGGTCGATCAGCAGACCGATGGGGATCTGCAGGCCCGCGTACACGATCAGCTGCACCACCGCGAGGCCCGAGAGCAGCGCCGCCGTGGTGTCGAAGCGGTCGGCCGCGGAGACGCCGGCGACCCCGAGGGTGGAGCGTTGCAGCACCGCCGCCATGTAGGCGAACACGCCGACCCCGAACACGATCCAGGAGCGACGGGAGTTCACCGGCTCAAATGTACTCGCCCGCTGGGCGGAGCCCGTCTCCTCGCCCGGTCGGCGCTACCGCCCGGTCAGCGCGCGTCGCCACCGGGGAAGTCGTCGCCCTGCCGGTTGCCGGCCAGGAACCGCTCCAGCTCGTCGGCGATCTCGTCGGCCGAGGGCAGCTCACCGTCGATGTCGGTGAGCGGAGAGCGCACGCTCGTGCCCTCCATATAGGTGTCGTGACGCTGCTCCAGCGTGGCCACCAGGCGCGCCAGCTCGGTGTTCGATTCGACCTGCTCGTCGATCTTGGCGCTGAACACGCGACCCTCCTCGCGGAGCCGGTCGGTGGGGAAGATGAGGCTCGTCGCCGCGCTCACGCTCTCGACCGCCACGAGCGCCGCTGTGGGGTACTCGGTGTCGGCCAGGTAGTGGGGCACGAGCAGCACGAAGCCGGCCACCGGATGGCCCAGCTCGCCGAGTCGGTACTCCACGAGATGCAGGGCGTTCGCCGGGGCCTGGGTGGTGGGCTTCCACACCGAGAGGGCCTCGATCAGCTCGGCCCGGTTGCCGCTCACGGTCACGCGCACCGGACGGGTGTGGGGCACGGGCATCGGGATGGCGTGCACCCAGGTGGTGGTGCTGACGGCGAAACGCCCCACCAGCTCGATCACCGCCGCGGTGAACCGCTCCCACTGGAAGTCGGGCTCGAAGCCGTTCAGGAAGAGGAAGCGCTGGCCCAGCTCATCCGTCATCAGGTAGAGGCGCAGCGTCTGCGGCTGGAAGTCGCTCACGTGGTCTTGGTCGAACGTGATGATGGGCCGGCGGGCGCGGTAGTCGAGCAGGATGTCGGGGTCGAACTCCGCCACGATCGTGGAGTCGAGGGTGTCGAGCAGGTACTCGCCGAACTGAGAGACAGCTCCGCCCGCATCGGTGAAGCCGGTGAGGGCGGCCACGAGCTGCAGCCCGTCGGGCACGAGGCCCGGATCGGCCACGACGTCATAGAGACCGCTCGGATTTTCCATGTTCCAACTCTAAAGGCCGAGGGTGGCCGAGCTCCGGCGGGGGTCGCATGCCGAGAGCGAACACCGATCGGGAATAGGTCATCCGGCGCGGATAGCATGGCGTGATGACTTCGGCATCGCTCTCGCTCCGCTCCCCCGACCAGACCCTCACCGACGACGAACTGCTCGTCGTGGCCGCCTCGAAGACCGGGGAGGAGATCTCGGTGCGCGGTTCGCTCGGCGCCTCGTTCGGCACCGATTTCGAAGCCGCCGTCGAGGCCTGGCTCGAGGCCGTGGCGTTCGCCGGCAAGAAGGACGAGTTCGTGCGGTTGCCCGCTCCGGCCGGAGCATCGGCCAAAGCCGTGGCCGTGGTGGGACTCGGAACCGCGGAGCCGGATGTCGCCGCGCTGCGCTACGCCGCCGGGGTCGCCGGACGGCGGGCGACCGGCACCGGCCGGGTGGTGATCGACTTCGGCGTCGAGACCGCCGCGCAGCTCGAGGCGGTGCTCGAGGGTGCCGGCCTCGGCTCCTACGACTACACCGACTACCGGGGTGCGGGCACCACGACGGTGGAGCCCGTCGGTCTCCGCGAGCTCGCAGTGGTGTTCGGGTCGCTCACCGGCGACGAGTCGGAGACGGCCCTGGAGCGGGCCCGCGCATCCGTCGACGCCGTCAATCTCGTGCGCGATCTCGTGAACGTGCCGGCACTGGACCTCTACCCCTCGGTGTACGCCGACCGCGTGCACGAGCTCGTGGAGGGCCTGCCGGTGGAGGTCGCCGTGTGGGACGAGGAGCAGCTCGTGGCCCAGGGCTTCGGCGGCATCGCCGGCGTCGGCCAGGGCTCGACCCGGCCGCCCCGCCTGGTGAAGGTCTCGTACCACCCGTCGGCCGCATCCAAGCACCTCGCCCTCGTGGGCAAGGGCATCACTTTCGACACCGGCGGACTCTCGCTGAAGCCCCCGGTGTCGATGATCGGCATGAAGTACGACATGGCCGGCTCGGCCACGGTGCTCGCCGCCGTGATCGCCGCCGCCCGCCTGCAGCTCCCCGTGCGCCTCACCGCCTGGCTCTGCCTCGCCGAGAACATGCCCTCGGGCGTTGCCATCCGGCCCGGTGACGTGCTCACCATTCGCGGCGGCCGCACCGTGGAGGTGCTGAACACCGATGCCGAGGGCCGGCTCGTGATGGCCGACGGACTCGTGGCGGCGAGCGAGGAGAAGCCCGACGCCATCATCGACGTGGCCACCCTGACGGGCGCGGCCGTGGTGGCCCTCGGCAACCGCTACACGGCTGCCATGGGCGACGAGAAGCTGGTGGACCAGGTGCTGATCGCCGCGGACGCCGCCGGCGAACCGGTGTGGCCGATGCCGCTGCCGGAGGAGATGCGCTCGATGCTGGCCTCCGACATCGCCGACATCGCGAACGTGAAACCGGGCAACACGGCGGGCGGGATGCTCGTGGCCGGTGCGTTCCTGAAGGACTTCGTGGGCACCGACGAGGCCGGCGAGACGATCCCGTGGGCGCACCTGGACATCGCCGGCCCTGCCCAGAACAAGGACGGCGGCTACGGATTCACCGTCAAGGGCCCCACCGGCGTCACGGTGCGCACGCTGTTGCGCCTTGCCGAGGCGTTCTCCCGCGCGTAGTAAGGTCGTAAGGGCGAAAAAAACATCGCCCTTCTTCCACGTCCGCCCATCTGAACGGGCCTGGAACACGATGCACGAGGGAGTTGCTTAGGTGTCGGAACAGAATTTTGACATTGTCGTTCTCGGCGGAGGCAGCGGCGGCTACGCGGCCGCGCTGCGTGCCAGCCAGCTGGGCTTCACGGTCGCGATGATCGAGAAGGACAAGGTCGGCGGTACCTGCCTGCACCGCGGCTGCATCCCCACCAAGGCGCTGCTGCACTCGGCCGAGGTCGCCGACGTCTCGCGTGAATCCGCGAAGTACGGCGTGAACACCACCTTCGGCGGCATCGACATCGCCGCGGTCACCGCCTACCGCGAGGGCATCGTCTCCTCGAAGTACAAGGGCCTCGAGGGCCTGGTCAAGGCCCGCGGCATCACCACCATCGCCGGCGAGGGCCGCCTCACCTCCCCCACCACCGTGCAGGTGGGCGACCAGACCATCACCGGCTCGAAGATCGTGCTGGCCACCGGGTCGTACTCGCGCACCCTCCCCGGCCTCGAGATCGGCGGCCGGGTGATCACCTCGGAGCACGCCCTCGCGCTCGACTTCATCCCGAACAAGGTCGTCATCCTGGGCGGCGGCGTCATCGGCGTCGAGTTCGCGAGTGTCTGGAAGTCGTTCGGCGTCGATGTCACGATCATCGAAGCACTCCCCCACCTGGTTCCCAACGAAGACGAGGCCATCTCGAAGCAGTTCGAGCGGGCCTTCCGCAAGCGCGGCATCGCGTTCAACCTCGGCACCCGGTTCTCGGGAGTCACGCAGAACGACGACGGCGTGGTCGTCACGCTCGAAGACGGCAAGACCTTCGAGGCCGACCTGATGCTCGTCGCCGTGGGCCGTGGCCCCGCGACGGCCGGACTGGGCTTCGAGGAAGTCGGCATCACCGTCGACCGCGGCTTCGTCATCACCGACCACCGACTGCAAACGAACGTGCCCGGCGTCTACGCCGTGGGCGACATCGTTCCAGGCCTGCAGCTCGCGCACCGCGGGTTCCAGCAGGGCATCTTCGTGGCCGAGGAGATCGCGGGCCTGAACCCGCAGGTGGTCGAGGATGTCAACATCCCCAAGGTCACCTACTCCGACCCCGAGGTCGCGTCGGTGGGCCTCACCGAGTCCAAGGCCAAAGAGAAGTACGGCGACGACAAGATCTCGTCGTACGACTACAACCTGGCGGGCAACGGCAAGAGCCATATCATCGGCACCAGCGGCTCGGTCAAGGTCGTGCGCGTCGTCGACGGCCCCGTGATCGGCATCCACATGATCGGAGCGCGAGTCGGCGAACTGATCGGCGAAGGACAGCTGATCGTGAACTGGGAGGCCTACCCCGAAGACGTGGCCTCGCTCGTGCACGCCCACCCCACCCAGAACGAAGCCCTCGGCGAGGCGCATCTCGCACTGGCCGGAAAGCCTTTGCACGCCATCTGATCTCAGGCCCGCGGATGCCTCGGCTCTGCGGGCCCGACCTCAGGGGCCGTGCCCCATACCACCTGGCCTACTAGGCTGAATACGAACGGTTCCATAAGGAGACAAAGGTCATGAGCGAATCCGTCAACCTTCCCGCACTCGGTGAGAGTGTCACCGAAGGAACGGTCACCCGGTGGCTCAAGAACGTCGGCGATCGTGTCGAGGTCGACGAGCCCCTTCTCGAGGTGTCGACCGACAAGGTCGACACCGAGATCCCCTCGCCCGTCGCGGGGGTGATCGAAGAGATCCTCGTGCAGGAGGACGAGACCGTCGAGGTGGGCACCGCGCTGGTGCGCATCGGCGATGGGTCCGGCGCGGGAGAGTCCGCTCCGGCCGAGCCGGCACCTGCCGCGGCTGAGCCCGCTCCCGCCGAGCCGGCACCCGCCGCCCCTGCGGAGGAGAAGCCCGAAGAGGTCGTCGTGTCGTCGGTCGACAGCCCGGCACCCGCCGAGCAGCCCGCCGCCTCGGAGCCCGCTCCCGTTCAGGAGGCGCCCGCGCCTGCTGCCGCTCCTGCCCCGGTCGCGGCCGTGCCGGCTCCCGTCGCCGCCGCCCCGGCCCCCGTCGCCGCTGCTCCGGCCGCTGCTGCTCCGGCCGCGGCCGCTCCGGCTCCTGCCGCCCCGGCTGCCGACTCCGCTCCCGCCGCGTCGGGCCCCAACGCCGGCTACGTGACGCCTCTCGTGCGCAAGCTCGCCCACGACCAGGGCATCGACCTCTCGACCGTGACCGGTTCGGGAGTGGGCGGCCGCATCCGCAAGGAAGACGTGCTCGCCGCCGCCGAGGCCGCCAAGGCTCCGGCCGCACCGGCTCCGTCGGCCACGCCCGCAGCGTCCAAGCGCGTTCCGCTGGAGACGTCGCCGCTCCGCGGCACCACCCAGCCCATGTCGCGACTGCGCAAGGTCGTCGCGGAGCGCGCGGTGGCCTCGATGCAGGCTTCGGCCCAGCTCACCACGGTGGTCGAGGTCGACGTCACCAAGGTCGCCGCCTTCCGCGACTCGGTGAAGGCGTCGTTCCTGGAGAAGACCGGCCAGAAGCTGTCCTTCCTCCCGTTCTTCGCCCTCGCGGCGACCGAGGCCCTCAAGGCCTACCCGGTCATCAACGCGACGGTCGACGGCGACAGCATCGTCTACCCCGATCACGAGAGCATCAGCATCGCGGTCGACACCGAGCGCGGGCTGCTCACGCCGGTCGTGAAGAACGCCGGTGATCTCGACATCGCCGGCTTCGCCGCCCAGATCGCCGACCTCGCTGCGCGCACGCGCGACAACAAGCTCAAGCCCGACGAGCTCGCCGGTGGCACCTTCACTCTCACCAACACGGGTTCGCGCGGTGCGCTGTTCGACACCCCGCTGGTGTTCCTGCCGCAGGTGGCCATCCTGGGCACCGGCGCGGTCGTGAAGAAGCCCGCCATCGTGAAGGTCGACGGCGCCGACGCGATCGCCGTACGCTCCATGGTGTACCTGGCGCTCAGCTACGACCACCGCATCGTCGACGGCGCGGACGCAGCCCGGTTCCTGACCGCGGTCAAGAGCCGCCTCGAAGACGGCGACTTCCAGGCCGAGCTCGGCATCTGACCCTCGCGGGTCGGGCGGTCGCGGGTGCAGCTCCGGTCGGACGTCTTCTGATCAGTCGCTGACCTCGTACGAACGAAGTCTCCAGCCGGTCTCGCTCCTCACGACGAGGAGCGAGACCGGCTTCGTCGTTCCCGGGGTGTCTGCCTCGACGGCGCCCGTGAGCAGCACCATGCCACCGAACTGCTGCGCGACGGTCAGACCGACGACCTCGTGCCCGAGTGGATCAGGCGGCCCGTTCTCCCGCGCGAGCTCCTGGTCGGCGAGATAGGCGGGCGAGTTCCACTGATCCGCTCCGCCGAGACACTCTCCCCCGCCGCCCGCCACACAGCGCCAGCGCGCGTCGAGCAGCGCCGCCACCGCCGCCGGCACATCCTGCGGATCGGCCGGCGGCGGCGGCCCGTCGGCCGGCGGCGGAGCAGGCGTCGGGGCGGACGAGTCCGACGCGGTGACCCCGGGGGTGCCGACAGCGGTTCCGGCACCGCCGGAAGACGACGGTGTCGCGTCGTTCATCGTGCCGGTCGGGGAAGTCGCCCCTTCAAGCCCACGCGCTCCACTCGGTGCCGACGCGGTGGGCGGGCTGGGCAGCAGCACCGCGGCCACGACGACACCGAGCACGATCGCGCTCGCAGCGCCGACCGCGACACGGCGGTGGCTTCCCCTCAAGACGTGCTGCCGTCGATGCCGCAGCAACCGCCGTACCGCCCGCCAGCTCTCGTGGAGGGCCGACACCGCGGGTTCCAGAGTCTCGATGAAGTGCACCTCCGCCGCGGCGGCGGGTTCCCTCTCCTGCCACGCCCACGGATCATCGGCCTGCCCCGCCATGTCTCCAGGCGCCGGATGAGCGGGGCCCGCGCGGGTCAGCGCCAGGAGCACCCGGAGATCGTGGGCTCGGGCCCGCTCGAAGACCACCCGGTGCGGTTCGGGAGGTTTCGTGCCGGCGCCACCGTCGGGGAGGTCGGGCGGGGTGTCCAGCATCACCGCGTGACCGAATGAGATGAGCACGGGTGCGCCTGACGAATCGATGAGGATCGACTCCCGCGAGAGCGCGCCGTGAGCGATGCCCATCGCGTGCAGCGACGTGATCAGGGCCACCAGCGCCGGCACGCACGGTGGAGGCCACTCGCGCGGCGGCCGGCCCTCGCAGAGCGTCATGACCGTGACCGGGTCGTCATGCACGGTGCGCAGGCACGCCACCAGAGACGGCATCGCGGCGACGGGGTGACGAGCGAGCACCTCGCACTCGGCCCGGCAGGCGGCCCGCGCATCCGGGAACCACACTTTCACGATGACCGGATGCCCGGGTTTCGCTGTGGCGACCGCTCGGAAGACGTTGGCCCGCGGGCCGACCGACACCAACTCGGTCAGCACGTAGCCGGGCACCAGTGCCGACAGGCCGCGCGGCGGCGCAGGCCCCGCAGTGGACCCAGGCACGGTCGATGAGGTAACGGTCATGCGACGAGTGTGCGCGCGCGAACGGCCCGCCGGGCGAGCTGGAGCAGAACAGTGCACGGATCCAGCCCGGAACCGCCTGTGCAGGAGCAGTCACGCCCTCCGAGAACGTGGCGACGCGATCGGGCGCCAGCACGTATCCTTGGAGTCATGGCACGCAACACCGAGAAAGCACCCAAGAAGCCCAAAGAACCGGGCCGTCTGAAGCAGATGTGGCAGGTCTTCAAGATGACCCGCCGCTACGACGACAAAGCGGTGCTCATCATGGCGGTCGGCTTCGCCGTGCCCGTCCTCCTCGGAGTGGTGGCCGCGCTGGTGCTGTCGGCCGGCAACGTGTTCGGCATCGTCATGTGGATCCTGGCGGGCGTTCTCGCCGGCCTGCTCGCCGCCCTCATCATCCTCGGTCGTCGCGCCGAACGTGCCGCCTACAAGCAGATCGAGGGCCAGCCCGGTGCCGTGGGTGCCGTGCTCCGCAGCTCCCTCCGCCGCAGCTGGACGGGCAGCGAGATGCCGGTGGCCGTCAACGGCAAGACCCAGGATGCGATCTACCGTGCCGTGGGCCGCGGCGGCGTCGTGCTGATCGGCGAGGGTTCACGCTCCCGCACCACCAAGATGCTCGAAGACGAGCGTCGCAAGATCCTGCGCATCCTGCCGAACGTCCCGGTCACCTTCGTGTCGGTCGGCCCCGACCCCGACGCGGTGCCGCTGCACCGCATTCCCCGCACGCTCGCACGCATCAAGCCCACGCTCACCAAGCCCGAGGTGCTCGCCGTGTCGAACCGGCTCACCTCGCTGTCGTCCTCCCCCCTGCCGATCCCGAAGGGCATCGACCCGATGCGGATGCGCCCGCAGCGAGGCCGCTGACTTCTTCGCCGAGTCGCGCAGGCGCACCCGCGAAGCACAAGAAGGGCCCCGTCACATCTGTGACGGGGCCCTTCTCATCCGTTCACCGCTTGATGAGCATCGTGCCGGAGAACACGTCGTGCAGGCCCCGCTGATCGGAGTCCCAGATGACGGCAGGAATGACGAGCACCAGCAGCACCGTGCGCAGGATGGGCCGCCACCAGCCTGCCCAGCCCCCGTCGAGCCGCACGAGCCGCAGGCCCAGCAGCAGGTGCCCGATTCCTCCGCCGAGGAGGATCAGGAGCACGATCTGCTCGACCATGAAGATGACGAGGCTGGCCCAGTCGCTGTAGAGGAAGAACGCGTAGTAGATCACATAGCAGAAGGCGAAATCGATCAGCAGCGCGGCGATGCGGCGGCCCGGCCGGGCCATCGACCCGTGCCCCTCGCGTCGGAGGCCGAGGCGCTCCCCCGGCCAATCACTGGGCGCGGCCCCACCGGGCGCGGGTGCTGAACTCATCACCGACCAAGCCTAAGCGCTGGCCGGTCGGCGGATGCTCGGGGCGGATTCCAAGAACCCGTAACATGCCGGAAACAATGGCGACACAGTCGGGCAACGGCCTGCCCCTATCCTGACGAGTGGCTGCATCTGCAGCTTTTTCTGTACCAAGCCATTTGGAGATCTCTCACATGTTCAGTGATTCTTCCGAGGTGCTCAAGTTCATCAAGGACACGGATGTCAAGTTCCTCGACATCCGCTTCACGGACCTTCCCGGGGTCCAGCAGCACTTCAACATCCCCGCCTCCACCGTCGACGAGGAATTCTTCGCGGTCGGTCAGCTCTTCGATGGCTCGTCGATCCGCGGCTTCGCGTCGATCCACGAGTCGGACATGCAGCTCATCCCTGATGTCTCCACGGCTTACGTCGACCCCTTCCGGGCCGAGCGGACCCTCATCATCGTCTTCGACATCTACAACCCGCGGAACGGCGAGATCTACTCGCGCGACCCGCGTCAGGTGGCCAAGAAGGCCGAGAAGTACCTCGCGTCGACCGGCATCGCCGACACCGCGTTCTTCGCCCCCGAGGCCGAGTTCTACATCTTCGACGACGTGCGCTACGAGGTCTCGCAGAACAAGAGCTTCTACGCCGTCGACTCCTCCGAGGCCGCCTGGAACACGGGCCGCGAGGAAGAGGGCGGAAACCTCGCCAACAAGACGCCCTACAAGGGCGGCTACTTCCCCGTCTCGCCGGTCGACCAGCACGCCGACCTGCGCGACGACATCTCGCTGAAGCTGATCGACGCCGGTCTCATCCTCGAGCGCGCCCACCACGAAGTGGGCACCGCCGGTCAGGGCGAGATCAACTACCGCTTCGACACCATGGTGCACGCGGCCGACGACATCCTGAAGTTCAAGTACATCGTGAAGAACACGGCGAACCTCTGGGGCAAGACGGCCACGTTCATGCCCAAGCCCCTCTTCGGCGACAACGGATCGGGTATGCACACCCACCAGTCGCTGTGGAACGGCAGCGAGCCGCTCTTCTACGACGAGGCCGGCTACGGCGGACTCAGCGACCTCGCCCGCTGGTACATCGGCGGTCTGCTGAAGCACGCTCCGGCTGTGCTCGCGTTCACCAACCCCACGGTGAACTCGTACCACCGCCTGGTGCCCGGCTTCGAGGCCCCCGTGAACCTGGTCTACTCGGCCGGTAACCGCTCGGCGTCGATCCGCATCCCGATCACGGGCACGAACCCCAAGGCCAAGCGCATCGAGTTCCGCGCGCCGGATGCCTCGGGCAACCCGTACCTCGCGTTCGCCGCGCAGCTGATGGCGGGCCTGGACGGCATCCAGAACCGCATCGAGCCGCACGAGCCCGTCGACAAGGACCTGTACGAGCTTCCTCCCGAGGAGGCCAAGAACATCCCCCAGGTTCCCGCGACGCTCGACGCGGCGCTCGACGCGCTCGAGGCCGACCACGAGTTCCTCACGAAGGGCAACGTGTTCACCCCCGACCTGATCGAGACCTGGATCACGTACAAGCGTGAGAACGAGATCAAGCCGATCGCGCAGCGCCCGCACCCGTTCGAGTTCGAGCTCTACTACGGCGTGTGATCTGAGCCGTTGACGACGAGAAGGGCCGCATCCCCAGGGGTGCGGCCCATCTTCATGCCTTCGGTCGACGACACCGGTGTGGGTCGCACACGAGGCGGGCGGCCCTTCAGGGGTGACGCCCATCCGACCGCTGGGTCAGCCGCACTGGCGCAGGGTCGCGACGGCGTCGGTGAGGGATGCCGGGCCGCCGATCAGCGTGACCTTGGTGACGCCCCAGCGCTGGAGCGCGTCGAGAGTGGATGCCGGCACGCAGTCTCCGCGCACGACGAGGAGCGGCGCGGAGTGCGTGGCCGCGAGTACCCCGCCGGCCAGGGCGTCGGGGAAGTTGCTGCCCGTCGCCACGTAGACCTCGCTCGACGACTCGAAGTAGCGGGTGTTGATGGCGGTCGAGGCCTCGAATCGGTCGGCTCCGCCCAGTCGGATGACGTGATCCGACCCGAGCACCGACTTCAGCTGGGCCTCGATGGCCGGGGACACCGAATTCGGTCCGCCGGTGATGGTGACGTCGGTGACTCCGAGCGACGAGAGCAGCTGCAGGGTCGGCGCATCGATCGAGGCATTGCCGCCCGGCACCAGGAGCACCGGCGCATCCTGTCCCGCGGCCGCGCTCGTGGCGCTCAGCGCATCGGGGAAGTTGGCGCCGGTGGCGATGAACGCGGTGGTCGCCTCGGTGAACTGGCCGGCGACGATGTTCCGGGATGCCTCGTACCGGTCGGCCCCACCCTGACGGATGACGGTCGGCGCCAGAGTCTGCAGCTCGGTGAACACCGCGGGCGAGACCGAGTTCGGCCCGCCGACCACCACGATCTTCGAGGGTGCCAACGACGTGATCTCGGTCTTCACGCTCGCCGGGAGCGCGCCCGGGCTGGTGAGGAGCAGCGGGCCGCCGGCCGAAGCCGCTGCCGCACCCGCACCGAGCGCATCCGGGTAGTTCAGACCGGTGGCCACGTAGACCACCGGGGCGCCGTTCGGGAAGGCCTCTTTCGCGATCTCGACCGAGTTCGAGAACCGGTCGGGCGCGGAGATGCGCTCCGTGGTGGCGACGGTGAGCGGGTCGTTCAGCAGCAGGTAGCTGATGACCTTCGCTCCGGCCCAGATGCGATAGGAACCAGGAGCGGTGGCCGCGGGCAGCTTCACCTGGCCCGACACCGAACCGCTCGCGTCGGCCTTCAGGGTGGCGAGCTTCACGGCCGGAGCACTGTCGGAGTGCAGCGCGACGACGACGGTCTCCCCCGCGACGAAGCCACCGGCAGCGATCGACACGGTGCCGCCCGCCACCGCGGCGCCCGGCGCCGACAGCGCCAGGTTCGGCTCACCGCTGATGGGCTCACCGCCGTCGGAGGCGAGGAGGTAGCGGTCGATCATTCCCGACACCACCACGTTCAGCTCGTCGGTGCTGGTCCAGCCGGCCGGAAGCGTGAGCTCGGCGGTGACGGCTCCCTCGCCGTCGGCCACGACCTCGACCGGGGTCGCCGACGCGGCGGCGAGATCGCCGCCACCGGTGCCGTAGAACCTCGTCGAGTTCACGATCGAGACAGTCGCCCCCTCGCCGGGGTGGAACCCGAGCGCGTTGACCCGCACCGCCGCGCCGCCCGTGACAGCGCCCTTCGTGTACCAGGTCCAGGCCGTCGAGGCATGGTACGTCGAGGCGGGCTCGGTGGAGCTGACGGTGAGCGGCAGGGAGAACGTGCTGCTCGCACCCCCGCCGTCGGCCGAGCAGGTGACCTCGAGGCGGCCCCGGTCGGCACCGGAGGTTCCTATGGGCAGAGGTGCATCCGCAGCATCACGGAAGACGAATGCGCGCTCCAGCCAGAAACTCTCGCCGAACGCCTGACTGGCGAGCGGGGTCGAGCCCGTGGAGCCGACGAACACGGCCGACGTCACCCGGTCGCAGCCGCTGTCTCCCACGAAGGCAACCCACGCGCGCCCGCCCGGCTCGACTCGAGGCGTGGTGAGATACACGCCGTCGGGCACGGGCGCCGTGGAGGGGTCCGCGTTCGCCGGCGCTGCCGCGACGAATCCGGTGGCGGCCGCGAGCATCGCGGCCAGAATCACCGTCATCGACTTCTTCGCCCGCGTCGTCGCACCGAACATCGTTCCCCCGTCATGCCCCACCGCACGGCGAGTCCCGCTCACCAATATTTCAGACCCGCTCGCTCCCGGGCATCCCCCAGTCAGGGGTCACGAGGCGCTACGCGACGAGTTCTACCGGATCGACGACCGCAGCGGCACCGAGAGCAGCTCGTACTCGAGCTCGGTCTCGAACCGCTGCCGACGCCGGAGGGCCGTCAGCCGGCGGTCGATCCCCGCACCGACCAGGGCAGCGCCCACCACGACACCCGCCATGGGGCCCGACGGCGTGGTGGTGAGCAACCACAGCCCGCCCATCGACGCCACCGCTCCCGCGGACAGGAGCACGGTGCCGGCACGGTGCAGACGCTGGATGCCGAGCAGTCGCTCGGTCGGAGTGGTGATCACTCCTTCAACGCTACGCCCGACCGCCGACGGTGGCTCGCCCCCGGACAAGAAAGGCCCGGGAGAGCCTCATCACGTGCCGTAGAACAACCGCTCGAACACGGTCCGCGCCCGCCTCGTGACGCCGAGGTAGTCCTCCTCGAGCTGCGAGGCCGAGCCTGGCGGATACTCCAGAAGCCGCGCCACGCCCTCGAGCGACCGCCGGTCGGAGGGCAGCACGTCGGAGGTCTTGTTGGTCCACAGCGTCATCGCCGAACGGGCGCGGGAGGCGAAGAGCCAGGCCTCCCGGAGCTTCCGGGCGTCGTCGTGGTTGATCAGCCCCGCCTTCTCCTCGGCCGCCAGCGCCCGGAGCGTCGACGTCGTGCGCAGCGACGGGATCGGCGACGCGTTCTGCAACTGCAGCAGCTGCACGTACCACTCGACGTCGCTCAACGACCCGCGGCCGAGCTTGAGGTGCCGGGCCGGGTCGGCACCCTGCGGCAGCCGCTCCTTCTCCACCCTGGCCTTGATGCGCTTCACCTCGCGCGCCTCGGTCTCCGACAGCGACGCCGGGTAGCGCACCGTGTCGGCGAGGGCGTGGAAGTCCTCGATCAGGTTCCGGTCGCCCGCCACGCCGTTGGCCCTCAGCAGGGCCTGCGCCTCCCAGGTCAGCGACCAGCGTTCGTAATAGGACGTGTACGAGGTGAACGACCGCACGGCCGGGCCGTTCTTGCCCTCCGGCCGCAGGTCGATGTCGAGGTCCAACGGCAGGCGCGCATCCTCGGTGAGCCGAACCAGCTCGTTCACGATGAACTGCGCCACCGACTGCCCCGTCGCCTGATCGACCCGAACCGGGCGGAACACGTACAGCACGTCGGCATCCGAGCCGAAACCGAGCTCGCCGCCGCCGTAGCGCCCCATGCCGATGATCGCGAACTCGATGCCGTCACCCGATGCCGGCGCCGCCGACTGACGGATGACGGCGAGGGTTCCCTCCAGCATCACCGTCGTGATCACGGTGAGCCCCGTGCCGAGCTCCTCGACCGTGCACATGCCGAGGATGGACGAGATGGCCAGGCGCAGCACCTCGCGACGCCGAGCCGTGCGCAGGGCCATCGCCGCGGCATCCGGAGTGTCATGGCGCGCCACGATCGAGCGCATCTCGTCTTCGAGCACCGCCCGCGGGCGAGGTCGGAGCTCCTCGTCGTTCTCGAGCCAGGCGGCCGCCTCGGGGATGCGCTCGAGCAGCTCGCCGACGAACCGCGAGCCCGAGAGCACCTGCGTGAGCCGTGCCGCGGCGCCCGACGAGTCCCGGAGCATGCGGAGGAACCAGTAGGTCTCCCCCAGCGTGTCCGAGAGCCGACGGAACGCGAGCAGCCCGTAGTCGGGGTCGGCCCCGTTGGCGAACCACTGCAGCATCACCGGCAGCAGCGTGCGCTGGATCTGCGCCCGGCGGGACACGCCCGATGTCATCGCCCGGATGTGGCCGAGCGCTCCACCCGGGTTGAGGAAGCCGATCGCCGCCAGCCGCGCCTCGGCCTGGGCGCTGGTGAGCGCCTGCTCGTCGGGCGAGAGCGCCGCCACCGCGGCGAGCAGCGGCCGGTAGAACAGCCGCTCGTGCAGGCTGCGCACCCGCACCTTGATGGCCGTCCACCGGATGACGAGCTCGTCGGCGCTGCCGGCGAGCCCGCTGCCCCTGGCCAGCACGCGCTGCTCCGTCTCCTCGCGCGGCATCAGGTGCGTGCGGCTGAGCTGGCGCAGCTGGAGCCGGTGCTCGAGCAGGCGCAGGATGCGGTAGTCCTGGCCGAACTCCACCGCCTCCACCCGGCCGATGTAGCCGGCGTCGGCGAGGGCCTCGAGGGCGGGCAGCGTACCGCGCTGACGAACCGACTCGTCGGACTGGCCGTGCACGAGCTGCAGCAGCTGCACGGTGAACTCGATGTCACGCAGGCCCCCCGGCCCGAGCTTCAGCTGGTACTCCACGTCGTCGCCTTTGATGTGCTCGGTCACCCGCTCGCGCATCCGCTGAACCGACTCCACGAAGTTCTCGCGCGACGCGCTCGCCCACACCTTCGGCGCCACGAGTCGGGTGTAATCCCCACCCAGCTCGAGGTCGCCGGCGAGCGGACGGGCCTTCAGCAGGGCCTGGAACTCCCAGTTCTTGGCCCAGCGATCGTAGTAGGCGGCGTGCGACTCGAGCGAACGCACCAACGCCCCCGCCTTGCCCTCCGGCCGCAGGTTGGGGTCGACCTCCCAGAGGCCGGGTTCGAGACCGGATTCGCCGATGCCGCGCATGGTCACCATGGCCAGGCGGGTCGCGATCTCGATCGCGCTCGATGTGGCGAGCGACCCCGACCCCTCCGCCACGAAGATCACGTCGACGTCGCTGACGTAGTTGAGCTCCCCGGCTCCTGCCTTGCCCATGCCGATGATGGCCAGGCGGGTGGCCCTCACGTCGTCGGCGGGGAAATGCCAGAGCCCGTTGCCCTTGTTGCTGATCTGCGTGCGCGCCACGGCCAGGGCGGCTTCGAGCGCTCCCGCGGCCAGATCGGCCAGCGCGGCCCCCACGTCGGGCAGGCCGGCCACCGGGTTGCGCTGCTCGAGGTCGTAGGCGGTGACGAGTGCGAGCAGCACCCGGTAACGCACCCGCAGGGCCGTCCAGGCGTCTTCGCCGACGATGGCCGAGAACCCGTCGACGGCTCCCACCGACGCGAGCAGTTCGCGGCGGGCGGTCTCGGCATCCGGGAGCCGGATCTCCGGGGTTCCGAGCGCCGCCAGCTCATGCGAGTGCCGCGTGAAGAACTCCGTGAGCCCCGCCGACGCCCCGAACACCCGGATGACGCGGGTGCGCAGGAGCTCGTCGGCGAAGGAGGTGCGCAGCACGTCGGGCGACCGCTGGCCGAGCCGCAGCACGCCCTCGAGCGCCTGGTCGGGATCGGCCGCCGTCTGGAACGACGGGAGCAGCTCCTCCACCGGCACCCCGGTGCTCTCGGCCAGGGCGCGCAACTCGTCGGCCGCCCAGCTCAGGCGGGCGAAGCCCACCCGCGCGAGATCGGTGAGAGCGGTCTTCGAACGGGGCATGGAGTGCAACTCGGATCGTCAGCGGCGAGAAGTCGGGGCGGCCCGGCCGCTCGGGCCGGGCCCTCGATCAGAGGATCTCGAGGTTCGACTTCAGCTCGTACGGGGTGACCTGGGCGCGGTAGGCCTTCCACTCCTGGCGCTTGTTCAACAGCACGTAGTTGAACACCTGCTCGCCGAGGGTCTCGGCCACGAGCTCGGAGTCCTCCATGAGGCTGATCGCGCGGTCGAGCGAGGCCGGCAGCGCGTCGTACCCCAGCGCACGACGCTCGGCGTCGGTGAGGCTCCACACGTTGTCCTCCGCCTCGGGCGGCAGCTCGTAGTTCTCCTCGATGCCCTTGAGGCCGGCGGCCAGCAGCAGCGAGTACGACAGGTAGGGGTTCGCTGCCGAGTCGATGGCGCGGTACTCGATGCGCGACGACTGGCCCTTGTTGGGCTTGTACAGCGGAACCCGCACGAGCGCCGACCGGTTGTTGTGGCCCCAGCAGACGAAGCTGGGAGCCTCGTCGCCGCCCCAGAGCCGCTTGTAGGAGTTCACGAACTGGTTCGTGACCGCCGTGATCTCGGGAGCATGCCTGAGCAGACCGGCGATGAAGTTGCGGCCGATCTTCGACAGCTGGTACTCGGCACCCTGCTCGTAGAACGCGTTCGAGTCACCCTCGAACAGCGACAGGTGAGTGTGCATGCCCGATCCCGGATGCCCGCTGAGCGGCTTCGGCATGAACGTCGCGTAGACGCCCTGCTCGATCGCCACCTCTTTGATGACGGTGCGGAAGGTCATGATGTTGTCCGCGGTGGTCAGCGCATCCGCGTACCGCAGGTCGATCTCGTTCTGACCGGGGCCGGCCTCGTGGTGGCTGAACTCCACCGAGATGCCGAGGTCTTCGAGCATGCGCACCGAGCGGCGACGGAAATCGTGCGCCGTGCCACCGGGCACGTTGTCGAAGTACCCGGCCGAGTCGACCGGTTCGGGGCCGTCGGGCCCGTACTGCGACGACTTCAGCAGATAGAACTCGATCTCCGGATGCGTGTAGAACGTGAACCCGCGATCGGCCGCCTTCGCGAGGGTGCGCTTCAGGACGTTGCGCGGATCGGCGACCGCGGGCTGACCGTCGGGCGTCGTGATGTCGCAGAACATGCGGGCGGTGGGGTCGATCTCACCCCGCCACGGAAGGATCTGGAAGGTGGTGGGGTCGGGATGCGCGAGCACGTCGGCCTCGAACGACCGGGTCAGGCCCTCGATGGCAGAACCGTCGAAACCGAGCCCCTCGGCGAACGCGCCCTCCACCTCGGCGGGCGCGATGGCGACGGATTTCAGGGTGCCCACGACGTCTGTGAACCAGAGCCGAACGAACTTGATGCCCCGCTCCTCGATCGTACGAAGAACGAAGTCCCGCTGCTTATCCATCTGGCGAACAGACCCTCTCTCCGGCACAGTCCCATGCCCCTATTAGGCTAGTGGCTATGCCGAGACTTCGCTTAGCGCTGGCCCAGACCAACCCCGTTCTGGGAGATCTCGAGGGCAACTCCCGAGAGATCGTGCGGGTGGCGAGAGAGGCGGCGGCGGCCGGTGCCGACCTGGTCGCGTTCGGCGAGATGGCCATCTCCGGCTACCCGATCGAAGACCTCGCGATGCGGCCGAGTTTCCTCGGCGCGGCTCACGAACGCGTGCGGCACCTCGCCAAAGAGCTTGAGGCCGCGGGTCTCGGCGACCTGCCCGTGATCGTCGGCCACCCCGACGGCCCGTTCGAGCCCCGCCTCCTCGGCACGAGCAACGCCCCCACCGCCATCGCGCAGAACGCCGCGAGCGTGCTGCAGGGCGGCCGAGTGGTGGCCCGGTACGCGAAGCACCACCTCCCCAACTACTCCGTGTTCGACGAGTACCGCATCTTCATCCCGGGTGACGAGCTGCTCGTCATCCGCATGAAGGGCGTCGATGTGGCGCTGCTCATCTGCGAAGACCTCTGGCGCGACGGTGGCCCGGTGAGCCGGGTGCTGCACGCGGATGCGGGGCTCCTCGTGGTGATCAACGGCTCGCCCTACGAGCGCGACAAAGACGAGGTTCGGCTGCCGCTGGTCACTCGTCGGGCCACCGAGACCGACACCATCGTGGCCTACGTGAACCTGGTGGGCGGCCAGGACGACCTGGTCTTCGACGGCGACAGCGTGGTGGTCGACCGGGACGGCGCCATCCTGGCCCGCGCCCCGCAGTTCCGCGAGCACCTGCTGGTGGTCGACCTGGAGCCCGAGGCCGCCACGCACGCCCAGCTGCCCGACGACGTGCGTCGAATCGAGCTCTCCCCCGGCACCGATGAGGCCGAGAAGCGGCCCATCCCCGCCGACATCGCCGAGCTGCCCGACGACCGTGAGCAGATCTGGAACGCGCTGGCGCTCTCCTTGAGGGACTACGTGGAGAAGAACCGGTTCCCCTCGGTCATCCTGGGGCTCTCGGGCGGCATCGATTCAGCCGTCTGCGCGGCCATCGCCGCCGACGCCATCGGCGCCGACCGCGTGTTCGGTGTGTCGATGCCCTCGCGTTACTCCTCCGACCACTCCCGCTCAGACGCCGACGACCTCGCCGAACGCATCGGGCTGCACTTCCGCACCGAGGCGATCGCCGACCTGGTCATCCCGTTCGAGACCCAGCTCGGCCTCACGGATGTCGCCGCCGAGAACCTGCAGGCCCGTGCGCGGGGCGTCATCCTGATGGGCCTGTCGAACCAGGAAGGCCACCTGGTGCTCACCACCGGCAACAAGAGCGAGTTGGCGGTGGGGTACTCCACCATCTACGGCGACTCGGTTGGCGGGTTCGGGCCTCTGAAAGACGTGCCGAAGATGCTCGTCTGGGAACTGGCGCGCTGGCGCAACGCCTTCGCCGAGAGTCGCGGCGAGACCCCGCCGATTCCCGAGAACTCCATCTCGAAGCCGCCGTCGGCGGAGCTTCGACCCGATCAGACCGATCAGGACTCGCTGCCCGACTACGACGTGCTCGATGCCATCCTCGAGGCCTACATCAACGGCGGCCTGAGCATCGATGACATCGTGGCGCTGGGCTTCGAGCACGCCACCGTGGCGCGCATCACCCAACTCGTCGACCGCGCCGAGTGGAAGCGCCGGCAGAGCGCCATCGGCCCGAAGATCTCGCGCACGGCGTTCGGTCGCGACCGCCGGCTGCCGATCACGTACCGACCGAGCCTCTAGCCCGTCGCCGGGCTCAGCTCGGCAGCACCGCGACCCAGACGTACCAGACGATCATCGCCAGCCACACGAGGGTGGCGGCGGCGGCGAGCGTCGACGTCGCCCGCCCGCCGAGGCGCCAGACCGGGATGATGGCAAGGAACCCCACGCCGAGCAGAATGCCCAGCCACGGCGTGATCGACGGCACACCCAGCAGGGTGAACGCCGGATTCGTGGCCAGGGCCGAACTCACGGTCACCCACACGGAGGCGAGGAAGGCGACCCCCGTCACCGGCGCGATCCCGCTGGCGATGAGGAGCGCGAGCGGCTCGCGGCGGATGCCCTGCACGAGCACGGCGATGAGCCAGCCCAGCAGCCACAATCCGGCGAACCCGGCGAAGATGAGCGGGATGGTGAGTGGGAACCACTCACGCAGCTCGACCGCCGTCACCACCGAGTCGAACCTCGTGGTGGGATGCACCTCGTCACCCGGGATGGCGGGGTACTCGGCGGCGAGGTCGGTGCAGGTGGTCTCGACGGGCGTGCCGGGGGCAGCCAGCCAGGTCGCGAGCTGATCCATGCCGCACGGATCAGCGGTGACGCCGGCGCGTCCGGCACCCTGCAGCGTCACCACCTGGCTGTTCGGGAACGACACGGTTCCGCTCTGAACCACCGGCAGGGGCACCAGCGAGTCGGTGTCGCTGCCGAAGATCAGCGCGGGCTGGCCGAGCGGGGTCACGGTTCGCGTCTCGGGTGAGGCCGGGGGCAGCCCCGCGGCGGCACAGACCTGATCGGTCGCGGTGAAATAGGTGAGCACCGGCAGTGGTGTCGGCTCGGCGCCCGAACCCTCGGCGGCCGGGGTCGTGGGGTCGGGCGACCAGAAGGGCTGCTCGTCGCGGCACGCCTCGAGCCAGTACTGGCCGAGGCTGGTCTCCGACATCTGCTGCAGCACCGGATCGATGAAGGGGCTGAGTGCGTCGGTGTCGCCGTCGGCGAGCCGCTCCAGCAGGTAGGGCACCGCCGAGGCGGTGGCCGGGTCGTACAGCGCCTGCTGCACGAGGGTCACCACGTCGGAGCCCGTGAGGGAGTAATAGCGCTGTCGGCCCGTGAACGGGTTGGTCAGCAGGCCGTGCACGGGGTCGTCGCTGAACACGGCCGCGGCCTCGGTGAGCTTCGCGTTGAGGTCGGTGTACCGCCCGTCGCTGTGCGAGGCCACGGCGTCGAGCGAGGCGGTGACCGCGGCGTACGCGTCGCCCTTGATGTCGCGGTCGATCGGCGAGAAGCCGTTCAGCACCACAGCGTCGACCCCGGGCTGATCGACGGCCGCGACGGTCTGCATCACCTTGGCCGACCAGGTGTCGCCGAGCAGCGTCCACGTCGGGTAGGCCAGCACGTTGCGCAGGTCGACGACGTCGGCGGCCGTGTCGGCCTTCGTGTACGCCGCGGGGTTGCCTCCGGCATCGGTGAACGCCTTCAGGCACTCCTTGAGCTTCGCGCTCACATCCACCATCTCGCCGGCGGGTGAGGTGTCCTCGGTGAACGTGTCGATGAACGCCGACGACGCCGCCGGGCAGTCCAGGGATGCGCTGGAGTCGACACTGCCGCGCTGGGTCAGCGAGATCACGTCGCGCGTCGAGCCGATCCGCGGATCGGCCGCCAGGGCCTCGGCGAGCTCGGTGGAGCTGCGGCCGGGCCCGCCCGCCATGGTGACCACGGGCGTGCCGGTTGCCGGCTGGGTGGACGCGGGGATGACCACGTACGGCAGATCGATCGTGCGGCTCTGCTCGGCGCCGCGTGTCTCGGGAACCTGGAGGGTGCCGCACACTGCCCGGTCGGGCAGCCCGTCCTCGCAGCTGCGCTCGGCGAGGGTGGCGGCGTTCGCGGGGGTAGCCCCCGCGAGAAGACCGGAGGTGAGGAGAGCGGCGATGATCGCTCCCGCCGCGATCGGCACACTGATTCGACGGCCCACGTCTCCCTCTCGACCAGGTACAAAATCACGCATTCGGGTTACGTGACCCTCAACCTAACGCATGGGTGCCCCGAACTAGACTGATGACATGCCAGAGCAGACGACGCCGTCAGACAGGCCCGTGTCGAAGCGGGTGCGCACCCGTCACTTCCAGAACGCGAAGGACTCGGGCATCCGCATCACCGGTCTCACCAGCTACGACATGCTCTCGGCGCAGATCTTCGACGAGGCGGGCATCGACTTCCTCCTCGTGGGCGACTCGGCCGGCAACAACGTGCTCGGCTACGACACCACCGTCCCGGTGACGGTCGACGAACTCATCCCGTTGGCGCGGGGCGTGGCGGGTGCCGTCACCCGTGCGTTCGTGGTGGCCGACATGCCGTTCGGCTCCTATGAGAACAGCGCCGAAGAGGCCCTGCACACCGCGGTGCGGTTCATGAAGGAGTCCCGGGCGCACGCCGTGAAGCTGGAGGGCGGAGTGCGCAGCGCAGACAAGATCCGCCGCATCGTCGACGCCGGCATCCCCGTGATGGCGCACATCGGCTTCACCCCGCAGAGCGAGCACCAGCTGGGCGGGCACATCATCCAGGGGCGAGGCGAGGGCGAGGCGGCCCTCATCGCCGACGCGCTCGCCGTCGAGGAGGCCGGAGCCTTCGCAGTGGTGCTCGAGATGGTTCCGGCCGAGGCGGCTCGCCACGTGACCGAGCGGCTGCGCATCCCCACCATCGGGGTGGGCGCCGGGCCGCACGTCGACGGCCAGCTCCTCGTGTGGACCGATTTCGCCGGGTTCTCGACCGGGCGCATCCCGAAGTTCGTCAAGCAGTACGCGGATCTCCGCGGCGCGCTGACGGATGCCGTCACCGCGTTCCGCGGCGACGTGGCCGAGGGCAGCTACCCTGGGCCCGAGCACAGCTACGACTAGCGCCCCCACATCTCGACCGACCACACCCCCACGACGGCCGTACACAACCGGCCCCACACCACGGAGGACATCGATGAGCGACGACCCGTCGACGCAGTACTGGTACAACATGAAGACCGGCGAGGTCGAGAAGGGCTACGTCTCGTCGGTGGTCGACCGCGTGGGGCCGTTCGCCACCCACGAAGAGGCCGAGCACGCGCTCGAGACCCTGCGGGCGAACAGCGCCAAGTGGGCCGAAGACGACGCGAACGACAACCGGTGACGGCCAACACTCCCGACACCGTCGCCGTCGGCATCGACATCGGCGGCACGGGCATCAAGGGCGCCATCGTGAACGTCACGACCGGTGAGCTGCTCACGGATCGCAAGAAGCTCGCAACCCCCGAGGGCGGCAAGCCCGACGACATCGCCAAGACCGTCACCGATCTGATGGAGTCTCTCGGCGACATCCCGGCCACCGCGAATGTGGGCATCTGCTTCCCGGCGGTCGTGCGGCACGGGGTGACCATGTCGGCGGCGAACGTGTCGAAGAAGTGGATCGGCTTCGAGGCCGAGAAGCTCTTCGAATCGACCCTCGGGCGCGACATCACGTTCGTGAACGACGCGGATGCGGCCGGTTTCGCCGAGGTGCGCTACGGCGCAGCCAAGGGCAAGTCGGGACTGATCATCCTCACCACCCTCGGCACGGGCATCGGCACGGCGCTCATCTACAACGGCGTGCTCACCCCCAATGCCGAGCTCGGTCACCTCGAGATCGGCGGCGTCGACTACGAGACGAAGGCCGCCTACTCCGCCAAGGAGCGCGAAGACCTCAGCTGGAAGAAGTGGGCCGAGCGCCTGCAGGTGTACTACGACCGCCTCGAGGCGCTCTTCTCACCCGACCTGTTCATCGTGGGCGGCGGTGTGTCGAAGCATCACGAGGAGTTCCTGCCCCTGCTCTCGCTCGACACCCCCATCGTGCCGGCGACCCTGCGGAACAACGCGGGCATCCTGGGTGCGGCGTGCCTGTCGACGATGAAGACGACCTTCCTCGAGTAGCGGGTGAACTAGACTTCCTCAGGTGAATGGGCCGGCAGACGGTCGCGTCGTCGGGCTCCGGCCCGGCGCCGAGGAACGTCCGGGCTCCACAGAGCAGGGCGGTGGGTAACACCCACCCGGGGCAACCCGCGAGACAGTGCCACAGAGAACAGACCGCCACGGGCTCCGGCCCGCGGTAAGGGTGAAACGGTGGTGTAAGAGACCACCAGAGGCTGCGGTGACGCAGTCGGCTCGGTAAACCTCGCCCGGAGCAAGGTCAGACAGGAAGCGTTGAGGCTGCTCGCGGAGCTTCCGGGTAGACCGCTCGAGGGCTGCGGTGACGCAGCTCCTAGATAGATGGCCGTCAGGGAGCGTGCTCCCTACAGAACCCGGCGTATCGCCGGCCCATTCACCCACCGGATCGTTACAGCCCAGACTCCTCGGTGCGCACCAGGATGCAGGTGCTCTCGGGGTCGAGCACGACGTCGTCCTCCGCGGCGGCCCGGATGACGGCGAGGTCGGTGCCGGTGAGTTCGACGTTGCTGCCCAGCGACACGCGGCGCTGCAGCAGGGCCGCACCGACGCCGTAGCGGGCGCGCAGCTTGTCGTAGAGCGCGAGCAGTTCGGGCACGATCCCGTCGGCGATGGCCGAGCGCTCCGAGACGGCGATCTCGAGCTGCGTGGTGATGCGCTGCTTCTGCTCGTCGCGCGAGGCGGCCAGCAGTCGCTCCTCGGTGGCGATGTCGTCGCGGCGGGCCGTGATGGCGGCGAGCCGGTGCTCGATCTCCTCGACGCGCTCCATCACCTCGAGCTCGGTGTCTTCGAGCGTGAGCCGGCGCACCCGGAGCGATTCGAGCTCGCGTTCCAGGCCCTGGATGTCTTTCGTGGAGGCGGTCGCCTGCAGGCGCTCGTTGTCGCGCTTCTCGCGGGCGGCCACCGTGTGGATGTCGCCCTCGACCCGCGCGATCTCGGTCTTCGCGTCGTCGAGCTCGCCCATGACGCCGGCGTACTCCTTGCGAGCGGCGGCGGAGTCGCGCTGCAACTCGGCGAGCCGCGCCTCCTGCGGCAGCGTGCGCAGCGAGTGCTGCAGCTGGGCCACCCGGTCGTCGGCGGCCTTGAGGTCGAGGAGCTTGCGCTGTTCGGGTGCCGGAGCCTTCATCGGGAGTCCTTCATGATCGGTCGGAGGGGAACGGCGGTGGCAGCGATCACTGCGTCACCACGAATTCCCACGGGTCTGTGCGGAGTTCGCTCACAGCGAACTCGACGCCGGGAAGAGCGTCGGAGAGCTGGGCGGCGGCCGTCTCGAGCCAGAGCCACTCGCTGGCCCAGTGCGAGACGTCGACGAGGGCCGGGCCCTGGCCGAGCAACGACTGCTCGCGCGATTCCGAAGCGGGGTGGTGCCGCAGATCGGAGGTGATGTAGACGTCGGATGCCCGCACGAGCGGGTTCGCGAGCAGCGAGTCACCCGCGCCGCCGCAGAGGGACACGGTCGACACCTGCTGGTCGTACTCCCCCGCGACCCGAATGCCCGAGGCCGTGGCCGGCAGGATCTCACCGAGCGCCAGGGCCAGTCGGCCCAGGGTGGTGGGTTCGGGAAGCCGTCCCACCCGGCCGAGCCCCGTGCCCTCGCGGACGCCGGGCTCGAGGGGCCGAAGGTCGACGAGGCCGAGTTTCGCGGCGATCACCGCCGAGGTGCCGTCGTCGACGATGTCGGCGTTCGTGTGCGCGGCGATCAAGGCGCATCGGGCGCGGATGAGCCGCGCGAGCAGCCCACCCTTGTACCCGGTCTCGGCCACCGAGGTCACGCCGCGCAGGAGCAGCGGGTGGTGCACGAGCAGGGCGTCGGATGCGGAGTCGATCGCCTCGTCGACGGTCACACCCACCGCATCGACCGCGAGCAGCACTCGGGAGATCTCATCCTGCGGTGCACCGCTGATCACGCCGGGAGCATCCCAGCCCTCGGCGAACTCCGTGGGCCACAGCCGCTCGACGGCGGCGTTCAGATCGGCAAGCGTTGTCGGCACCCCACCAGACTACTGGGCGGGTAGCCCGGTCATCTCGGCCGACCGCCGCCAGAGCTCGGCGGCGAGTGCAGCGTCATCCGCCTGGCCTGCGGTGCGGCCGCCCGCGCGGAGGCCGTCGAAGTACGTTCCGTTGGGTGCCGGCACCGGCCCGCCCGAGGCGAGCGCGAACAGCGGCGCCGCTCCGGCGTCGGGCGTGGTGCCCCAGCGCCCGCCGGTGAGGGCGGTACCGAGCCGGATCAGAGCGGATCCGGAACCGAACGAGGTGACGACGGCGCCCGGATGCACGCTGAACGACCCGATACCGTGGTCGCCCTCGCGCCGTGCGAGTTCGCGCGCGGTCAGCACCACGGCGAGCTTGGCCGTGCCGTAGGCCCGCCAGCCACCGAGCCACGGGCGCCGGCGCCCCTCGAGGTCGTCGAGCCGGATGCGCCCCCAACGGTTCGCCGCGCTCGCCGTCGCCACCACGGTCGCCACCCCGTTCTGCGTCGCAGCGGCCCGGAGTGACGGAGTCAGCAGACGCATCAGCAGGTACGGCGCGAGCTGGTTGACCTGGAACGACAGGTCGTGCCCGTCGACTGTGGTGCCGCGACGGGAGACCAACCCGCCCGCGTTCGAGAGCAGCACGTCGATCGTCGGGTGGTTCACGCTCAGGGTCTCCGCGAGCTCGCGCACCTCGTCGAGCCGCGCGAAGTCGGCCACGTACGGCTCGCCGCCGATGCGCCGAGCGACATCCTCGGTACGCCGGATGTCGCGGCCGACCGCCACGACGTGGTCGCCCTGCTCGGCGAGGGATGCCGCGACGACGGCTCCGATGCCGGAACTGGCGCCGGTCACGACCACGACTCGCTGGTCACCCATGCCGTCAGCCTGCCACGGAGTGCGAGGGGGCCGCCGCCGCGGCCCCCTCATCCGTCGCCGGGTCAGCCGAGTTCGTCGATGGCGTCGGTGATGAACCGGGCGACCTCGGCCGGGTTGGTCTGCATCACCAGGTGCGGCGCGTCGAGCTCGACGACCTTGCGGGCGCCGGCGCGCTTGTAACCGAAGCGCTCGACATCGGGGTTGATGGTGTGATCGGCGCTGGAGACGATGCCCCAGGAGGGCTTGGTCTTCCAGGCCGCCACGGGCGCCGTCTCCGAGAACGCGACGGCCGCGAGCGGACGCTGCCCTACCGCCAGCACCCGGGCGGTGTCGCTCGGGACGCCGGCGGCGAAGACCTCTTCGAAGGCATCGATCTTGACCGAGACATCCGTTCCCGGGTCGGCGCCCTCGATGGGGTACGGCGAGTACACGAGGTTGGCGGCGAGCAGCGAGTCGGGGAACCCGCCCTGCAGCTGGCCGAGGCTCTCGCCCTCATCCAGCGCATATCCCGACACGTAGACGAGGCCGATCACGTTCGACGCGACACCGGCGACGGTGATGACCGCACCACCGTAGGAGTGACCGGCGAGGATGACCGGCCCGTCGATCTGCTCGACGAACGATTTGATGTACGCGGAATCCCCGATGAGGCTGCGGTTGAACACCGGCGGCACGTGCACGGTGTAGCCACGGTTCAGCAGTTCGAGGGTGACGGGCGCCCAGCTGGCGGCGTCGGCGAAGGCGCCGTGGACGAGCACGATGGTGGGTTGGGTCGACATGATGGTCTTCTTTCGGGGGTTGGGCACGCGATGTGCGGGGCGGGAACTATCGGTCGATGACGGTCTGGAGTCGGTCAGGAATCAGTGGGCGTCCGGCGAAGCAGATAGGTGTGCTCGCCCTCGAGCACGATCTCGGAGCGCTGGTTGTGCACCGTCGCCGAGGCGGTGACGATGCCGTTCGGGCCATCCGTCGTGAGCGCGGTGATCTGCAGCTGCGAGTAGAGGGTGTCGCCGGCGTGGACTTCGCCGAGGAACGACGCGGAGAGCCCCGTGAAGGCGATGAACACCTCGCCGATCACATGGGGGAACAACGTGGCGCCCGGGGCAGTGAAGGCGAGCACCTGCAGGCCGTGCACCACGGGGGCGCTGTGGCCGTGCGCCTTGGCCCACACGGCGTCGTAATGCACGGGGTGGTTGTCGGCCGACACCGCCTGGAAGGCCGACGCGTGGGCGTCGGTGAGGGTGCGGCTCGGCGCCCGGAACACCTCGCCCACCTCGAGCTGCTCGAAGGTGCGGGGCGGCACGATCGCGAAGTCGAGCGGATCGAAGGCGGGTGGTGCGGATGCGGCGGTCGGGTCAGTGGACATGGCGGGTTCCTCTCGGCGGGAGTCAGTACCGGTGACGATCAGTACTGTGCGGCACACGGAGCCCCCAGCGGCGCCGATTGCGCGCCATTGGCGCAACGCTGCAGAAATGGCCGATTTGTCGACAAAGCGAGGAAGAGCCCCCACGTGCGCGACCTAATCTGGAACGACCGATCCAGAACGATAGAGGAGGCGTCGGGTGCTGCTCCCCTCGAACCCCCGATGCGTGCTCGTGCAGATGAACGCGACGACGCTCGAGGATGCCCCGGCCTATCGCCGCATGTCCCGCCACGACTTCGGTGGTCTCGCGATGGCGCGCATCGCCTCGGTTCCGCAGTCCGTCACCGCGGTGCTCGACGACGTGCCGGCGGACGCCGCGGAGAGCGCGCAGGTGCAGTTCGTGCACTCCGGCCGCCTCATCCTCGACCAGGGCGACCGCCAGACCGCCGTGGGCGCCGGCTCGCTCGTGGTCTACGACGTGAGCCGGCCGTTCGAGTTCGTCTATCCCGAGGAGTTCAGAACCACGATCCTGCAACTGCCGATCGCCGCGATCGGAGCGACGGCCGGTGTGCTGAACTCGCTGTCAGCACGCGCGATCTCACCGCACTCGGTCTACTCGCCCGCGCTGTCCGACCTGCTCAGAACAGCGGATGCGCACCACGACGAGCTGACACCGGCCGGCCGGCGAGCGGTGTCGCGTTCGATCGTGGAACTCGTCCGGCTTCTGGCGGCCGAGCAGGCGGGCGCTCTCGGAGCGAACGACACCGGCCGGATCGGTCTGGCGCGCGAAGCCGAAGCGGCAGTGATGGCACGCATCTCCGATCCTGGGCTGAGCGCTGCTGTGGTCGCGGCCGAGCTGCATGTCTCGGTGCGCACCCTGCACGCGGCGTTCGAGGACCGGCGAGAGACGCTCGGCCAGCTGATCCGACGCCTCCGCCTTGACCGCGCCCGCGCTCTGCTCACCTCGACGGAGCTGCCGGTGCAGGGCGTGGCCGAGAGGGTCGGCTACCTGGACGCCACCCATTTCATCCGCTCGTTCAAGGCTGCCGAGGGCGCGACTCCTTCGCAGTGGCGGCGGAGGCAGTACGGGCGCGCGACGTGACGGTGTCGGCACCCGCGCGCGCCACGTCGCCTACGCTCTCGCTCTCGCTCGACGGCAACCTGCTCGTCCTTTCCGGCGCGAGTTCGCCTGATCTCGCAGTCGATGTTCCCGAACTCGCCGCCCTCACCGCCGCTGAGCGTCGGGTGCTGAGCGCGCGATCGGTTCCGACGACCACCGGTCTGGGCGCCGTCATCACCCCCCTGCTGCGACATCTGGCCCAGATCGGCCCGAGTCGCGACGACCTCCCCGAGCGGCGACGGATGGCGCAGGTTCTGAGAGGCCTGCTGTCGGCGCTCGCCGCCGAGCGGGTAGAGGGCGGAGTCGACGGCGTCCCAGCGACGAACAGCGACCGGGTGGCGGTGCTCGCCATGCAGATCGTCTACGAGCGGCTCGACGACCCCCGGCTGACGAGTTCAGAGATCGCATCGGTACTCGGCGTCTCGGTGCGCACCGTGCAGACCGCCTTCCGCGCGTCCGGTACCTCGGTGAGGGACGTCATCGCCACACTTCGCTCCGAGCGGTGACTCCTGCCACGGGGCGCTCCCAGATGTCCGTCTAGAACGGCGGATGCTCTGGGAGCGGTCGCGCGGGTCTCGGGATGCGCGCGGGTGGGTGTTCGGGTGGCGTGGTGGTGTGTCGGGCGCCCGAGGGCGACGTCCAGTGCAACGCGCGGCCCTCCCCGCCGGTGACTTGCCAGTCGGTTTGGTGTTTCAACGTGTGATGCCTTCGACACAGTGCGGCGAGGTTGTCCAAACTGGTGTGACCACCGTTGGCCCAATCGACGGTGTGATCCAGATCGCACCGGGCGGCGTCTCGGGTGCAACCGGGGAACCGGCAGGTCTGGTCATCCATGATCACCGCCGCACGAAGGTCGGCCGGGACTTTGTAGCGTTCTCGGCCGACCGTGAGTCGTGTGCCGGTGGCCGGGTCGGTCAGGATCCGCAGAACCGACGGCGCCCCCGCGACCAGACGGCGGGCCGTGTCGGTGTCGATCGGCCCATACCCCGCCAACTCCCCCGCCTCAACGCCGTGACCCAGCAGCGTCATCACGGGAACGGTGACGGCGATGTTCGCCGTGATCCCCCGGGCTCGGGTGGCGGTGTCGCCATCCCGGTCCAGAAGCAGATCGGTGAGACAGTCGGCGCGGAGCTGCGCGTGAGTGCGGGCTTCGTCGGGTGCCCGCAACCCGCGGGCGAGCTGGTCAAGGGTGTCATCGATCGCGAGTGCTGACACGGCGGGCAGGTGACACACCAGCGTGGCCATCCCGTCGAGTTCCTTCTCCACCCACACGCCCCGCTCGTCCCGGGCCTCGCGGTGGCGGGCATCGATCGAGTCCGGGTGCATCCGCTCCCGAACGTTCCGGGCATGCGTGGACAGTTGTGTGGGGGTCTGCGACTCCGCGTTCACGAGTGCGATCGTTTCGAACTCGGCGCGGACCTTCTCGGGGAGGGTTCGGGCCTGCCGCACCACCGCCTGCGCATGCCGGTAGGTGATGTCACCCCGCCCCAACGCTTCGAGGGTGGCGGGGAGGAAGTCGCACAGCATCTCCGCGTCATCGATCCGCTGCCCGGCAGTGCGTTCCGGAATGCGCAGCGTGGTTGCGACCTCCGCGACCAACGACCGACGCGCATGCTGCAACGACCCACCCGGCAGCCCGGCGACCCAGTTCGCCTTCCGCGCTGCCGCCGCCAACCGAACCACCGCCCGCCCGTCCAACATCGCCTGCTCACGTTGGATCACCGCCACCTCGTCCGCATCCACCCCGATGCCGCGCAGCATCGACTCCCGAGTCCCACCAGTGGTGGGATCGGACGAAGCGGCGGTGAAAGCAACAGACTGTTTCATGAGCGTGCCTCAATTATATCGCGGCAGCACCCGAGAATCAATCAAAACACCAGATCAGACATCGATTCTCCGTCTTTCCCGCGCTACCACAACCGACCGACATCCACCCGACCCAGCCACGGTCATCGAGGGCAAGCGCGAAGCGCGCGGCAGCACCCCACACCCGGAACACAAAGCTCCCGAGACCCGACCGGGACTGCCGCGCGCGCCGCGCTTGCCCGAGATGGATATGGTTGCGTTCCAGAGATCCGCGCAGCCTGACGAGACAGCCTCGATGGCCTTCGAGATGCAGAAATGGTGGGCCCTACCGGGCTCGAACCGATGACATCCACGGTGTAAACGTGGCGCTCTACCAACTGAGCTAAAGGCCCCTGCGCTGACGCGGGTGCAGACAGCTTATCGGGGAGGGAAGGTGGGTGTCGCACGAGACATAAGACAGAGGCTTATCTTCGTTTAATATTAGTGCTGTGCTGATATCCAGAGCGTGCCCGCGGCCAGCAAGGCCAGCGCCCAGCTGACAAGGCTGCCCACGAGGAAGTACTCGGCCTTGGAGCCACGTGCCCGGTCGTTCGAGATCTCCGGGAAACGCACGATGCCCTTCGCCGCGAGGAGCCCAGCCACGATCGGCAGCGCACCGGCGAGCGACAGCGCCACGATCAGCAGGCGCTCCAGCGGGCCGATCAGCCGTCCACCGCGGAGATCCTGCACAGCTGGAGGGTCCGCCGACGCGGCGCCATCCCGCACCACGACGCGCGTGCGCGAACCGAGCAGTCCTGTGGTCTCCACCTCGACACGGCCGTCGCCGTCGCCCGCGGCCACGATGTCGACCATCGCATCCTGAGGCTCGATGGCCGGCCGCAGGGCAGCGCGCACCACGATGTTCGCACTCTCGACCAAGAACAGGGCCAGCCCGACAGCGAGCATCACCGTCTCGACCGGTAGTGCGGCGAGCGGGCGAACCGGCGCCTGGGCGAGCCCGTCGACCAGGTAGCCGTGCAGGCCCCCGCCGACCGGGTTCCAGAAGAACGACGCCCCGATCACGAGAATCACCACGACGGCCGGCAGGATGCGCAGCCGAGGATGACGCGACGGCGTCACAGCCGGCGAGCCCGGCGGCCGGGCCCCCGCATCCCTCGCCGTGGTCACCAACCAGCCGACGGCCAGCACCAGCAGCAACCCGAGCCAGGCAACCGGCACTCCGAGCCCCGTCGCGGCCAGCACGCTCACAAGGGCCCACCCCGCACCTACCACCGCGAACACCCCGAGAGCAGCAGCTCGCGAGGAATGCGGCGCCAGAGCGGCGCGGGCGATGTCGGCGCTCCCGATGAGCACGAGCAGCAGGCCGGCGACGATCACAGTGCGGCCCTCAACGACTGCGTGGCCGTCAGCACGCTCACCGCCCCCGAGCGCCGGAGCGACTGCGACACCGCGCCCTGGGAGATGCCTTCCTCCGCCGCGAGTTCGCTCTGCAGCCGGCCCGACAGAGCGCCGAGGGTGAGACGACGCGCCCGCGCACTCATCGCGGTCACCAGATGATCGCGGGTGAGCAGGTAGGCATTCACCACAGCCGCGAGCGATGCGTCGTCACCGACGAACCACCCCCGGAGACTCGGGGTGCGGGTGTCTTCGCGAAGGTGGGCCTCCTCGATGGCTTCGCGCGCCCGCCACCAGGCCGAGCCGTCCTGTACCGGGCCGAGCACGCCGCGGCCCACCTCGCGCACCTCACCCCACCCGATTCCGAATCGGCAGTCGATGCCTTCCGGCAGGGCCAGGCGCGCGGCGAGCGTGGCCTCCAGCGCGATCCCGACCGAGGGATACACCGCCTGGAACTCGTCTCCCACGGTAGCCACGAAGGGCGAACCGGCGCCGAGGTACTCGTCGACGCCCGCGAAGGCCGTCAGGATGGCCGCTTGCGTGTGCCGCCGGTCGTCGAGGGCCTTCGAGCCGACGATGTCGACGATCACAGCGGCGTGCTGGAGATCCATTACATCAGTCTAGCGCTTATAACCGTTCGATATAAGCCCCAGGCTCATATCAGACGGCGACAGGCAGAAGCTCTTCCAGGGCGGCGCGGTAAGCCCCGATCGAGCGCGCCTCGCCGGGAGCGGTGATGAACGAAGCTCGGATGATGCGGTTCGTGTCGATCAGGAAGGTCGCACGGTTCGCGAAGCCCTTCTCATCCAGAAACACGCCGTAATCCTTCGCCACGTCACCGTGCGGCCAGAAGTCGGCCACGAGCGTGAAGTCGTACCCCTCCTTCTCGGCCCAGGCCCGGAGCGTCGCCTTCGAGTCGACCGAGATGCCGATGAGCTCGACGTTCGCGTCTTTGAACAGCGCGAGATTGTCTTCGAGGGTGCAGAGCTCACTCGTGCAGACGCCCGAGAAGGCAAGCGGGAAGAACACCAGCGCCACCGGCTTCTTGCCCTGGAACTGGCTGAGGCGGATGCGCTCCCCGTACTGGTTGGGGAGGTCGAAATCGGGAGCGAGGGTGTCGTTCTCCAAAGCCATGATCGGCTGCCTTTCCGATGCCGGGAGTCTCTCGGCAAACGCGCACACGATTCTAGACCCGTTCGGGGGATATCCCAAGCACTGTGCGCTCGGCGAACAGAAACGAACGGAGCGGTTTCACCGGTTTAACTCAGTAGGCTTGCTCCTGGCGTTCCGACCCCCATCCTGGCAAGGGCGCCCGACGAAAACAGATCTGTAAACAACAGAAGAGAGGTCGCCGGTGACTGTCAACGACCAGGACCCGTACTCCTCGGGGCACATCGACTCCGATCCCGACGAGACCGCTGAGTGGAACGAATCGCTCGACGCCCTCGTGCAGGCCCGCGGCCACGGCCGGGCACGAGACATCATGCTCAGCCTGCTCAAGCGCTCCAAAGAGCTCCACCTCGGTGTTCCGATGGTTCCGACGACGGACTACATCAACACCATCGCCTCCGAGAACGAGCCGGAGTTCCCCGGCGACGAGGCGCTCGAGCGCAAGTACCGCGCCTGGATCCGCTGGAACGCGGCCATGACGGTGCACCGCGCCCAGCGCCCCGGCATCGCGGTGGGCGGCCACATCTCCACCTACGCCTCCAGTGCAGCGCTGTACGAGGTGGGCTTCAACCACTTCTTCCGCGGCCAGGACCACCCGGGCGGCGGCGACCAGATCTTCATCCAGGGCCACGCCTCCCCCGGCACCTACGCCCGCGCCTACCTCGAGGGCCGGCTCGACGAGAACCAGCTCGACGGGTTCCGTCAGGAGAAGTCGCACGCCGGTGGCGGCCTGAGCTCCTACCCGCACCCGCGGCTGATGCCCGAGTTCTGGCAGTTCCCCACCGTGTCGATGGGCCTCGGCCCGATCAACGCGATCTACCAGGCCCAGCTCAACAAATACATCACCAACCGCGGCATCAAGGATGCGTCGGACCAGCAGGTCTGGGCCTTCCTCGGCGACGGCGAGATGGACGAGGTGGAGAGCCGCGGCCAGCTGCAGGTCGCCGCCAACGACGGCCTCGACAACCTCAACTTCGTGATCAACTGCAACCTGCAGCGTCTCGACGGCCCGGTGCGCGGCAACGGCAAGATCATCCAGGAGCTCGAGAGCTTCTTCCGCGGTGCCGGCTGGAACGTCATCAAGGTGATCTGGGGCCGCGAGTGGGACGACCTGCTCGCCCGCGACACCGAGGGCGCCCTGCTGAACCTCATGAACACGGTTCCGGATGGCGACTTCCAGACGTACAAGGCCGAGTCCGGCGCGTACGTGCGCGAGAACTTCTTCGGCCGCGACCCGCGCGCCCTGAAGCTCATCGAGGGTTACTCCGACGACCAGGTCTGGAACCTCAAGCGCGGCGGCCATGACTACCGCAAGGTGTACGCCGCCTTCAAGGCCGCCAGCGAGCACAAGGGCCAGCCCACCGTCATCCTGGCGCACACGATCAAGGGCTACGGCCTCGGGCCGTCGTTCGAGGGCCGCAACGCGACCCACCAGATGAAGAAGATGACGCTGGACAACCTCAAGATGTTCCGCGACGAGATGCACATCCCCATCTCCGACGCGCAGCTCGAGGAGAACCCGTACCTGCCGCCGTACTACAAGCCGGGCGAGGACGACGAGGCCATCCAGTACCTGCACGAGCGCCGACGCGCGCTCGGCGGCTACGTGCCCGAGCGTCGAACCAAGCACACCGCCATCACGCTGCCCGACGACTCCAGCTACCAGACCCTGAAGAAGGGCTCCGGCACCCAGGAGATCGCCACGACGATGGCCTTCGTGCGACTGCTGAAAGACCTGACCCGCTCGAAGGACTTCGGCAACCGCGTGGTGCCGATCATCCCCGACGAGGCTCGCACGTTCGGCATGGACGCGTTCTTCCCGTCGAACAAGATCTACAACCCCAAGGGCCAGACCTACACCTCCGTCGACCGGGAGCTCCTCCTGGCCTACAAGGAGAGCCCTCAGGGCCAGATCATCCACGTGGGCATCAACGAGGCGGGCGCCGCTGCGGCGTTCACCGCGGTGGGCACGAGCTACTCCACCCACGGTGAGCCGCTCATCCCGATCTACGTGTTCTACTCGATGTTCGGCTTCCAGCGCACGGGCGACGCGATGTGGGCGGCGGGCGACCAGATGGCACGCGGCTTCATCATCGGAGCCACCGCCGGCCGCACCACCCTCACGGGTGAGGGCCTGCAGCACGCCGACGGCCACTCGCTGCTCCTCGCCTCCACGAACCCCGCGGTGGTGAGCTACGACCCGGCGTACGGCTACGAGCTGAACCACATCGTGCGGTCCGGTCTCGAGCGCATGTACGGCGGCGAGCACGACGACCCGAACGTCATGTATTACCTGACGGTCTACAACGAGCCGCACGTGCAGCCGGCCGAGCCCGAGGGTCTCGACGTCGACGGCGTGGTGCGCGGCATCTACCGCCTGAAGTCGGGCTCGATCGAAGGCCCCAAGGCCCAGATCCTCTCGTCGGGTGTGGCGGTTCCGTGGGCCCTCGAGGCGCAGGAGCTGCTCGCGAACGACTGGGGCGTCTCGGCTGACGTCTGGTCGGTCACGTCGTGGACGGAGTTGCGCCGCGACGGCCTCAAGGCCGAGGAGCACAACTTCCTGCACCCCAACGAGGAGCGGCGGAAGGCCTACGTCACCGAGAAGCTGCAGGAGGCGCCCGGTCCGTTCGTGGCCGTCACCGACTACATGCACGCGGTGCCCGACCAGATCCGCCAGTTCGTGCCCGGAGAGTTCGCCACCCTCGGTGCCGACGACTTCGGTTTCTCGGACACCCGTCCGGCAGCGCGCCGGTTCTTCAAGATCGACGGCCCCTCGGTGGTGGTGCGCGTGCTCGAGCAGCTCGCCGCCCGCGGCGAGGTCGACCAGAACGCCCCCTCCTGGGCCATCGAGAAGTACCGTCTCTACGACGTCACGGCCGGCACCTCCGGCTCGGCAGGCGGCGAGAGCTGACGCGGCGACGCATGAGTGAACGATCGATCGCGGTCGAGGGCGCTGTGGCCCCGGGAGTGCGATGACCAGGCCCAAGGCGCAGACCTTGGCATGGTTGCGCACCATCTCGGGCGAGCTCTCGACCGCGACGATCAAGAAGCTCGACGCCACGCTGCCCTGGTACGGCGACATGCCGCCGGGGCGGCGTTCGGCCGTGGGTCTGGTGGCCCAGCAGGGAATCAAGTCGTTCATCCAGTGGTACGACGACCCGTCGACCACCACCTGGATCGCCGCCGACGTGTTCGGCTCCGCTCCCCGTGAGCTGCTCCGATCGGTGAGCCTGCAGCAGACGCTGCAGCTCATCCGTGTGGTGGTTGAGGTCGTCGAGGAGCGGGTTCGCGGAACCGACGCCTCCCTGCGCGAGGCCATCCTGCTCTACTCGCGCGAGATCGCGTTCGCCGCCGCTGACGTGTACGCCCGGGCTGCCGAAGCCCGCGGCCTCTGGGACGCCCGACTCGAAGCCCTCGTGGTCGACAGCATCCTGAGCGGCGAGTACGACGACGAGCTGCCCTCCCGCATCGCGGCCCTCGGCTGGCACGGGCACGGTGAGGTGAGCGTGCTGGTGGGCACCACTCCGCGCCAGCTCGACGTCGACCAGCTGCGGCGCACGGCCAGGCATCTCAACGCCGATCTGCTGATCGGTGTGCAGGGCGGCCGCCTGGTGCTCGTGATCGGGCGGGCGCAGCCGGCGAACCTGGGGCCCCTCGACACGACTCCGGATGTCTCGGCCGCCGGGTCGGCCGAGGAGACGTCGGCCGCTGCCGCTGCACCCGCGCTGTCGTTCCTCGACATCGCCACCCAGCTCGAACCCGGGTTCGGACCGGGATACCTCGTACTCGGTCACGAGGTGCCCAGCCTCGTCGACGCTTCCCGCAGCGCCAAGGCGGCCCTGGCCGGCTTCGCGGTGGCCAAGGCCTGGCGGAACGCTCCTCGCCCGATGCTCGCCGACGATCTGCTGCCCGAGCGTGCGCTGGCCGGAGACCCGCTGGCCCGCTCGACCCTGGTCAACCGCGTCTACCGCCCTCTGCAGGACCAGTCGCCCGAGCTGATGACGACGCTCTGGTGCTACCTCGACAACGGCCGCTCGCTCGAGGCGACCGCGCGCGAGCTGTTCGTTCACCCGAACACCGTGCGCTACCGCCTCAAGCGGGTCACCCAGGTGATCGGTTGGGACGCGACGGGAGCCAGGGAGGCGCTGATCCTGCAGTCAGCGCTCATCCTCGGGTCGATGAACGACCACGACTCGCCGGGGCACCGTCGTTGACGCGCCGCGGGTCTCGCTAGGGTCGTCTTCGCTGTATGTGTTCGACAATGAATGGCGGAGAGCGTTGGCTTCGGTCGACACGGCCTCCGACCGAACTCCTGGGAGACTGAACCAATGATCGTCGTCGTATGTCCCGGCCAGGGGTCGCAGACCCCCGGTTTCCTCGACCCGTGGATCGCCGAGTCCTCGTTCCGCAGCACGCTCGCCGAGCTGGGCGAAGCCGCCGGCAGCGACCTGGTGGCCCACGGCACGGTGAGTGACGCCGACACCATCCGCGACACCGCGGTGGCCCAGCCCCTCATCGTGGCGGCCGGCATCCTCACCCTCCGCGCCCTCTTCGCCGACGGGCGGCGTGAGCGCGTCGGCGGCATCGCCGGCCACTCGGTGGGCGAGATCACGGCGGCCGCGGGTGCCGGCATCCTCTCCGACGTCGATGCCATGCGCTTCGTGGGTGAGCGCGGCCGCGCCATGGCCGATGCCGCGGCTCTCACCTCCACCGGAATGAGCGCCGTCGTGGGCGGCGACCAGACCGAGCTGCTCGCCCTCTTCGACGAGGTGGGCGCGCTGCCGGCGAACTACAACGGCGGCGGTCAGATCGTGGTGGCGGGTACTCCGGATGCGCTGGCCGCTCTCGCGGAGCGCGCCCCGCGCGGCGTGCGCGTCATCCCGCTGCAGGTGGCCGGCGCCTTCCACACCCGGTACATGGCCCCCGCGGTCGAACGGCTCGCGGCCGTGGCCGCCACCCTCGAGCCCGCCGACCCCACCCTCCCCATCTGGACCAACCGCGACGGCTCCGCCGTCACCAGCGGCAGCCGGTTCGTCGAACTCCTCGTCGGCCAGGTGTCGTCGCCCGTGCGCTGGGACCTCTGCATGGAGTCCTTCGCCGCCGCGGGCGTCACCGGCCTCATCGAGGTGGCACCGGCGGGCGCCCTGACCGGACTCGCCAAGCGCGGGCTCAAGGGCGTGCCGGCCGTCGCCGTCAAGACCCCAGACGACCTCCCGCAGGCCATCGAACTCATCGACCAGGCCGCCTGAGCGACCCCCTCTCCACAGAAGGCAGCACAGAACCCGCATGACCACCCCCAGCCTGAAGCAGTCCACCGGCCCGCAGTTCACCCGCATCTACGCCATCGGCGCCGCCCGCGGTGACCTCACGGTGCCCAACGACGACCTGGTCGGCCCGATCGACTCCTCCGACGAGTGGATCCGCCAGCGCACCGGCATCATCGAGCGCAAGCGCGCCTCGCACGACGTTCTCGCGGTCGACCTCGCGCAGAGCGCCGCCCTCGAGGCCATCGAGGGCGCGGGGATCGTGCCCTCGCAGATCGGCGCCATCCTCGTGTCGACCATCTCGAACCCTGTCATCACCCCCTCGCTCGCCACCCAGGTGGCCGAGCGCATCGGCGCACCGCTGGCCGCCGCGTACGACATCAGCGCGGCCTGCGCGGGCTATGCCTACGGCGTCGGCCAGGCCGACTCGCTCATCCGGGCAGGCCTCGCCGAGTACGTGCTGGTGATCGGCGCCGAGAAGCTCTCGGAGTTCGTCGACCCCACCGACCGCTCCATCTCGTTCCTGCTGGGCGACGGCGCGGGAGCGGCCGTGATCGGCCCGAGCGACGCCGTGGGCATCGGCCCCACCATCTGGGGTTCCGACGCCACGAAGCGCGACGAGATCTACATGACCGGAACCAACATCGGCTTCCGCGACCAGGAGTCGGAGTGGCCGACCCTCCGCCAGAACGGCCAGGCGGTCTTCCGCTGGGCGGTCTGGGAGATGGTGAAGGTGGCGAACCAGGCCATCGAAGCCGCCGGAATCACGGCCGACGACCTGGCGGCATTCATCCCGCACCAGGCCAACATGCGCATCATCGACGAGTTCGCCAAGCAGCTGAAGCTGCCGGAGACCGTCGCCATCGGGCGTGACATCGCGACCACCGGCAACACGTCGGCCGCCTCGATCCCGCTCGCCACCCACCGGCTGCTCACCGAGCATCCCGAGCTCTCGGGCGGCCTCGCCCTGCAGATCGGCTTCGGCGCCGGCCTGGTGTACGGGGCCCAGGTCGTGGTGCTGCCGTAACGGTTGTCCACCCCCGTCGTCGTGCACGGCCGCGCGCTCGACGCCCGACTACACTGAATCTCGGTCAAACCCCACCCTCAAGGAGAAGAACAATGGCATTGTCCACCGAAGAAGTACTGGCCGGCCTGGCCGAGCTCATCAACGACGAGACCGGCATCGCGACCGACACTGTGGAGCTGGACAAGTCCTTCACCGACGACCTCGACATCGACTCCATCTCGATGATGACCATCGTCGTGAACGCCGAAGAGAAGTTCGACGTGAAGATCCCCGACGAAGAGGTCAAGAACCTCAAGACCGTCGGCGACGCCGTCACCTTCATCGTCGCCGCACAGGGCTGAGCCCACTCACGCACCCCGGCCGGCAGGATCGCGGCCTCTCGCCCCATCCTGCCGGCCGCCTTGCGCCACCCCGGCGCGCCTGGACTGACCACCCACAGAAAGTTTCACCATGAGCACGAAGAAGATCGTCGTCACCGGTATCGGCACGACCTCCCCGCTCGGCGGCACCGCGGCCGAGAGCTGGAAGAACCTCCTCGCCGGCCAGTCGGGCGCCACCACCCTCGAGCAGGAGTGGGTCGCCAAGAACGAACTGCCGGTGACCTTCGCCGCTCAGGCCCGCGTGCCCGCCGCCGAGGTGCTGGAGCGGATCGAGACGAAGCGGCTCGACCCGTCGAGCCAGTTCGCCCTCATCGCCGCGCGTGAGGCGTGGGCGGATGCCGGCTCCCCCGAGGTCGTCCCGGAGCGCTTCGGCGTCGACTGGGCCACCGGCATCGGCGGCGTGTGGACGCTGCTGGATGCGTGGGACACCCTGCGCGAGAAGGGGCCGCGACGGGTTCTGCCCATGACCGTGCCGATGCTCATGCCGAACGGCCCGGCAGCGGCCATCGAGATGTCGCTCGGCGCCCGGGCCGGCGCCCGCACGGTCGTCTCGGCCTGTGCCTCCAGCACCGAGTCGGTCGTCAACGCCTACGACCACCTGCAGGCCGGCTTCGCCGACATCATCATCGCCGGCGGCTCGGAGGCGGCCATCCACCCGCTGCCGATCGCGGCGTTCGCCTCGATGCAGGCGCTCTCCAAGCGCAACGACGACCCGGCGTCGGCATCGCGCCCCTACGACCTCACCCGCGACGGCTTCGTGCTCGGCGAGGGCGGTGCAGCCCTGGTGCTCGAGACCGAGGAGCACGCCCTGGCCCGCGGCGCGAAGATCTACGCCGAGGTGCTCGGCGGCGCCGTCACGAGCGACGCGTACCACATCACCGCCCCCGACCCCGACGGGTCGGCGGCGGCGCGAGCGATGATCGCGGCCGTGGAGAACGCCGGCTTCTCGCTCGATGACGTGGCCCACATCAACGCTCACGCCACCTCCACCCCGGTGGGCGACATCGCGGAGTACAAGGCACTCCGGCACGTGTTCGGCGATCGTCTCGACGGTATCCCCGTGTCGGCCACCAAGGCGTCGACCGGTCACCTCCTCGGCGGTGCCGGCGGCATCGAGGCCATCTTCACGGTGCTGGCCCTGCACGAGCGCACGGCTCCCCCCACCATCAACCTCAGCGAGCAGGACCCTGACATCCCGCTCGACGTCGTGCGCACCCCACGGGAGCTGCCGACCGGAGACCTTCTGGCCATCAGCAACTCGTTCGGCTTCGGTGGCCACAACGCCGTCGTGGCCTTCAAGACGGCCTGATCAGGCCGCTGCTCCTTCGGCTGACCAGCCGATCCGGTTCAGCCGAAGGAGCGGTGCAGCCAGACCACGGGCGACATGTCGCTGGCGTAGCGGAAGGGCTCGAGCTCGTCGTCCCAGGCCTGGCCGAGGGCGAGGCGCAGCTCGCGGTGGAGTTCCAGGGCGTTGGTGCCCGCCGTCTCCATGGCGTCGCGGATGCGGTCCTCCGGGATGACCGTGTTGCCGGCGCTGTCGACCTGGGCGTAGAAGATTCCGAGGTCGGGCGTGTGCATCCAGCGGCCGCCGTCGGTGCCCTCGCTCGCGTCCTCGGTGACCTCGTAGCGGAGGTGCTCCCAGCCTCGGAGAGCCGAGGCGATGGCGGCGCCGGTGCCAGGCGCACCCTCCCAGTAGAAGTCGGCCCGCTGGGAGCCGCGCAGCACGGGCTGCTCGATCCAGTCGAAGTTCACTGCACGACCGATGGCGCGACCTGCGGCCCACTCGACGTGGGGGCAGAGCGCGCGGGGCGCGGAGTGGACATAGACCACTCCGCGAGCAACGATTGCCGCCATAATCTTCTCCATTCGTGAGGTACGTCTTCCCCAACGACCTGTGAACGGATGAATGCGGCGGTGCTGTGCAGTTATGCTGCCATTCTGCCAGTGCGAACGGGCGAATCACAACCGTGTCATCCGCGGGTCGCCCATCCGGTGGCCGAACCGCGACCTAGACTCGCTGACATCGACTCCGAGTACGTTCGCTCTGAGTACATCCGCTCCGAGTACCGTTCGCTCCGAGTACCGTTCGCGAGGAGGGCCATGTCGATCCGGTCGGGCATCCTCGCGGTGCTCAGCGTCACGGAGGCCTACGGGCTGCAGTTGCACGGCGAGCTCGAGGAGCGCACCGACCGGGTGGGCCGGGTCAACGTGGGCCAGATCTACTCCACGCTCGATCGGCTCGTGAGCGCGGGCCTGGTGCGGATGTCGGGCGCCACCGACGACGGCCTGCCGCTCTACGGCCTCACCGACGACGGCACGGCCGCCGCGGAGGCCTGGCTCCGCCAGCCGTCGCTCGACGTGGCCGACCCGTGGGGCGACATGACCTTCAAGGTGCTGCTCGCCACCAGCCTCGGGCACCCCGGGGTCGTCGACCTCATCGACGGCTACTCCGCCGAGTGGCGCGAGATGTCGGCCGCGGCGACGGCCACGCAGCCGCCTCGGCCGGCGGGTCTTGCGCAGCGCCGCCTCGCGCAGGCCGCCCTCGAGTGGCTCGACGATCTGCGGGCGCTGCCCGGCGGGCCGGTATCGCTCGCGCGGCCGCTACGGAACGAGCGTCCCCGTCGTGGACGTCGACCGGCGACGGCGCCGGCGCACCAGTGACACCGGAAGCAGACGGGCCAGGGTGCGTTCGCGGGTCTCTGCCCGCGCATCCAGCCCACTGATCACCGCCTCGAGGTCGCCCGCGATACGGCGTCGGGTCTCGTCTCCGGCGCTGCCGGGGGGCGCATACTGCTCGAACTCGACGACGAGCCTCAGCCGCTCGATCGCATCGGCCGGCACCATGTTCTCCGCGGTCAGTCGGCGCTCGACATCGGACATCGTGTCTCCCGCCGATCGTTGCAGGCGGTGGTCGTCGAGCGTGTCCTCGAGTTCGAGCCAGGCCAGGGTGCCGGGCAGGGGGTCGGTTGCCAGTCGACGGATGCGTCGCCGTCGAACGAATCGGCGGGCCAGGAACGGCGCCAGCACCACGACGGCCGCCACCACCAGGATGCCGGCGAAGATCGACCAACCGCGCACCTGCGCGAGGACCTGCTGCTCGGCCGACGCCGACGCACCCACATCACCGCGTTCCGGCCCGGCCGAGTTCGTGGCCGTCGACGTGGAGCTCGGAGCGGGGGCGGCGCTGCCGGTCGCGCTCTGCTGGGCGTAGTCGGGCAGGCTGTAGTCGGGCGGCGTGATGTTGAGGCCGGGGGTGGGCTCGAACGGCAGCCATCCGATGCCCTCGAAGTAGAGCTCCGGCCAGGCGTGCAGCTGGTCGGTGTACACCTCGTACACGGGCTCGCCGTCGGCGGTGCTGTCGGCCGTCTGCCCGGGGGCGTACCCCACGGCGATGCGCGACGGGATGCCCAGGGTGCGCGCCATCACCGCCATCGCCGCGGAGAAGTGCACGCAGTAGCCCTCCTTCTGGTCGAGGAAGGCGGCGATCATATCGGCGTTGCTGCCGTCATACCCGTCGGATGCGGGCGCCGAGAGCGAATACCGGAACTCGCCCGAGCGGAAGTACTCCTGCAGCGAGACCGCCCGGTCGTAATTCGTGACCGCTCCGGCCGTGACGGTGGCGGCCAGCTCGGCGATCACCGGCGGCAGGCCGGCGGGCAGCCCGAGGTATCCCGAGAGCGAGTCGGGCACGGTCTCTCCCGCCGCCGCAAGTTGCTCCGCCGTGGGTGCCACCGCGAGGCTCGTGGCCGTGTAGTTGATGCCCTGCGTGTCGCTCTGCAGGTCGGTGACGGTGAAGGTCTCCGGGGTGAGCAGCCAGTCGCCCGGCAGGTCGTCGACCTGCTGCGTGGGGTAGGGCAGCGGCAGCCAGTCGCTGCGCAGACCCGCGATCGACACCGAGGTGGTGACGTCGGTGACGGGGACGTCGGCCGCCAGGCCCGGCGGGGGCCCGAAGGCACCGCCGTCGTAGCCGTCGCCCTCGTACGGGCTCTCGGGCTGCCACTCCCCCTGCGTGAAGTCGCTGAGGTTCACCATCTTGAGGTAGAGGCCGTCCTCAGAGGTGGTCGTGTAGGTGAGCGAGAGCACCGGGTCGCTCCGGCGCAGGTCGCGGCCGAGCTGGATGGTCGGATCGACGCCGGTGGCGTACACCGAGGCGAACGGCGAACGGTCGGCCTGATCGGTGAGATCTCGGGCGGTGAGCCCGGGCGTCACGGTGGGCAGCACCACCAGGGCGGCGACCGCGGCAGCGGCGATCCCCACGGCCAGGCCGGGGTTGCGTCCGCCGGCGGTGGGGCGGATGCTCCCGAGCCCCGCAGATCGTCGGTCACCGCGCGAGACCCCGATCCGTGATCCCGTCCAGAGCACCAGCAGGAAGGCGACGGCCGTCAAGGCGTACACCGTCACCTGGGGTTCGTCGCGCCGCACCAGCGGGGTGATCGAGAGAACGGCGAGCGGACCGACCCCGCTGAGGGCCGGCACCCGGAGGCCGGTGGCGAGCTCGTCGCTCACCAGCGCGATCAGACCGATCGACATCACCAGCAGCTGCGTGATCTCGGGCACCGCCAACGCCGGCACCTCCTGCACCGCGATCGACTCGCGGGCCACCGCGAGATCGCCCGCGATGTCGTTCACCGTGTCGAGGGTGGGCAGCACGAGCCAGGTCGAGTCGGGGGCGTAGAGCAGCACCACGAGCGCGAGCCAGAGCAGTGCGGCGAGTGCGATCACCACGACTTCTGGCAGGCCGCGCGAGCGCAGCAGCGCCGAGAATGTGAGCAGTACGGCCACCATGGCCGCGGTCGCCACCCACCAGCCGAGCCCCTGCAGGAGGGGTGCGAGGCCGAACAGGGCGATCACGATGGTGAGGCCCACAGCCGCCGTGGTCTTCCACGAGCCCGAACGCTCCCGACGACGTGCCGCGGCCGCTGCGTTCCGGCTGCGGGGCGGGCTCGACGGTGATCCGGGGGCGGACGTGGGGCCTCGCCGGCGGCCTCGAGGGTCGTCGGGGAAGCCGGGGTCGGGTGCGGCCGGGGGTCTCAGCGTGGTGCTCATGCGAGCCCCCTCGCTTCCCCGAGGGAGTGCCAGACGGCCGGGAGATGATCGTCGGGCCCGCAGGGCACGACCGTCCACCCCGACGACCGCAGCTCGGCTGCGACGGGCGAGGCGACGGCTGCGGCGGCCGCATCCGGATGCCGACGGCCGCGTGCAGCCCGGCCGGTGCTCGGGGCATCGTCTCCGTCGGACACGACGAAGGCGACCGCGTGCGACGACATCGAGGCGAGGCCCCGGATGCGATCGGCCGCCCCCGGCTCGTCGGAGACGAGGGCGAACAGGGGTGGTGCATCCGGCGAGGTGAGCGCCGCGTCGTCGACCACCTGACGGAACTCGTCGGCGTCGTGCACCGCGTCGGGGCCGGTTCGGGCCAGCGCCCGCATCGCCCGCGCGGCTCCGAACGGGGCCACCAGCACCTCGTCGTCGCCGCCGGCCACATGGCCCACGAGACGCACGCCATAGCCCTCGTTCATGAGGTGCACCGCCACCGAGGCCATCGTGCTGACGGCCCATTCGAAACCGGGGCCGGTGGCGAAGGAGTGGGCGTCGAGCACGATCACCGCATCCTGATCGTTGCGCTGGTCGTCTTGGCGCACCATCAGTTCGCCGTGCTTGGCGGTGGCCGGCCAGTGCACGCGGCGGATGGAGTCGCCCGGCAGGTACTTGCGGGCGATGACGTCCTGTTCACCGGCGCCGACGAGCCGGCGCGACACCTGCTCGGCCCCGTCGCCGGTCGACAGGCGCAGATCGATGCGCGCCAGCTCGTAGACGGTGGGGGTGATCAGCACCGTGTCGGTGCCGCCGAAGCCGAGCCGGCGGGTGGCGCAGCCGAACGGGTCGGTGACGGTGAGCTCGAGCGGGCCGATCGGATGCTCACCGCGGAACCGCGTGTCGAGCCGGTAGTCGAGCCGCACCGGTACGGGTTCGTCGAGGGTCGACGACGAGTAGCGATCGAGAGACGGAAAGGGTGCCGGCGGAGCCGGTTCGAGCGGCGCTGCGGTGCGCTCGCGCCAGACGGCGGCCGGGGTGCGCAGGCCGCCCCAGTTGCGGAGGAACATCGTCGCCGTCACCACGTCGCCCACGGTGCCCGACTCCGGCGTGAACGTGCGGCGCACGGTGAGTGCCACGCGGCGGAGGGCAACCCACGCGAGTGCGAGCAGCGGCACGGCGAGGAGGAAGCAGGCGAGGTAGGCGAGCTCCTGCCGGCGGAGCACCTGGGTGAGCACGAAAGCCGCGACGGCCGCGACCACGAGGCCCCAGCCTCGAACGGTGAGGCGGGGCAGTGAACGTTCCGGGCGCGGTGCGGCCATCGGAGCTCGGCGGCCTGCCTCAGGCCGGCCGTGACCGGTTCAGCGGAACCGGGGTGGAGGAGACGATGGCGCGCAGAGCCGTGGCGATGGCCTCGGTGCCGCCGCCGCGGGTGTCGCTCGCCGCGCGGCGGGTGGCCACGATGCGGTGCGCGAGGATGGGGACGACGAGTTCGTTCACGTCGTCGGGCACCACGAACTCGCGGCCACGGAGAGCGGCCAGCACCTTGGCGGCACGCACCAGGTGCAGGGTGCCGCGGGGGCTCGCTCCGAGGCGGAACTCGGGATGCGTGCGGGTGGCCTGAACGATCGAGACGACGTACGACTCCACAGCGCGGCTGACGTAGATGGCCCGGGCCGTGTCGATCAGTTCGGCCAGCTGGCGCTTGTCGACCACGGCGGAGAGCTGCTCGAGCGGGCTCGACGACTCGCGGTGGTGCAGCATCGAGAGCTCGGCGGCGGCATCGGGATAGCCCATCGAGATGCGCGCCATGAACCGGTCGCGCTGGGCCTCGGGCAGGGCGTAGGTGCCCTCCATCTCGATGGGGTTCTGGGTGGCCACCACGATGAACGGGGGTTCGAGCTTGTGCGTGGTGCCGTCGACCGAGACCTGCGTCTCCTCCATGCACTCCAGCAGCGCGGACTGGGTCTTGGGCGAGGCGCGGTTGATCTCGTCGGCGATGACGATGTTGGCGAACACGGCGCCGGGCTTGAACTCGAAGGCGTGGTCGACCTGGTTGTAGATGGACACGCCCGTCACATCGGAGGGCAGCAGGTCGGGAGTGAACTGGATGCGGCTCACCGAGCATCCGACGCTCCGGGCGAGCGCCTTGGCCAGGGTGGTCTTGCCCACGCCCGGCACGTCCTCGACGAGCAGGTGGCCCTCGGCGATCAACACGATCAGGGCGAGGGTGGCCGCTTCGGTCTTGCCGTCGATCACCCGCTCGAGGTTGTCGAGGATGGCGCCCGTGTGGTGGCCGAACTCGGCGAGGGTGAGAGGGGCTCCGGGCGCGGCGGCGGTGCCGGCGGGAGCCGTGGTCATGGCTTCGGAACTCACCGCCGGGCCTCCGGGGAGACGGCCGTCAGTGGTCGGGCGGGGCTCAACACGCGCATGACCCCACGATAAGCGCACCGGCTGACAATTACGACCGTCTCATAGCGGGTGCATAGAGAGCGCACGGGATCGGCCTGCTCGTAGGGCGGACGGGACTTGAACCCGTGACCGACGGATTATGAGTCCGCTGCTCTAACCAGCTGAGCTACCGCCCCGGACACCGCCGCGCGGGCGCGGCGTGACCGAGACAACGATACCCGGTCGGGCCGGGCTGCCCGCTCAGGCCTCGGTGGCCGGTTCGCGGCTGTTCTGCTCGCGAGCGGGGTGCTCGCGGGGTGCCGGCGGAAGCGCCTCCGGCACCGGCTCGCCGCGGTAGAGGTGCTCGAAGATGGTGAGCGTGCGATTGATGTCGTGCGCCGCCACGATGGAGAGCGACTCGCGCTTGAAGCGATCGAGCTCCTCCTGCGGCATCCGGAGCACCTTCTCGAGGCGGTCGGCCAGCTGCTCGGCGCTGCCGGGCTCGAAGAGGTAGCCATTCTCACCGTCGTGCACCAGGTGCGGCAGCGCCATCGCGTCGGCCGCGACCACGGGCAGACCGCTCGCCATGGCCTCCATCGTGGCGATGCTCTGCAGCTCCGCGATCGAAGGCATCGCGAACACCGTGGCGCGCGTGTAGAGGCGCTGCTTCTCCTCCTCGGTGACGTACCCGGTGAAGGTGACGCGGTCGCCGATGCCGAGCTGCTGGGCCATCGACTGCAGGTTCTTGAGCTGGTCGCCGCCGCCCACCACGTCGAGCTTGACGTCGAGGTCGGCCGGAAGCAGCTTGATCGCCTCGAGGAGCACGTCGAGGTGCTTCTCCCCCGTCACCCGGCCCACGAAGATGACGCGATTCTCGGTGCGCGGGGTGAAGTCGGGCACGAAGAGGTCGGCGTCGATGCCGCAGGAGATGGCGTACACGTCGCGCAGCCCGGTCTCCTTCTCGAAGTAGTCGGCGGCGCGCCGGGTGGGCGCGGTGACGGCGTCGGCTCGGATGAACGACCGTCGGGCGGCGGCCCAGGCGAGCCCGATGGCCCAGTTCTGCAGGCCCTTCGGGATGCCGGTGAAGGCGAGCATGTTCTCGGGCATGAAGTGGTTGGTGCCCACGATGCGGATGCCGCGCTTCTGCGCCTCGGTCGAGAGCCCGCGGCCCACGATGATGTGCGACTGGAAGTGCACCACGTCGGGCTTCACCTCGTCGATGATGCGAGCGCTGTTCTGGCGGATGCGCCACGGCAGGGCGAAGCGCAGCCAGTCGTGCGGGTACCAGCGCCAGCTGTACAGCCGGTGCGCGGTGATGATGTGGCCGTCGTAGATCTCTTTCCAGGTGCCGTTGCGGCGACCGGCCGAGGGCGCGACCACGTGCACGTCATGACCGCGGGATGCGAGGCCCGAGGCGAGGTGCTCGGAGAAACGGGCTGAACCGTTCACGTCGGGCGAGAAGGTGTCGGCGCCGATCAGGATGCGCAGCGGCCGGTCGGTCGTGCCGGGAGCCGGCTGGCCGGTCGGTTCGGTCGCCGGAGCTGAGGAGTCTGTCAAACCGTCGTCTTCCTGAAGTGTGAGCCGGGGTGCCCGAGCTCGTGGGATGTGAAGAATTTACCCTAGTGCTGGGTCTGAGGGTGGTATCGGGCGAGCCCGAACACACCGAGGATGGCGACCAGACCGGCCGCGAGGAACGCGAAGATCGCCCAGAGCGGCGCCTGCGATGCTTCGCCGAGCACCAGGATGCCGATGCCCACCGCCACGAGCGGATCGATCACGGTGAGGCCCGCGATCACGAGGTCGGGCGGGCCGGAGGAGTAGGCGTTCTGCACGAAGTAGCCGCCGAGTGCGGCCGCCGCGAGGAGGCCCGCGATGGCGAGCACGGTGAGCCACTCGAAGTCGGCCTGCAGGATGCGGCTGATCACCACCTTCGCGAGGGTGGCGACGAAACCGTAGAGCACCCCGGCGCCCACGATGTAGGCGATGGCCTTGAACCGCCGCCGCAGGAAGGCGAAGCCGACCGCGAACAGCGCCAGCACCACGGCGAGGATGATCAGGATGACGATGAGTTCGCGGGTGCGCACCGGCTTGTCCACCGCGGTGAAGGCGGCGACCAGCACGAACAGCCCGACGCCCCCCACACAGAGCATGATCGAGATGACCGAGCTCCGGTTGAGCTTCACCCGGCTCACCCGGGAGTTCAGGATCGCCGTGATCACGAGCGCGACGGCCCCGAGGGGCTGCACCACGATGATGGGCGAGAAGCCGAGGCTGGTGAGCTGGAAGACGATGGCGAGACCCAGCATCAGAGTGCCGAGCACCCACGACGGCCGGCCGAGCAGCGCCATCATCTGGCGCACGTTCAGGCCTTTGTCGGCCTGGTTGGTGTTCGCCTCGACCTTGGTGACCCCGCGATGCTGGAACTGCGCACCGAGGCTGAGGAACACCGCACCGACGAGGGCGATCGGGATGCCGATGAACTGCTTCGGGTCGAGGCCGATCGGCTCGGTCAGCTGAAGCATGTCGAGAGGCACCTGACGACAGTACCCCGCAGGGCCCCTGGATAGGCTTAGCGAATGGCTCTTCTTCCGATTCTGATCTCCGGCGACCCGGTTCTGCACACCCCCGCCGCTCCGGTGACCGTCGTCGACGACGAGCTGCGCATCCTGGTGTCGGACATGTTCGAGACCATGGACGCCGCGCCGGGCGTGGGCCTCGCGGGGCCGCAGGTGGGGGTGCCGCTGCGCCTGTTCGTGTTCGGCTGGACCGACGACGAGACCGACGACGGCGAGCCCGTGGAGTACCGGGGCGTGGCCATCAACCCCGAGCTGTTCATCACTCCCCCCTCGGTGGAACCGGCCGACCCCGACACCGAGTCGGAGGGCTGCCTGTCGTTCCCGGGCGAGCGCTTCCCGCTCGTGCGCGGGGAGAGTGCCATCCTGCGCGCCACCGACCTCGAGGGCCGGCGCTACGAGATCGAGGCCTCGGGCTGGCTCGCACGCATCTTCCAGCACGAGTACGACCACCTCGACGGTCTGCTCTACGTCGACCGCATCGACCCCGTGTACGCCAAGGTGGCCCGCAAGATCGAGCGCAAGAAGGGCTGGGGCGTGCCCGGAAACGCCTGGGTGCCCGGGGTCGACAGCGTCGAGGCCTGAACGAGGGACCGTCGCGCCGCTACGGTGACTCCGGCCCCGCGGTCAGGTGAGCATCCGGATGCCGGCGGCCACGACCGCCGCCGCGATCACGACCACCACGAACGGCACCCGTAGCGCGAACAGCACGGCCGCCACGAGCACCGCGGGCACCCGCGCATCCACCTGCACGGCCTGGCCGGCGCCGAGGGTCTGCACGGCGATCAGCGCAGCCAACAGCGCCACGGTCATCAACTCGGCGGTTCGGGCGACCGTCGGATGCTCGAACATGCGGGCCGGGATGAGGTAGCCGGCGGCCTTCAGCGCCAGGCAGATCACCGAGGCGAGGATGACCACGTTCCAGGCGCTCATGCCGGGCCCGCCTTCGCGGGGCGGGCGAAGAGGTTGAAGCCGCCCACCACCACGGCGACTCCGGCGGCCACGAGGACCGGCAGCCCCGGCACGAGCACGGGGGTCAACACGGCAGCGACCACGGCGGCGGCCACGGCGACCGCCCGGGTCTGCAGCGCCTTGAGCCGGGGCCAGAGCAGCCCGAGGAACGCGGCTGCCGCGGCCGCGTCGAGTCCGTAGGCGCTCACGTCGCCCATCAGGTCGCCGATCAGGGCGCCGATGAGGGTGGTGAGGTTCCAGCCGAGGTAGATGACGACACCGGTGACCCAGAAACCCATCCGCTGGGCGGCCGGGGTGCGCTGCGCCGTCGAGACGGCGACGGACTCGTCGATGGTGAGGTGCGCGGCCGCGGTGCGCTTCCAGAAGCCGGGGCCGACCACGGGCGACATCCGGACGGAGTAGAACACGTTGCGGGTGCCGAGGAGGGCGGCGCTCGTGATCGCCGACGGGCCGGCCGCGAGCCCGCCCGAGGCCAGCACGCCGATCAGGGCGAACTGCGAGCCGCCGGTGAACATGACGAGGCTGAGGAAGCAGGTCTGCCAGAGGTCGAGCCCGGACAGCGTGGCGAGCGCACCGAAGGAGACGCCGTAGACGGCGGTGGCGAGGCCCACGGCGAGCGAGGCTCTGACGGCCGCGCGCTCCTCCGGGGTGCGGCGCGAGGTCATTCTCCGACTATGCCAGATCGCCGACCATGCCAGATCGCTGCAAATCCCTGTTCGCCGTCGGAGGCCGGGCGTAGTGTGCGAACGACGCACTGGATTCGGCGGGAACGGACGATCGACGATGATTGAACATGAATACGGGCGCGTGATCCACCACGGCGGACGCACGTTCTTCGCCACCGAGACGATGGGCGAGATCTTCGCCGCTGCCGCCTCCGACGTGGTCTCGCGCGGTGACACCGAGCTGGTGCCGCTGCTGCATCGCGGCGGGGTGGATCTGCTCCTGGTGGGCCCGGGCATCCCCCTGGCGGTCACCACCATCGACGTGGGCCGACCCACCGTGGTGGCCGAGCCCCACACCCGCGAGGCGGGCTGAGATCTCACCTGCCCGGCCGGACACCCGACCCTTCTGGAGAGCGTCCGCCGCAGGCGGAGCCAGAAAATAAGAAAGACCCCGCGGGTGGAGCCGCGAGGCCTTCGCTCCCCGACTTGGACTCGAACCAAGAACCTGCCGGTTAACAGCCGGCTGCTCTGCCAATTGAGCTATCGAGGATTATCGCTGCCTGAACAGCGATCAATACGATACCACCTCTTTCGCGGGGTATCGGACACCGTCGGTCAGTACCCGGCCTCCGGGTCGACGAGCCCGGCGAACTCACCGGTCTGAAGGAACGCGTGCACGTTGTGACGGATGCGCGCGGCGAGCAGCGGGGCGATCATCTCGGGCGTGTCCGCCGAGTGCGGGGTGACGATGGCGTTGTCGAGGCTGTACAGCGGGTGCCCGTCGGGCAGCGGTTCGGGATCGGTGACGTCGACTCCAGCCCCGGCGATCGACCCCGACGTGAGTGCGTCGACGAGGGCGTCGGTGTCGACGAGTCCGCCCCGGGCGATGTTCACGAGGTAGGCCGTGTCGGGCATGAGGTCGAGTTCGGCCCGGCCGATCAGCTTGTCGGTGCCCGCCGTGAAAGCCGCAGCCACGATCACCAGATCGGCATCCGGGAGCACCTCGTGCAGCTCGTCGCCGGTCACGGTGCGTTCGGCGCCCGGCACGGGAACCGCCGAACGACGCACGACGGTGACATGCACGCCGAAGGGTTCCAGCAGACGCAGCAGTTCGAGGCCGATGCCGCCCGCCCCGATCAGCACCACGTTGAGGCCGTAGAGCGACGAGCCGATCTTCGGCCCCCAGCTGGTGGCCCGGATGCGCGTGGGCAGTTCGCGCAGCAGCGCCAGCGCGAGCGTGAGGGCGTGCTCGGCCACGGGCTGGGCGTAGGCTCCCTTGGCGCTGGTCCAGACGAGCCCGGGGCGGGCGTGGGCCCGCAGCGAGTCGGCGAAGGCGTCGACACCCGCCCAGGGCAGTTGCACCCAGCCGATCGACGGATGCGCGGAGAGCACCTCGTCGAACTCCTCTGGGCGGTCGTGCGCGAGCCACACCACGGCCCGGGTCTCGTCGCTGAGGGGCGCGACGGTGCCGCCGGCGCTCTGGACGGCCTCGACGAACGCGTCGGTGGCCTCGGGAAGCACGGCGATCGGGCCGGGCTCGGGGCGCTGATCGGCGGGCAGGGCGTCGGTGGCGACGGCCAGCACCTCGCGGTGGCGGCCGTCGAAGCTGCGGGGGGTCATCGGGGTTCTCCAGGAGGGGTGGTCGCCGACTCGGCGGGGTTCTCGGCTTCGGGGTCGTCGGTGTAGGTGTCGTCGGTGTCGTCGTAATCGGGGTCGTCGCCCGGCACGTCGTCGCCCTCGGCCCCGTCACCCTGGGCGCCCAGCTCCTCGGCCAGGCGGGCCACGTAGGGGTGCCGCGGGTCGGCGAGCACCTCGTCGATCGGGCCGAGCCCCACCACCATGCCCTCGTGGATGACGGCCACCCGGTCGGCGCTGTGGCGCAGCGTGTCGAGGTCGTGGCTCACGATCAGGGCGCTGGCACCGCGGGAGCGCTGCAGTCCGGCGATCACGTCGATCACCGCGCTGCGCACCGAGACGTCGACGCCCGCGGTCGGTTCGTCGGCGATCAGCAGCACAGGGTCGAGGATGAGCCCGCGCGCCACCGCGACCCGCTGGCGCTGGCCGCTGGAGAGCTCGTGCGGGAGCTTCATCATCGAGCCCACCGGGAGCAGCAGCGCATCCACCAGGGTCGCGGCACGCAGCCCGGCCTCCTTGCGGCTGAAGCGCTTGTCGCGCAGCAGCAGGGGCTCGGCCACCAACTCGGCCACCGTCATGTTCGAGGTGAGCTTCGAGCCGGCATCCTGGGCCACGTAGCCGACCCCGAGGGTGAGCTTGCCGAGCCGGCCGCGACGGATGCCGCGCAGCTCGAAACCCAGCACCTCGAGGCTGCCGCCCACGATGCGGGGCGACGCCTCCTTCGAGGCCCGGAGGGCCGCCTGGCCGGAGGCGACCTGCGCGAGTGTGGACTTGCCGGAGCCGCTCGACCCGACCAGACCCACGATCTCGCCCGGCCGCACCGCCAGCGTGAAGCCCTTCACGGCGGTGAACGCCGAGCTCACACTGTGCGCGGGGTACTCGATCGTCACATCGGAAGCGGAGAGCACATTACGTTCGACCATCGGCATGAGCCTAAGCGCTCCTCGTCGTCTCGGCCGGAAGGCACGGCGACCACGCAGAAGCCGGTCACTCCTCCACGAAGGCCCGCCGCTCGGCCTCGAGCTGCACCAGCTGCACCTGGATCTCGCGGTACACGGCCGGCTCGGCCACCGCATCCGTTCGCTGAAGCCGGGAGACCACCTCGTCTTTGCGGCGCCGGAGGTCGCGTTCGACGAGGGCTCGCGTGATGCCCCGCAGGTAGTTCTCGGGGGCCCGTTCGGGGCGTTCGGGCAGCGGGGCGACGGCCAGCTGCTCGACCAGGGAGCGGTACTCCGGCGGCACGTCGGCCTGAACGGTCTGCACGAAGTCGGCCTTCTCGAACGCGTCGACGTTGCGGCCGATCGAGTCGCGCACCGCGGCCAGTGCCGCGTTGGAGAAGCCGCAGCCGGATGCGCGGGCGAGCAGGTCGCGCCCGATCACCGTCGGCGACTGCAGCATGGCCATCAGCGCGTCGCGCTCGGTGCGGCCGGCCGTGGTGGAGGGCAGGTCGCGAAGCGTGACCGACGCCCGCTCGACCGGAGCCGCATCGAGTACCGTCACCGAGGCCACCCCCGGGTCGGCCGCCGGGTTACGGGGGGCGTTCCCCGGAGGGGTTCCGTACCCGCCGCTACGCTCGCGGCCGTCGCCCGGCGCCGCGATGGCCGACCCCTGACCGGCACGGCCCGCCGAGCCACCCGGCGACCCCGAGCCCGCCCCTCCGGCAGCGGAACCGCCGCTGCGCACGGCACGTTCGACGGCCTGACGCACCACGTCGAGGTCGGTGCCGAGCATCTTGGCGAGCTGCCTCGTGTAGGCGGGCCGCAGGGCCGAGTCGCGGATGTCGGCGACGATCGGAGCGGCATCACGCAGGGCGGCCACCCGGCCCTCCACCGTCTCGAGGTCGTAGGCCGAGAGCTTCTGGCGGATGACGAACTCGAACATGGGCTTCTTGCCCTTGATGAGCCGGCGCACCGCGTCGTCACCCTTGGCCAGCCGCAGATCGCACGGATCGAGGCCGTCGGGCGCCACCGCCACGTACGTCTGCGCGGCGAAGCGCTGCTCCTCGCTGAACGCGCGGAGCGCGGCCTTCTGGCCCGCAGCGTCGGGGTCGAACGTGAAGATCACCTCGCCGAGGCCCGCCGAGTCGTCGGAGAGCACCCGGCGCATGATCTTGATGTGATCGACGCCGAAGGAGGTTCCGCACGTGGCCACGGCCGTCGTGACGCCGGCGAGGTGAGCGGCCATCACGTCGGTGTAGCCCTCCACCACCACCACCTGGCGGCTGCGGGCGATGTCGCGCTTGGCCAGGTCGAGCCCATAGAGCACCTGAGCCTTGTGGTACACGATCGTCTCGGGGGTGTTGAGATACTTCGGGCCCTTGTCGTCGTCGAAGAGGCGACGCGCGCCGAAGCCCACGGTCTGACCGGTCTGATCGCGGATGGGCCAGATGAGCCGCCCGCGGAACCGGTCGTAGGTGCCGCGATCGCCCTGACTGAGCAGCCCCGCCGCGGTGAGCTCCTGCTCGGTGAAGCCCCGGCCGCGGAGGTGCTTGCCCAGGTTGTCCCACCCCTGCGGGGCGTAGCCCACTCCGAAGCGCGCTGCCGCCGCGGCGTCGAAGCCGCGCTGGCCGAGGAACGCGCGGCCGGCCTCGGCGCCGGGGGTGGTGAGCTGCTCGGTGAAGTACTCCCGGGCCGCCTCGTTCGCGGCGAGCAAGCGGGCACGGTTGCCCTGGTCGGCGGCGGCTCCCCCGTCTTCGTAGTGCAGCTGGAAGCCGATCTTGGCGGCGAGCCGCTCGACGGCCTCGGAGAAGGTGACGTGGTCCATCTTCTGCAGGAAGGTGAACACGTCGCCGCCCTCACCGCAGCCGAAGCAGTGGTAGTAGCCCACCTGGGGCCGCACATGGAAACTCGGCGACCGCTCGTCGTGGAAAGGGCACAGCCCCTTCATCGACCCCACCCCGGCGCTCTTCAGCGTGACGTAGTCGCCCACCACATCGGCGATGTTGATGCGCGAACGCACCTCGTCGATGTCGTTGCGGCGAATCAGTCCTGCCATGAAACCGCGCCTGCCATTCTTCTAGAGTACGACGCGACGGGCGCCCTCTGTCGCGAGCAACTGCTCACCCGGGAGGCCGCCTTCGCCACCCGGGGTGCAGAGCCGCTGATACCAGGCCAGTGCGGTCTGGTCGGTGAGGCTGGCCACCTGATCGACCACCACGCGGCGTGCCGCCCGCTCGTCGGCCGCCTCGCGCCAGTCGGCTGCGAAGGCCGGGTCGAGCGACTGGCCGTCGGACTCCCAGAGCCGGTCGGCCAGCTCGCCGAGCAGGCTCCGCTGCTGCTGGTACAGCGGCTGACGCGCGTCGTTCGACATCACGAACACCGACACGATGCCCTTCAGCGTGGCGATCTCGGCGGCCACCCAGTCGGGTACCACCACGTCGGCCCCGTAGCGCGTGATGCTGGGCGTGGGGAACGACTCCCGGGTCGCCCGGGTGGCCGCACCCGCGAAGCGCCCGATCAGCTGGCTGGTGAGGTTCTTCAGCTTCGCGTGGGCGCGGCGCGAGTCGTCCCACTCCGACAGCCACACCTGCAGCGAGTCGAGCCGGTCGAAGGCCTCGGTGAGCTCGTCGAGCGTGAACCCGCCGCCGGCGCGGGCATGGATGCTGCGCACCAGGTCGGCGTGGTCGACGCGCGCCCCGAGCACCCGCACGTCGATGTAGCCGTTCAGCACGGCGTCTTCGAAGTCGTGCACCGAGTAGGCGATGTCGTCGGAGAGGTCCATCACCTGGGCCTCGACGCAGAGGGTGCGCTCAGGAGCGCCCTGGCGGAACCACTCGAACACCGGGGCGTCGTCGTCGTAGACGCCGTACTTGAGCCGGCCGCTCGGGTCGGCCACCGGGGTCTGGGCCGTCCACGGGTATTTGCAGCTGGCATCGAGGCTCGCCCGGGTGAGGTTGAGACCGTAGCCGTGACCGGCGTCGTCGAACACCTTCGCCTCGAGCCGGCTGAGGATGCGCAGGCTCTGGGCGTTGCCCTCGAACCCGCCGATGCTCTCCGCCCACTGGTTGAGCGCCTTCTCGCCGTTGTGCCCGAACGGCGGATGCCCGAGGTCGTGCGCGAGACAGGCCGAGTCCACGACATCCGGATCGAGGTCGAGGCTCGAGGCGAGCTCGCGGCCCACCTGGGCCACCTCGAGCGAGTGGGTGAGCCGGTTGCGGGCGAAGTCGGCCACCACCGTCGGGCTCAGCACCTGGGTCTTCGCGGCCAGCCGGCGCAGCGACGAGGAGTGCAGGATGCGCGCCCGGTCGCGCTGGAAGTCGCTGCGCCGGGTGTAGTGCTCCTCGGGCAGCAGGCGCTCGGCATCGCGGTCGGAATAGCCCTTCGTGGGGGCGAAGGTCTCCAGGTCGAGGGCGTCAGCCACCGCTGTGTTCCAGTTCTGCCGCGGCGAGGTCGGCCCGGCCGGCGTTCTCGAGCGAACGCGACTCCAGCCAGCGATCGGGCAGCGAGGGCCGCTTGGGGCTGCCGGCACGCCCGCGCGGGCCCTCGGCGTCGACTCCGGGGTAGGGCATCGACCAGTCGAGCTCGGCCAGGATCTCATCCATCTGCTCGAGGTTCTGAACCGTGCTGAGCGCCGCCCGCACCTCGTGGCCGGCGGGGTAGCCCTTCAGGTACCAGGCCACGTGCTTCCGGATGTCGCGGCAGGCGCGCCCTTCGTCGCCGAAGAACTCCACCAGCAGCTCGGCGTGCCGGCGAAGCGTCTGCGCCACCTGACCGAGCGACGGGGCCGCACGGAGCACGGCGGCCTCCTCGGCGGTGAGTTCGCCCGACCGCACGCGGAAGGCGGCGGCGAGGTCGCCGAACAACCACGGCCGCCCGAGGCAGCCTCGGCCGACCACCACGCCGTCGCAGCCCGTCTCGTCGACCATTCGGATGGCATCTTCACCCGACCAGATGTCTCCGTTGCCGAGCACCGGGATGGAGGTGATGGTTTCTTTCAGGGTGGCGATCGCCGACCAGTCGGCGTGGCCGCTGTAGAAGTCGGCCGCCGTGCGGGCGTGCAGCGCGATGGCCGCGGCCCCGGCTCCCTCGGCGGCGCGAGCGGCCTCGAGGTAGGTGAGGTGATCGGTGTCGATGCCCTTGCGCATCTTGACGGTGACCGGCACGTCTCCGGCCGCCTCGACCACCTGCTCGACGATCTCGCGGAAGAGATCGATCTTCCAGGGCAGGGCCGCTCCCCCGCCCTTGCGGGTGACCTTGGGCACCGGGCAGCCGAAGTTCATGTCGATGTGGTCGGTGCGGTCTTCTTCGACCAGGATTCGCGCGGCCGCGGCCATGGTGGCCGGATCGACGCCGTAGAGCTGGATGGAACGCGGGGTCTCGGTGGGGTGGTGCGTGATGAGACGCATGGTGGCCTCGTTGCGCTCGACCAGCGCGCGGCTCGTGATCATCTCGCTCACGTACAGCCCGGCACCGAACTCGCGGCACAGGCGCCGGAACGCCGTGTTGGTGATACCCGCCATGGGCGCGAGCACGACCGGCACATCGAGCTCGATCGGCCCGATCGCGAGTCGGTCAGGGGCAAGGGTTGAAGTGGACATCGGTTCGATTCTTCCAGACGGATGCGCGGGCGGGGTCGCGCACGGGAATCCTGGGGACGGATCCGGAGTTGAGCGCACTGTGAACAACTCTCCTGGCACCGACCGCGTGCTCGAGCACGCCGCGCGACTCGGACTCGACGTCGAGGTGGTGGAACGCCCCGAAGCCGGATCCCTCGGCGAGGCCGCCACCCTCCTCGGGCTCGAACCGGCCGACATCATGAAGAGCCTCGTGGTGAAGCGGCACGACGGCGGTTTCCTCTTCGCCCTCGTGCCGGGCGACCGCCAGATCAGCTGGCCGAAGCTCCGGGCGCTGGTGGGGGTGAACAAGCTCTCGATGCCCCACCAGGACGTCGCCCTCGAGGCCACCGGCTACGAGCGCGGCACCATCACGCCGCTCGGCAGCACGACGGCGTGGCCGGTGTATCTGGATTCCTCGTTCGTGGGCCGGCGCGTGGGCATGGGCGCGGGAGCCCACGGTCACAGCGCCTTCGTCGACGCCGACGCTCTGGCCGCAGCCCTCGACGCCACCGTCGCCGACATCAGCGACCCCCTGCCGGACCGCACGGCCTGACAGCCGGCGCCCGCCCGAGGGAGCACCGGCTAGAACGAGCAGCTGTCGCCCTCGCAGGTGACTCCGGCCGGGGCGAGCAACGTCAGCGGCATCACGGTCGGAGCAGGGGGCGTCTCGACGGCCGGGGCCTCGGCACCGGCATCCGGAGTCATGACCCCACCTCGGTGCGCTCGCCGGCCACCTGGGCCAGCACCTGCGCGAAGGTCGCCGGGTCCTGCGCGCCCGAGACACCGTACTTTCCGTCGATCACGAAGAACGGAACTCCCTGGATGCCGAGCTCCTGCGCCTGACGCTGGTCGGCCCGCACGTCGTCTAGGTATTCGTCGGCATCGAGTGAGCGCACCACGTCGTCGCGGTCGAGACCGATCTCCGCGGCCAGGTCGGCCAGATCGGCCACTCGGCCCACGTGCCGGCCCTCGACGAAGTACGCCTTCAGCAGGCGCTCCTTGGCCTGGAGCTGGAGGCCGTGCGCCTTCGCGTAGTGGATGAGCTGGTGCGCCTTGACGGTGTTGGTGTGCTTGAGCGCCTCGTAGTCGTAGTCGAGGCCCACCTCGGAGGCGATGCCCGTCACGCGGTCGAGCATCGGGCCCACCTGCTCGCGCGGGATGTGCTTGTGGCCGGCGAGGAAGTCGGTCTCACTGCCGTCGAAGTCGACGGGGGTGTCGGGAGCGAGTTCGAACGAGTGGTACTCGATCTCCACGGGCGCGGCGCCCTCGGTCGAGGAGTACTCGTCGATGCCGAACTCGAGCTTGCGCTTGCCGATGTAGCACCACGGGCAGGCGATGTCGGACCAGATGTCGATCTTGATGGCGTCAGTCACACCGAGGTGAACGCCGAAGCGGCCCGACTCATTCCGCCGAGTCGGAATCCTCTGCGGTCGGTGCGTCGACCGCCCCGCCGAAACGCCGGTTTCGCCCCGCGTAGTGCTCGATCGCCTGCCACAGGTCGACCCGGGTGAAGTCGGGCCAGAGCCGGTCGAGGAACACCATCTCGGCGTACGCGGACTGCCAGGGCAGGAAGTTCGAGGTGCGCTGCTCCCCCGAACTCCGCACGAACAGGTCGACGTCGGGCAGGTCGGGCACGTAGAGGTGGCGCTGGATGAGCTTCTCCGACACGGCGGAGGGGCGGATGCGGCCGGCCGCGACGTCGTCGGCGATGGCACGCACCGCATCCGTGATCTCGTTGCGGCCCCCGTAGTTCACACACATCGTGAGGGTGAGGGTGGAGTTGTGGGCGGTGAGCCGCTCGGCGAACTGCAGTTCTTTGATCACGCTCGCCCACAGCCTCGGCCGTCGGCCGGCCCAGCGGATGCGCACACCCCACTCGTTCAGCTGGTCGCGCCGGCGGTGCAGCACGTCGCGGTTGAAGCCCATCAGGAAGCGCACCTCGTCGGGCGAGCGCTTCCAGTTCTCGGTCGAGAACGCGTAGACACTGAGGTGCTGCACGCCGATCTGCACCGCGCCCGCCACCACGTCGAGCAAGGAGGCCTCGCCGGCACGATGCCCCTCCACCCGGGTGAGGCCGCGCTGGTTCGCCCAGCGTCCGTTGCCGTCCATCACGATGGCGACGTGCTTCGGCACGGCCGAGACGGGGATGGCCGGCGGCTGAAGTCCCGTCCAGTCGAGGGGGCGGAACGGCTCGGCCTTGGGCGAGGTGAACGGAACGGGACTCAAATCGACTGCGCCTTCTTCTCCTGCGACCGTTCGACATGCTCCAGCGAGCGGAGGCCGCGCTCCAGGTGCCACTGGGTGTACGCCGCCACGATACCGCTCGCGCGCGAGCGGACCCGCTCCTCCGCGGCGTCGGCCGTCGACCAGTCGCCCGTGAGCAGGGCGGCCAGGAGCTCCAGGGTGCTCGGGTCGAGCCGCGGGGTGCCGGGGGGCGCGACGTGCTCGGCCACCACACCGCCGAGTTGCACCACGAAGGCCGAGTGCGGGCCGGCCTCGCCCGTCACGGCGCAGTCGTAGAAACTCGGGGCCCAGCCGGCCATCGACAGGGCCCGCAGCAGATACGAGTCGAGGGTGGCCGTGGGGCCGTGCTCGCCGCGGGCGAGCGAACGCAGGGCGCCCACCAGCAGCAGGTACTGCTGCAGCGAGGGCTCCGTCTCGGTGAGCTTGTCGGCCGTCTCGACCATGGCGCTGGCGGCCGTGTAGCTGGCGTAGTCGGCCGTGATCTCGGCCCCGTACGAGCCGATCGTCACAGCCTGCGTGATGGTGTCGAGGGTGCGGCCCTCGTAGAACTGCACGTCGGCCACCATGAAGGGCTCCAGCCGGGCACCGAACTTCGAGGCCGTGCGCCGCACACCGCGGGCCACGGCGCGCACCTTGCCGTGATGCCGTGTCAGCAGCGTGACGATGCGGTCGGCCTCACCCAGCTTGTGGGTGCGGAGCACCACGGCGTCATCACGGTAAACGGGCACACCCCAGTATCCCCTGCCGGCCCGTGCCTCCGCCGAGTTGCGCCGAATCGCCCCCTCGCGCGTCGCGAAGGGGCGATTCGGCGAAACTCGACGAGCCGGCGGGTCAGCTCAGGACGAGTTCGCGGTCGGCGTCGCGCACCCGGATGGCGCGGTTCACCGCGGACACCACGGCCTTCAGCGACGCCGTCGAGATGTCGCCGTCGATGCCCACGCCCCAGAGGCGGTTGCCGTCGACCTGCAGCTCCACGTAGGCGGCGGCCTGCGCGTCGCCCGAGGCGCTCAGCGTGTGCTCCACGTAGTCGTAGAGCTTGATGTCGACGCCCTGCTCGCTCATCACGTTCAGGAACGCCGCGATCGGGCCGTTGCCGGTGGCCGAGGTCTCGATCACCTCGTCGCCCACGCGCAGTCGCACGTCCAGCGCCACCGAGCCGTCGAGGTCGCTCGCCGTGCGCGTGCGGTGCAGCTCGAACCGGCCCCACTTGTCTTCGGCCGCGGTCGAGGGCAGGTACTCGTCGTTGAAGATCGACCAGATCTGGTCGCTCGTCACCTCGCCGCCCTCCGCATCCGTCTTCGCCTGCACGACGCCCGAGAACTCGATCTGCAGCTTGCGCGGCAGATCCAGCGCGTGGTCGGTCTTCAGCAGGTAGGCCACGCCACCCTTGCCCGACTGCGAGTTCACCCGGATGACCGCCTCGTACGATCGGCCCAGGTCTTTCGGGTCGACCGGCAGGTAGGGAACGGCCCAGAGCAGCTCGTCGACGGGCTTGCCCTGCACGGCGGCGTCGGCGGCCATGGCCTCGAAGCCCTTCTTGATCGCATCCTGGTGCGACCCGCTGAACGCGGTGTACACCAGGTCGCCTGCCCAGGGGCTCCGCTCGTGCACCTTCAGCTGGTTGCAGTACTCGGCGGTGCGGCGCACCTCGTCGAGGTCGCTGAAGTCGATCTGCGGGTCGATGCCCTGCGTGAACAGGTTGATGCCGAGCGCCACCAGGTCGACGTTGCCGGTGCGTTCCCCGTTTCCGAACAGGCACCCCTCGATGCGGTCGGCGCCGGCCAGGTAGCCGAGCTCGGCGGCCGCCACGGCGGTGCCCCGGTCGTTGTGCGGGTGCAGCGAGATGATCACGTTCTCGCGGTTCCGGATGTGGCGGCCCATCCACTCGATCGAGTCGGCGTAGATGTTCGGCGTGGCCATCTCGACGGTGGAGGGCAGGTTGACGATGACCTTGCGCTCGGGCGTGGGCTCGAACACCTCGAGCACCTGATTCACGATGTCGACCGCGAACTCGAGCTCGGTGCCGGTGTAGCTCTCCGGTGAGTACTCGTAGTAGACGTCCACCTCGGGGATGGTCTTCTCGGCCTCGCGGCACAACCGCGCACCCTCGAGCGCGATGTCGATGATGCCCTGCCTGTCGGTGCGGAACACCACGTCGCGCTGCAGGATGCTCGTGGAGTTGTAGAGGTGCACGATCGCCTGCTTGGCACCGGCGATCGACTCGTAGGTGCGCCGGATCAGGTGCTCGCGCGCCTGGGTGAGCACCTGGATGGTCACGTCATCCGGAATCGCGCCCTCCTCGATGAGGGAGCGCACGAAGTCGAAGTCGGTCTGCGAGGCGCTCGGGAAGCCGACCTCGATCTCCTTGTAGCCCATGCGCACCAGCAGGTCGAACATGATGCGCTTGCGCTCGGGGCTCATCGGGTCGATGAGAGCCTGGTTGCCGTCGCGCAGGTCGACGGCGCACCAGCGGGGCGCCTGGGTGATGTGCTTCGCGGGCCAGGTGCGGTCGGGCAGGTCGACGGCGATCTGCTCGTGATAGGGCCGGTACTTGTGGATCGGCATGGCCGAAGCGGCCTGATTGTTCTTCATAGTGCGTTCCTTCGTCGAAAAGTGGTGGTCAGCCAACGCGAACTCCGCGACGAGGGAGGCCTGGAACTAGGACTCGTCGCGGCAGCTAAGAAGGAGCAGACCGAACAGCACGAAGTCAGGTTAGCACGCAGCCCCAGCGGCTCACCGCCCCGTTCGACGGCCGCCGACGACGTCATAAACGTCACAGTCCGGATGCGCGGCCCCGGCCCGGCCTACTCTGCGACCACTATGAATCCCCTCCTGGCCATCGCCGTGCTGTTGTCACTCGTCGCGGCGACCACCCTCGTCGGCCTGCTCTGGCGGTCGCGGCAGGGCGCCGCTCGTGCCGTGGCGACCCGCCCGGCGGCGCTCGACCTCGCCTCGCCGGGCGCCCGTGCCACCCTGGTGCAGTTCTCCACCGAGTTCTGCTCCGGATGCCCCGGCACCCGCCGGGTGCTGCAGGAGCTGGCGTCGCGTCTGGACGGCGTCGCCCACCTCGACGTCGACGTGACCCACCGGGCCGACCTCGTGCGCCGGTTCTCCATCCTGCAGACCCCCACCACTCTCATCCTCGATCGCGACGGAATCGTGCGCACCCGCATCGGCGGGGTCGTGCGCCGCGGCGTGATCGAACGGCGACTGGAGGAGCTCGCATGATCGACCCCCGTTCTCCCCGATTCGGTGCCGCGATCACGGCGGTGCTCCTGGCCGTGGTGGTGGTGCTCGGGCTCAGCGCACCGGCGGGGTCGCGCGACCTCGTCGCGCGGGTCACCGATCCCGCGACCGTGCTGCTCGGTGCGATCAGCCTGCTGTTCCTCTGGGGTGCGGTCGCCGGGGTGCGGCGGCATCCTTATGGCCTGCTGTTCAAGGCGGTCGTGCGGCCCCGCCTCGGACCGCCCGCCGAGCTCGAGGACCCGAAGCCCCCGACCTTCGCGCAGGGAGTCGGTTTCGCGGTGACCGGCGCGGGGCTGCTGCTCGCCCTGGCCGGGGTGCCGTTCGCCGTACCGGTCGCGGCAGCACTCGCCTTCGTGGCGGCGTTCCTGAACGCCGTGTTCGGCTACTGCCTCGGTTGCCAGCTGTACCTGGCGATCGTCCGGCTGCGCCCCAGCAGGCCGGAGGTAGGGTGAAACCACCGACAGGGAGGGTCATCCATGGCTTCACGCACCGTGCTCATCGCCGGCGGCTCGGGCTTCATCGGCACCGAGCTCGCCCGCCAGCTGCGCGCTGACGGCCACACGGCGCTCATCCTCGTGCGCCGGCCGGCCAGAACCACCACCGAACGGGCGTGGGACCCGGAGGCGCGCTGGATCCCCTCGGCCGTGATCGAGGGCGTCGACGCGGTGGTCAACCTCTCGGGCGCCTCGATCTCCCGCCTGCCCTGGACGCTGCAGTACAAGCGCGAGATCCTGCAGTCGCGCGTACTCGCCACCAGCACGCTGAGCGACGCCATCCTGCGTGCCGACAACCCGCCCGAGGTGTTCCTGTCCGGTTCGGCGGTCGGTTTCTACGGAGACCGGCCGGGCGAGGTGCTCACCGAGACCTCGCCGCTGGGCACCGGGTTCCTCGCGAAGGTGACGGATGCCTGGGAGCGCGCCGCAGCCCCTGCCGCCGCCCGCACCCGGGTGGTCACCGCCCGCACCGGCCTCGTGGTGGGCAAGGGCGGCGGCGCATTGAAGCCCCTCAACCTGCTGGCCAAGCTCGGACTCGCCGGCCCCATCGGCAGCGGCGAGCAGATCTGGCCCTGGATCAGCCTGCACGACGAGGCGGCCGCGCTGCGCCACCTGCTGTTCTCCGAGCTCGACGGGCCCGTGAACCTCGCCGGCCCCCAGCCGGCCACGGCCGCCGAGGTGGTGCGCACGCTTGCCGAAGACCTGCACCGGCCCTACTGGCTGCCGGTGCCGGCCTGGGCGCTGAAGACCGCCCTGGCCGACGCCGGGCGCGATCTGCTGCTCGCCGATCAGCACGTCTCCAGCCAGAAGCTGCTGTTCGACGGCTTCGTCTTCCGCGACCAGAACGTCGACGAGGCGCTCTCGCACCTCTGATCGGTGCCCCTGAGCACGCGCGATGTCGCGTTGCTCAGGCGGCGCGCCGCTCCGTGCCCTCGAGACGGATGGCGGTGCGCAGGGCGCCCCGCGCCCGACGTCGATCGCCCGAGGCGTCGTACGCCAGGCCCAGCCTGAACCACGCCTGCCAGCTCGACTCGTCGTGCTCGACGTCGTCGCGGTAACGACCGAACTCCGCGTCGGCCGCCTCGCGCTCCGGCCGGCCACTGGCCCGCCGGGGCAGCTCGTCGACCGGCAGCCCGCCCTCGCGCTCGAGCCGCTCGACGAGCTGCTGGGTGCGCACCCCGAACCACAGTTCGCGGGCGAGCGCCCAGGCTCCCACCAGCGGCAGAACCACGAGAGTCACGCCGATGGCGATGGCGATCGGCTCGCCGGTGAGCACGAACATCACGGCCCGCTGACCCACCAGCACGAGGTAGACGGCCAGGATGACCGCCATCACGATCGCGGCAACGCGGCCTTTCACGGGGTGACGCTCGTCGCCGTGGCAGCCTGCCCCGAGACGTTCTCGGGCGCATCCGGCGTGCTGCCCGGCGCCATGCGCGCCGACGGGTCGGCGGCGAGCGGCCCGCCCGGCAGACCGAGGTCGATCAGGTTCTCGAGCCCCACGGTCACACCGCGGGCCTCGGCCGCCGCTCGCAGCGCCACCAGGATGCCCGAGTAGTAGGAGCTCGGGGCGATCGTCTCGTGGGTGATGGTGAGCACCTCACCGGTGCCGCCGAAGATCACGTCCTGCTTGGCCACCACGCCGGCGAGCCGGAGACTGTGCACCGGGATGCTCGCCACCTGCTGACCGCGGGCCCGCTGATCGGTGTGCGGAGCCGACACGGGACCGCGCTCGGCCCGGGCCGCCGTCATGAGCTCGGCGGTGCGCACCGCCGTGCCCGAGGGCGAGTCGACCTTGCGGGCGGCGTGCGCCTCGACGATCTCGATCGAGTCGTAGAAGCGGGCGGCCATGGTGGAGAACGCCGTCGCCAGCACGGAGCCCACCGAGAAGTTCGGCACCACGACCACGCCGTTCTGCGGATCCTCGCCCAGCAGCCGCTTCAAGCCCTGGATGCGCTCCGCCGACCAGCCGGAGGTGCCCACCAGCACGTTACGGCCGTTGGTGAGGGCGAACTCCACCACCTTCTGGCTCACGCCGGGCACGGTGACGTCGACCACCAGGTCGGCCACCAGCATCTCCTCGAGCTCACTCGTGGAGCCGAGACCGGCCACCAGGTCGAACTCGGGATGCTCGGTGATGAGGCCCGCGATGAGGCGGCCCATCTTGCCTGATGCGCCGACGACGGCGACCTTCGTAGTCATGTTCCCAATCTACCCGGCGGTCGCATCCGGCCGGCCGCTCGCGGGCCCGGCCCGGCCCGGGTCCGGCTCGGACGGGCCCGGCTCCGCCAGGCTCGGCCCGGACGTCAGTACGGCTGAGGGTCGTTCATGCCGGTGCGCAGTTCCACCGGCAGGTGACCGAGATCGTTGAAGGCCACGAGCTCCGGCAGGCGACCGGTCTTCCAGCGCAGGATGGTGAGACCGGCGTGCGCCTGGTTCAGCCCGGCCCACCGCCACTCGGGCGCATCCATCGCCTCGCGCACGAACCAGGCGATCACGAAGTTGTGCGTGATCAGGAGGTCGTGCGAGGAGTCGCGCGACGGGGTCAGGAACTCGGCCACCGCATCCGCCATCTGGGCCCGGCCGGCCTCGACCTCGTCGTCGGTGACGGAGTTGAAGAACGGTTCGAAGGTGTGCGGCATCTGCGGGGAGTACCCCGTGGGCACGCAGTCGAACAGCAGCGCGCTCGGCTGCGGGTCGAGGGCGGGGAGGTGCTCCGACATGATGGCGGCGGTCTGCTCGGCCCGCTGCAGCGGCGAGTGCCGCACCGAGTCGAACGGAACGCCGCCCAACCGGTCGGCGATCAGCCGCGCCTGGCGCTGCCCGCGGGGTGAGAGCGGGCCGTCGGCCACGCCGTGCTCGGCGTCGAGCTGTTCGCCGTGGCGCACGAGGTAGAGGGTGTGCCCCATCAGACGCCCGCCTTCGCGGCGAACGCGCTCTCGTCGATCGGCCCGACGGCCGCGATGCTCACGGGGCCCTCCAGCAGCGACCCGGCCAGGCGCTGCACGTCGTCGGCGGTGACCTCGGAGAGCCGCCGCACGCTCTCGTCGAGGTCGACGAACTCGCCGAGGGTGAGCTCGGAGCGGCCGAGGCGCGACATGCGGGTGTCGCTGTCCTCCAGTGCGAGCGCGGCCGAACCCGAGAGCTGGCCGAAGGCGCGGGAGAGCTCGTCGGCCGTGATGCCGTCGTCGGCGAGGCGTCGCAGCTCGCTCAGCATGAGTTCGGTCACCGCTCCCTCGCGGCCGGGGGTGCAGCCGGCGTACATCGAGAAGACCCCGGCGTCGGAGTAGCTCGGCGCGTAGGAGTAGACCGAGTAGGCCAGTCCCCGGCGCTCACGCACCTCCTGGAACAGGCGGGAGGACATTCCGCCGCCGAACACCGAGTTCAGCACCGCCATGGTCGTGCGGCGCCCGTCGGTGGCGACGATGCCGGGCAGACCGATCATCACGCTGGCCTGCTCGGTGGGCTTGGTCACCACGCTGAACGGCCGGCCGGAGCCGAGCGCCGCCGGCGTGGTGGCGCGGCGGGGTCGGGGGGCTGCCGGGGTGCTGAGATCCCACGCCGCGGCGAGGGTCCCGGTGACGGCGGCCACGATCGTGTCGTGGTCGACCGCTCCGGCGGCGGAGACCACGAGGTCGTTCGGCCGGTAGGCACCCAGGTAGTGCTCCCACACGGCGTCGCGGGTGACGGCTCTGATGGCCTCCGGGGTGCCGCCCACGGGGCGGCCGAGCGGATGCGCGCCGAGCACGGCTTCGAACAGTCGCTCCCCCGCCACGTCGGCCGGGTCGTCCTCGGCCATCGCCAGCTCTTCGAGGATGACGCCGCGCTCGGTCTCGAACTCGTCGCGGTCGAGCACCGAGGAGGTGACCATGTCGGAGAGCACCGAGACCGCCATCGGCAGGTCGACGTCGCGCACCTTCGCGTAGTAGCAGGTGTACTCCTTGCCCGTCAGCGCGTTGTGCTCGCCCCCGACCGAGTCGAAGGCGATCGCGATGTCGAGGGCGGAGCGCGTGGGCGTGCCCTTGAACAGCAGGTGCTCGAGGAAGTGCGTGGAGCCGTACCGCGACGGGGTGGAGCCCTCGGCGCCGAGCTCGTCGCGCGAACCGGCGGAGACCCAGTAGCCGATCGTGGCGGAGCGCGAACCCGGTATGTGCTCGGTGAGGATGCGCACTCCGCTGGGGAGGATCGTTCGCCGCACCAGCCCTTCGGCGGCGGTGCCGATGGAGAGTTCCGGAAGGTCGAGCGGGAGCGGGACGGCGTTGTTCATCTCCGCCAGCCTATCCCGGCCCCACCTGCGCGACGCCTGAAACCGGCAGATGCTCACCCGGGGCGGGAACGACGGATGCCCGCCCCACCGAAGTGGGACGGGCATCCGTGGATCAGACCGATCAGGCCTCGACAGGAACCTCGACGGGCTCGCCGTCGGCGGTCTCGGAGACCACAGGGGCCAGCGAGAGCTTGCCGCGGTCGTCGATCTTGGTGATCTGCACCAGGATCTTCTGGCCGATGCCGAGCACGTCTTCGACGTTCTCGACACGCTTGCCGCCGGCGAGCTTGCGCACCTCGGAGATGTGCAGCAGGCCGTCCTTGCCCGGGAGCAGCGAGACGAACGCACCGAAGGTGGCGATCTTCACGACGGTGCCGAGGAACTGCTCACCGACCTCGGGGTTCTGCGGGTTCGCGATGGCGTTGACCTGCTGGCGGGCGGCCTCGGCCGAGGGGCCGTCGACGGCGCCGATGTACACGGTGCCGTCTTCCTCGATCGAGATGTCGGCGCCGGTCTCGTCCTGGATGGCGTTGATCGTCTTGCCCTTCGGGCCGATCAGCTCACCGATCTTGTCGACGGGGATCTGAACCGAGATCACGCGGGGCGCGGTCGGGGCCAGCTCGTCGGGCTCGTCGATGGCTGCGTTCAGCACGGAGAGGATCGCGTCGCGCGCGGCCTTCGCCTGCTTCAGCGCACCGTCGAGCACGCTCGAGGGGATGCCGTCGAGCTTGGTGTCGAGCTGGATCGCGGTGACGAACTCGCTCGTGCCGGCGACCTTGAAGTCCATGTCGCCCAGCGCGTCTTCGGCACCGAGGATGTCGGTGAGGGCCGCGTAGCGGGTCTCACCGTCGACCGTGTCGGAGACGAGGCCCATCGCGATGCCGGCGACCGGGGCGCGCAGCGGCACACCGGCGTTCAGCAGCGACAGGGTCGACGCGCAGACGGAGCCCATCGACGTGGAGCCGTTGGACGACAGCGCCTCGGACACCTGACGGATGGCGTAGGGGAACTCCTCGCGGCTCGGCAGCACCGGCACGAGTGCGCGCTCGGCCAGGAAGCCGTGCCCGATCTCGCGACGCTTCGGCGAACCCACGCGACCGGTCTCACCGGTGGAGTAGGGCGGGAAGTTGTAGTGGTGCAGGTAGCGCTTGTGCGTCACCGGCGAGAGCGAGTCGATCTGCTGCTCCATCTTGAGCATGTTCAGCGTGGTGACGCCCAGGATCTGGGTCTCGCCGCGCTGGAAGATCGCCGAGCCGTGCACGCGCGGGATGACCGCGACCTCGGCGTCGAGCGGACGGATGTCGGCCAGGCCACGACCGTCGATGCGCACGCCGTCGCGGAGGATACGGCCGCGGACGACCACCTTCGTGACCGACTTGTACGCCGCGGAGACCATCGGCAGCACGTCGGCACCGAGCTCGCCGGCCTCGACCTTCGCCTGCACGGCCGCCTTGACGCGATCCTTGAGCGCGTCGTCGGCGTTCTGGCGCTCGACCTTGTCGGCGATCTGGTACACGCTGACGAGCTCGTCGTAGGAGAGCTCGGCCACCACGTCGTACGCCTGCTGGCTGTACGGCAGGAAGATCGGGTACTCCTGGATGGCCTTGGCGGCCTGGTCGGCGAGCGACTTCTGCGCCTGCACGAGCTGCTTGATGAAGGGCTTGGCGGCCTCGAGGCCCTCGGCCACGACCGACTCGTTCGGCTTGACGGCGCCGCCCTTGATCAGGTTCCAGCTGTTCTCGGTGGCCTCGGCCTCGACCATCATGATGGCGACGTCCGACGAGCCGTCGGCGTTCTCGACCACGCGGCCGGCGACGACCAGGTCGAACACCGCATCCTGCAGCTGCGAGTACTTGGGGAACACGATCCACTGGTCGGGCTCGGTGCCGTAGCCGGGCATGAGCGCGAGGCGCACGCCGCCGATCGGACCGGAGAACGGCACGCCGGAGATCTGGCTCGAGGCGGAGGCCGCGTTGATGGCCAGCGAGTCGTAGAACTCGTCGGGAGCGATGCTCAGCACGGTGATGACGACCTGCACCTCGTTGCGGAGGCCCGTGATGAACGACGGGCGCAGCGGCCGGTCGATCAGACGGCAGACCAGGATGGCCTCGGTCGACGGACGGCCTTCACGGCGGAAGAACGAGCCGGGGATCTTGCCGGCGGCGTAGCTGCGCTCTTCGACGTCGATCGTCAGCGGGAAGAAGTCGAAGTTGTCTTTGGGGTGCTTGCCGATGCTCGTGGCGCTCAGCAGCATGGTGTCTTCGTCGAGGTACGCGGCGACGGCTCCCTGAGCCTGCTGCGCGAGGCGGCCGGTCTCGAAGCGGACGGTGCGGGTGCCGTACTTGCCGTTGTCGAGAACGGCTTCGGCGAATTTGATCTCAGGACCTTCCAAGAGGTCTGTCTCCTTTGTTTAGCGTCGCAGCCCCGTGTGGGCAGCGACTCCTCGCGTCGGAGCAGGATTGTGCGACAGGGCGGAACGCCCCGGACAAAGTCGAAGGGAGACGCGGTGGGTTTCACCACCTGCTGGCCACCAGTAGAAGAACTCCGGATTCGATCGAGCCGGAACACCACCACCGAGGACCAGCTGCCTGTCAGCCTGCTCTCGACGCTTCCATGCTATCAGGCGAAGCTGAACGAGCCGAGGATGACTCGCCCGCGGTTCTCGGGGACCGCGGGCCCCCGCGCATCCGCTCTACAGCTGGAGGTCGACGGTGAACGGCCGCGCCCGGCCCACCACCGTCACGGTCACTTCGGCGACCTGACCCGCGGGCAGCTGCTTCAGCAGGGCGTCCACCTGGGCGTCGAGGTCGTGCGGCACGAAACCGGCCCGGTGCACTCCCCCGCGGTCGTCGACCAGGTCGACGGCCACCCGCAGCTCTCGGCCGAGCCAGCGGCTGGCATCCGGGGTCAGCACGGCACGCACCTCGCGCGAAAGCGCCACCGCGGCCTCGATGGACGTCTGCCGGCGCTCGCTCTCGACCACGCGCACGCGGGTCGGCTCGTCGCGCAGCCCGGGGAACGGCACCACCTGGTCGCCGCCGAGGTCGTGCCGGGAGTTCTCGCTGTCACGCCCGGTACGCCGCAGCAGCGGCACGATCAGTGCCAGAGCGGCCGCGATCGCCACCGCGAGCAACAGCACGCTCACGATCGGCCCCGCCACCGGCCACTCGGGCCGCGCCACCAGGCTCGCGGCCATGGCGGCCACCAGCACCACGGCGAACAGCAGCGCCTCCCAGCGCCAGAACGGCTTGAAGCGGCGCGTGGGGTTCATGCCCCTATTCTGCCGGGCCGGCCGCCTCGGGCTTCGCGGCGTAGCTCAGCAGCGTGCGGTAGGGCGACTGCGATTCCACGACCCAGCCCCGCCGGGCCACCACCGCGAGCTCGGGGGCGGTGTAGCTGCGCCGGATGGACGTGAGCCCGTCCTCGCGAAGGAACGAGTTGCGGAAGAACGGCAGCGGAAGCGCGGTGAGCAGCCAGTAGGCGGCGTAGGCACCTCGGCTCCGGCGGATGTCGCTGTGCACCGCGAGCCCACGGGTGAGCAGTTCGCAGTCGATCAGCAGGTCGTCGAGCTCCCCGGCGGTGAGGTGGTGCAGCACGTGGTTGGAGATCACGAAGTCCCAGCGCTGCGCGACGTCGACGAACTGGCTGCTGGTGGCCTGCGCGAAGCGCACCCCGTCGGGGTTCGGCGCCCCGAGGGCCGCGGCGATCGCCCGCGCATCCGGATCGATGCCCACCACGTCCAGGAGCAGGCCGTCGCGCTTGGCCCAGCGCGCGATCGCCCGGGCGATGTCGCCGCCGCCACAGCCCACGTCGAGCAGGGTCGACGGCTCGGTCGCCGAGAGCAGCGGGCGGATGCGTTCGCGATAGGTGCCCCGCCATCCGGCCACCAGCCGGTTCATCAGACCGAACTGACGGTACGTGTTGGCCAGCAGTACGGGGTCGCAGTCGGGATCGTCCATCATCTCCCGGGCGTCGACGGCGCGCTTGCGCAGGGGCTTGGCCCCCGGTGGCGTGCGAGCGACCCTGGCCATCAGCGCGCTCCCGGGGCCCTCAGGGTGAACCGGCCCGTCTCCACGGTCAGGCCGGGCCCGAAGGCCATCGCACACACGCTCTCGGGCTCCGGGGAGGCCGCCCGGTCGAGGATTTCTCTCAGCACGAACAGCACAGTAGCGCTCGACATGTTGCCGACGTCGCGCAACACCGATCGCGACGGCGCGAGTTGCTCCGCCGAGAGACCGAGGGCCTCCTCAACGCGGTCCAGGATGCTGCGTCCGCCCGGGTGCACCGCCCAGTGCACGACGTCGGGCGGCGGCGTGCCGTCGAGCAGCGGCTCGAGGGCGGCGACGATGGTTCGCCCGATGATCTTCGGCACGTAGCTCGAGAGCACCATGTCGAAGCCGTGGTCGCCGATGGTCCAGGCCATGTCGGCCTCGCCGTCGGGGATCACGGTGCTCGCGAAGGCGTCGAGGTCGAGCACGGGGAGAGCGGATGGCCCGAGCTCGCGCCCCGTGACGACGGCGGCGGCCGCCCCGTCGGCGAACACCGACGACGCCACGATCTGGTCGGGCTCGTTCGAGGAGCGCACGTGCAGGGTGCAGAGTTCGACGCACACGACCAGCACGACCGCATCCGGATCGGCGTCGCAGAACGCCTTCGCCATCCGCAGCGCGGGGAAGGCGGCGTAGCAGCCCATGAAACCGACGTGGTAGCGCTGCACCGAGGCCGGGAGACCGAGCTCGCGCTGCAGCACGTAGTCGGGGCCGGGCGCGAAGAAGCCGGTGCACGAGGCCGTCACCACGTGGGTGACGTCGTTCGCGGTGATGTCGGGCGCCAGCGCGTCGAGGGCCGCCCTCGCGGCCTGCACGGCGAGGGCCGGAGCGTGCTCGATGTAGAGGTCGTTGCGCTCGCCCGTGGTGGGGGCCGCGAAGACGCCGGTGACGGGATCGACGAAGCGGGCGGTGGTGGCCCGCCCGTCGGCGGCCAGCTCGTCGAGCACGGTGTGCCGGGTCTGGATGCCGGAGGCGTCGAACGACGTGGCGACGAGCCGGCGGCCGAGCCTCGTCAGCTCGGGTTGAGCGGCGAACAGGTCGCGCACGTCGGACTGCGCGAGAGCGGTCGGGGGCAGGGCCGTCTTGATGGTTCTGATGCTCGCGGCCATGACCTCATACAAGCACGATCCCGGCAGCCTCGCGTCGGGGTTCAGCGCTCGGTCAGCGGGCGGGGAAAAGACCGGAGGGATCGAACGAGTCGTCGAGCGCGAACGGGTCGACGACCTCGGCCGAGCGGGTGGACACGGCCACCTGGGCGGCGAGCTCGCGGGCCGCGCGGTGGATGCGGTCGGGCAGCGACGCGGTTCCGGTGACGTCGGCTCCGCCGCCCCAGTCCTCGCTGGCCGCGAAGACGCTCGTGGGCAGCACCACGGCGCGCAGGTAGCTGAACAGCGGCCGCAGCGCGTGGTCGAGGGCGAGCGAGTGCCGGGAGGTGCCGCCGGTGGCCGCGATCAGCACGGGCAGACCGGTGAGGGCGGTGTGGTCGATCACGTCGAAGAACGACTTGAACAGCCCGCTGTAGCTGGCCGTGAAGATGGGCGACACGGCGATCAGCCCGTCGGCACGCGACACGGCGTCGATGGCCTTCTGCAGCTTCGGGCTCGCGAACCCGGCGAGCAGGTTGTTCGTGATGTCCTGGGCGAGGTCGCGCAGCTCGATCACCTCGAGCTCGACGGATGCGTCGCGCTCGGTCAGGTCGGCCATCGTCGCCTCGGCGAGTCGGTCGGCGAGCAGGCGGGTCGAGGAGGGCTGGCTGAGTCCGGCGCTGACGACGACGAGCTTCTTCGTGGACATGAGGTGCGACCTTTCGAGATCTTCATGCGTATGCATCTACATCCGTCCCAACCGCGCACCACGCATCCGTATTCCCGGGCCCGGGCGTCTAGTATCCGGATATGAGGAACGATCATGTCCGCGGCGCCGATGAAGTGGAGTCGCCACTGGAGTGCCTGCATCGCACGGTGCATGAGGAGGTCTTCTCCGAGGAGGTCTTCGACGAGCACTTGATGCGATGGATTCGATCAGGCGTCGACCGGCTCTCGGCATACCGCGAGCTCCACGAACTGAGCTGCAGCAGATCCGTGACCCCCGAGGCGTCCGACTACCTCTCCGAGGTTCTGACGACCATCACGGGTGATTGTGACGACGAGTGCATCCTGAGGTTCTCAGAAGACGGCCACGGCACGGAGATTCTCGTCACCACGGCGCGGAGCGGTGCCTGGCGCATGCGAAACGGGCCGCCACCCAAGAGGTGACGGCCCGTTCGAAGAAGGTCGTATCAGCGCGAGCTGAGGACGATCGCGACAGCTATCGACGCAGGCCCAGGCGCTCGATGAGCGATCGGTAGCGGTCGATGTCGATGTCCTGCAGGTAGCCGAGCAGACGGCGACGCTGGCCCACGAGCAGCAGCAGACCACGACGCGAGTGGTGGTCGTGCTTGTGCTCCTTGAGGTGCTCGGTGAGATCCTTGATGCGACGGGTCATCATTGCGACCTGCACTTCGGGGGATCCGGTGTCACCGGGGTGGGTAGCGTACTCGTCGATGATCGCCTTCTTGACGTCTGCTTCGAGTGCCATAGATGGGATCCCCTTTCTCTCGTTGCGCGGTGCCGATCAGCCGGATGCTGTGGCTCTCTTTGTCCGCGGCCGTTCACACGGCAACCTGACGAGACTACCAGAAACACGGCCGTAACAATTCGTGCGCCGGTTCGACTCCGGATCGGGAACACACGATAGTGGTTGTGCGTTGACTCACCGCGGAACGGATGAACTCATGACTATCGACACCCTCAGCACGGCCACCCTCCCCGTGCTCGACCTCAGCCGGCTGAACGGCGACGACGCGGATGCCGAGGCGTTCCGCCTCGAGCTGCGCGAGGCCACCCACGACTACGGCTTCTTCTACCTCGTCGGGCACGGCGTGCCGCACGAGCTGATCGAGCGCGTGATGACCACGGCCCGGCGCTTCTTCGACCTGCCCGAGCAGGACAAGCTGGCCATCGAGAACCTCAACAGCCCGCACTTCCGCGGCTACACCCGCGTCGGCGGCGAACTCACCCAGGGCAAAGTGGACTGGCGCGAGCAGATCGACATCGGTGTGGAGCGCGAGCCCGTGCCCGCCACGGCCGAGACGCCGGACTACATGCGCCTCGACGGCCCGAACCAGTGGCCGACGGCCCTGCCGGAGCTGCAGGACGTGGTGGCCGAGTGGTACGAGGAGCTCAACCGCGTGAGCCTCACACTGCTGCGCGCCTGGGCCGTGTCGCTCGGCGCCGCCGAGGACGTGTTCGACGCCGCGTTCGCCGAACGCCCCTCCACCCTGATCAAGATCGTGCGCTACCCCGGCAAGAGCGACCCCGAGCCCAAGCAGGGCGTCGGGGCCCACAAGGACAGCGGCGTGCTCACCCTGCTGCTCGTCGAGCCCGGCAAGGGCGGCCTCCAGGTGGAGAAGGACGGCGAGTGGATCGACGCCCCGCCGATCGACGACGCCTTCGTGGTGAACATCGGCGAGCTGCTCGAGGTGGCCACCAACGGCTACCTCAAGGCCACGGTGCACCGCGTGATCTCGCCCCGCATCGGCGACGACCGCATCTCCATCCCGTTCTTCTACTCCCCCGCGCTCGACGCCACCATCCCGGTGCTGCCGCTGCCCGAGGAGCTGGTGGCCGAGGCCAAGGGCATCACGGTCGACCCGCGCAACCCCATCTTCACCACCTACGGCGAGAACGCCCTGAAGAGCCGCCTCCGCGCCCACCCCGACGTGGCGGCCAAGCACCACGCCGACCTCGTGGAGAAGAACGCGGCCGCAGCCGCGCAGAACACCCAGGAGTGAGCACCACTCCACCACGACGCGAGAACGGCGACGGAACGGCTGAGGAGGCCGCCCGTCGCCGTTCGGCGTTCGTCGACCTCACCCCGCTGAAGGCGAGCCCGGCCTTCGCCCGGCTCTGGGGCGGTCAGGCCATCTCCGGCATCGGCAGCCAGATGACCATCGTGGCCGTGGGCCTGGACGTCTACCGCCTCACCGGGTCGACCCTCGCGGTGGCCGGCGTCGCGCTGTTCGCGCTGGTGCCGATGATCGTGGCCGGACTCTACGGCGGCATGCTCGCCGACGCGTTCGACCGCCGCCGGGTGGCCCTGCTGGCCGCCGTCATCGCCTGGGTGTCGACCGCGCTGCTGGCGGTGCTCGCCTGGACCGGGGCCGACAGCGTGGGCGCGCTCTACGCACTCGCCACGGTGAACGCGGTCTCGGCCACCGTGGTGCAGACCACCCGATCGGCCATCTACCCCCGCATCCTGCCGCGAGAGCTGCTCCCGGCCGCGGCCGCGCTGAACGGCATCACCACCGGGGTGATGGTCACCCTCGGCCCGGCACTGGCCGGGGTGCTGGTGGCGACCGTCGGCTTCGGCTGGACATATTCGATCGACGTGGTGCTGTTCGTCGCCGCATTCCTCGGCATCGCGAGCCTGCCGCGCATCCTGCCCGAGGGCGAGGTTCACCGGCCGGGGTTGGAATCGCTCCGGTACGGGTTCGCGTTCCTGAAGAAGGCCCCGAACATCCGGGCCTCGTTCCTGATCGACATCGCCGCCATGACGTTCGGCCAGCCCCGTGTGCTCTTTCCGGCCGTCGGCGTGCTCGTGCTCGGCGGTGGCCCGGTGACGGTCGGAGTACTGACCGCCGCCTTCGCGGTGGGGTCGATGCTCGCGAGCGTGTTCTCCGGCCGGCTCGGCCAGGTGCGCTGGCAGGGCCGGGCGATCGCCCGCGCGGTGCAGTCGTACGGCGTGTTCACGGCGCTGTTCGGGGTGGTGCTGCTCGTCGCATCCGTGTCGGGGATGACGGTCGGGCCGGAGATCGACCAGGCGAACGTGCCGGCCCTGGTGCTCGCGTCTCTGGCCCTCACCGGAGCCGGAGTGAGCGACGAGATCAGCGCCATCTTCCGGTCGACGATGTTGCAGACCGCGGTACCCGACAACATGCGCGGGCGGCTGCAGGGCGTGTTCACCGTGGTGGTCACGGGCGGGCCGCGGGTGGGTGACCTCTACGTGGGGGCGCTCTCGGTGGTGGCGGCGCTGTGGTTCCCGCCACTGCTCGGCGGTGTGGTGATCGTGGTGGCGGCGGCCCTGATCGTACGGTTCGTGCGCAGCTTCCGCGACTACGACGCGCTCGACCCGCAGCCCTGAGCCCTGAGCCCTCTGCCCTGAGCCTCGAGGCGGCGGTCAGAGCCCCCGGGGAGCCGGCTCGCCGGGGGCGAGCACGAGGGTGAGGCGCTGCGTCGAGCGGGTCATCGCCACGTAGAGGGCGGATGCACCCCGGGTGTTCTCGGCCACGACCGCCGCCGGCGAGGCCACCACCACGGAGTCGAACTCGAGCCCCTTGGCCTCGGCGGGCGAGAGCAGCGCGATCGGGCGCGACAGTCCGCGCACCCCGACTCCGACGTCGTCGCCGAAGGCGGTGGCGAGCTGCGCCGACAGGTCGGGCAGCCGCGAGGCGGGGGCGATCACCGCGGTGGTTCCGCCGGCGCCCGCCATCTCGGCCACACGGGCGGCGACGGCGTCGCCGAACGCGGCATCCGTCGCCGTGCTGACGGCGTCGACCGGCCAGGGCGTCGTGCGCACCGACCGCGACCGGGTGACCTGCAGGCCGCTGGCCTCGGCCACGCGCTCGGCGGCGTCGACGATCTGCGAGGGGGTGCGGTAGTTGACGGTGAGCTCCTCCAGGCGCCAGGCGTCGCCCACGAGGGGCGAGAGGGTGGATTCCCAACTGGTGGAGGAGGCGGCGGAGCTGGCCTGCGCCACGTCGCCCACGATGGTGAACGAGCGAAGCGGCGACTTACGCAGCAGCACCCGCCACTGCATGGGCGAGAGCTCCTGCGCCTCGTCGACCACGATGTGCCCGTAGGTCCAGCTGCGGTCGGAGGCGGCGCGCTCGGCGGTGGTGAGGCTCGCCCCCTGCTCGGCGAACCCGGCCACCACCGACTCGGCGCTCACCATGCCCTCGACGTCCATGTTGCTGATGGCGGTTCGCGCGTTCTCGAGGTCGCGCTTGCGCTGCTGCTTCTCGGCTCGCTTGGCCGCGGCGTCACCGGCGTCGTACTCGCCGAGCAGCTCGGCCGCCTCGTCGAGGAGCGGCACGTCGGAGACCGTGAAGACAGATCCGCGCTCGCGCCGCAGCAGCTCGCGCTTGGCCTTGGACCAGTGCGAAGTGAGGGAAGCCAGCCACTGCGGACGGGCGTAGAGGTCTTCGAGGAGCTTCTCGGGGGTCAGCGGGATCCAGGCGGTGTTGAGCGCCACGCGCACGTCGTAGGCGGTGCGCACGTCTTCGCGGAGGTACGCGAGGTCGGCGTCGTCGACGGTGGAGCCGCGACGGCGGAGCTGCTCGGCGAGCTGCTTCGTGAGCTGACCGAGCATCGACTTGACGAAGCCCACGCGGCCCTCGTTGTAGGGCTTGCCCGACTCGCGCGCCTTCGCGATGGCGTCGGCGATGGCCGCGGGCTGCAGCACGAGGGTCTCGCCGTTGATCTCGAGGGTCTGCGGTTCGGCCGGAACCCGCTGGCGCGACCGCACGGCACGCTTGAGCAGCGCGGCCATCTCGGCCGAGCCCTTCAGCGCGGCGACCGCCGGAGCGTCTTCGACGGTGGCCTCGAGGCCCGGGTACAGACCGCCGAGGCTCGACAGCACGACACCCGTCTCGCCGAGGCTCGGCAGCACGGCGTTGATGTACTGCAGGAACGCCCGGCTCGGCCCGACCACGAGCACGCCGCTGGAGCCCAGCCGCTCGCGGTGCGTGTAGAGCAGGTAGGCGGCGCGGTGCAGCGCCACGGCGGTCTTGCCGGTGCCGGGGCCGCCCTGCACCACGAGCACGCCCTGCAGGTCTGAACGGATGACGCGGTCTTGTTCGGCCTGGATCGTCGAGACGATGTCGTGCATACGACCGGTGCGCTGCGCCGAGAGGGCGGCCAGCAGGGCGCCCTCGCCCTGCAGCTGGGTGCCCTCCTCGTCGAGCAGGGTGGAGTCGAAGACCTCGTCCTCGATGCGCACCACCTCGCGGCCCCGGGTGGTGAGGTGACGCCGGGCGCGGGCGCCGAGCGGGGTGGCGGCGGTGGCCTGGTAGAAGGCCCTGGCCTGCGGGGCGCGCCAGTCGAGCAGCAGCGGCTCGAGGTTCTCGTCGCGCAGGCCCAGGCGGCCGATGTAGCGCAGGGCCGAGCCGCCGTCGTCGGGGTCGAGCAGCTCGAGGCGACCGAAGGCGAGCCGCTCGCCCACCTCGCGCAGCTGGGCGATGCGGTCTTCGTAGGCGCGGGCGAAGGCGTCGCGCTCGGAGCGGGACTGGTGGTTCCCGCCCACGCTCTCGCGTCGCACCACGGCGAGCTCGCGCTCCGCCTCGGCGCGCAGGTCGTCGAGCCGGGCGTACAGCCCCGCCACGTAGTCGCGCTCTCGCGCCAACTCCTCGTTAACCACAGAACCTCCCCGAACCGGCAAGCAATTCTACTTGTCCGATGCAGGGAGGTTGCCGTACAACCGTCGAACGCCCGGTTGCGGTTCCCGCTAGGGAACCGAAATCAAATCAATCACGAAGATGAGGGTCTTGCCGGCCAGGAAGTGCCCCGATCCGGCGGGGCCGTAGGCCAGGTGCGGCGGGATGGTGAGCTTGCGGCGCCCGCCCTCCTTCATGCCGGGGATGCCCTCCTGCCAGCCGGCGATGAGGCCGTTCAGCGGGAAGCTGATGGTCTCGCCGCGGCCCCAGGAGGAGTCGAACTCGTCTCCGGTGTCGTACTCGACGCCGAGGTAGTGCACCTCGACGGTGGCGCCGGGGGTCGCCTCCTTGCCGGTGCCCTCGACGATGTCGACGATCTCGAGGGTGGTGGGGGCCGGGCCCTCGGGGAAGTCGATCTCGGGCTTGGTGCCAAGTGAATCTGTCATGACTCCATCCAAGCCCACCCGGATGGGCATGGCAAAGCGAGCGGCCGGCAGAGAGCAGCCGGTAGAGAGCAGCCGGCAGAGAGCAGCCGGTCAGGTGACCGTCCGCCCACCCGCCGCCGTGGCCAGGGCCAGCCGATCGGCCAGCAGTGCCTCGAGCAGTTCGGCCTCGTCGTGCCGGGGAGTCTGGGTGGAGCGGCCGCTCAGCATGCGCTGTCGCACGAAGGCGAGCCGCGTGGCATCCCTCGTGAACGCCCGCATCGCGGGTTCACCGTTGCCAGGCAGGGTACGCGCCCATCGTCTCGCGTACCGGCGACCCGCCCCGGTCGAGAGCATCTCGACCTCGGCGGGCGAGAACCAGCCGGCCTCGGCGTACTCGGTGAGCCGGGCGGTGGTGAGTCGCCGCTCGGCCCGGCGCAGCAGCACCACGAACACGATCGCGAGCACGAACAGCGGCACCTGCACCGCGAAATAGACGAGGAAGAACCCGTCGAGCCCCTGCACGATGAAGGTCGATCCGTTCCACAGCGCGTGCAGGCCCACCGCCAGCAGCAGCCCGAGCACGAACACCCCCACCGCGGCCAGCCGATTGCGCCGTCGCACCGCGAAGCCGAGCGCCACACCGGTGCAGGCCGTGAACATCACGTGGGCGAACGGCGACATGATGCCGCGCAGCACGAACGTGAACCCGAGGCCCACACCACCGGATTCGATCAGTGCCTGCCCGAAGTAGAGGATGTTCTCGGTGAAGGCGAACCCGGCGGCCACGGTGGCGCCGTAGACGAGCCCGTCGACCGGGCCGTCGAACTGCCGGTGGAAGATCAGCAGCAGAATCAGGATGCCGGCGGCCTTCGCCCCCTCCTCCACGAACGGCGCCTGGATGACCGCACCCCACAGATCGCTCGTGGTGGCCGTTCCGTTGCTCGCCGCGGCCACAGCCACCTGAACCCCGAAATCGACGATCAGCGCGATGGCGACGGATGCCGCGGCGCCCCACAGGAAGGCGAACCACAGCGCGGGCCTCGGCTCCGGCTCCCACCGGTCGATGAGGGTCACCGCCGTGATCACCGCCGACAGCGGGATGAGTGCGAGCACCGCGCAGACGACGACCGTCACAGGCCCGAGACCGAGCACCAGGTAGCCGATCACGGCGAGGAACACGAAGGCCAGCACGATGATGCCCACGATCAGCAGCACGAGCGAAGCGGTCGAGCCGGCCCGCGAGCGGGGCCCGCCCCCACCCACCATGGGCAGCGGCGGCACCGCGGCACCGGCGGGCACCTCGCCGGGCATCGACTCGGGGGCCTGCACCGGTGCCGCCGACCACTGGGCGGGCCGGCCCTGCCGGGGTTCGAAGAGTGTCACGAGCAATCCTCACGCTGGTCGGGCTCCCAGCGTAGCGCGAGCGGAGGACGCCTCGCGCTCCGACGGAACCACGGGGCTCAGTACACCTTGCCCGGGTTCATGATGCCCAGCGGGTCGAACACGGCCTTGAGGCGCCGCTGCAGCGCCAGCTCCTCCGAGCCGAGCTCCCCCTCGAGCCAGCGCTTCTTCAGCACGCCCACGCCGTGCTCGCCGGTGAGCGTTCCGCCGAGCCGGCGGGCCGCGGCGAACAGCTCGTCGGCGGCCTGCCAGACGATCTCGGGTGCTCCGCCCACCACCGCGCCGCCCGCCGACTCCACCAGTGCGGGCGGCACCACGAAGTTCGGGTGCAGGTTTCCGTCGCCGGCGTGGGCGACCGTGGGAATCGGGATGTCGTAGGCCGCCGAGATGCGCTCGATCTCGGCGAACATCGCCGGCAGCGCCGAGCGCGGCACACAGACGTCTTCGATCAGCACCTCGCCGAGCGCCTCGAGCGCGGGGTGGATGCTGCGCCGGAAGGCGAGCAGCTCCTCACCCGCCACCTCGTCGTCGGAGAGATCGACCGTCGAGGCCCCGCCGGCGCGCAGCACCTCGGCGATCGCGTCGCCCTCGTCGGCCGCTCCGGCCCCGTCGGTCCGGGCGAGCACGAAGGCGGCGCCCGCCCCGCGGGAGGGCAGGCCGAGGTAGGTGGTGACGGCGGCCACCGCCGCCGCATCCATCAGTTCCATCACCGCGGGCCGCAGTCGCGCGGCGGTGACGGCGGCGCAGGCTGCGGCGGCGCTCGTCACGTCGGCAAAGAACGCGGCGACGGTGACGACAGGCCCCGGCGGAACCGGACGGATGCGCACGGTCGCACCCACGATCACGCCGAGCGTGCCCTCCGAGCCGGTGAACAGGGCCGTGAGGTCGTAGCCGGTGACGCCCTTCACCGTGCGCCGGCCCGTCGAGAGCAGGCTCCCGTCGGCCAGCACCACGTCGAGACCGAGCACCGCCTCGCGGGTGACGCCGTACTTGGCGCACATCAGGCCGCCGGCGTTGGTGGCGATGTTGCCGCCGATGGTCGAGATGGCCTTCGACGCCGGATCGGGCGAGAAGGCGTAGCCGTGGGGCGCGAGCGCGTCGCCGAGCGCCTGGTTGATCACCCCGGGCTCCACCACCGCGAGTTCGTCGTCGAGGGCGATCTCGCGGATCCGGTCCATCCCGGCCACGCCGAGCACGATCGCTCCCGGGGAGGCCGTCGCTCCCCCGGCGAGCCCCGTCCCGGCCCCGCGGGGAACCACGGGGATCCGGTACTCCGACGCCAGGCGCAGCACCGCCTGCACCTCAGCCACGCTGCGGGCGTCGACGAAGGCCAGGGCCCCGCCCTCCGACCACCAGCCCGACTTGTCGGTGCGGAGCGCGTCGAGCACGCCGGTCTCGACGCTCAGCCGGTCTCCGAGCAGCTCGCCGAGGCGCTCGAGAACGGATGCCCGCCCGGCTCCGTCTGGCGAAGCGGTTCCCCGGGCATCCGTCGCCGTCACCGGCCGCCTCGGTCGATGGCGCTCACGATGGCCGCCTCATCCGCGTCGATCACGTCGATGGCCGCCGTGATGGCCTCGATGCCCGACAGCCGCGCCGGCGAGATGAGCTTCATCACGCGCTCGCGGCTCATCAGGTCGGCCTCCACCACGAGGTCGGCGATGTTGCGGTGGGTGAGCAGCGCCGTCTTCGCCAGGGCCGACGCGGCGGTGTAGCCGATGTAGGGGGTGAGGGCCGTGACGACGCCCACCGAGGTCGACACCATGGTGTCGAGCCGGTCGAGATTGGCGGTGATGCCGTCGACGCAATTGATGCGGAGGGTGCGCCAACCCTGCGTCATCCAGGCCAGGCTCTGCAGCAGCGAGTGGGCGATCACCGGCTCGAACGCGTTCAGCTGCAGCTGCCCGCCCTCGGCCGCCATGGTGATGGTGACGTCGGCGCCGGCCACCGAGAAGGCCACCTGGTTCACCACCTCGGGGATGACCGGGTTGACCTTGCCGGGCATGATGCTGGAGCCCGCCTGACGCGCCGGGAGGTTGATCTCGCCGAGACCGGCCTGGGGGCCGCTGGAGAGCAGCCGGAGGTCGTTGCAGATCTTCGAGAGCTTGATGGCCGAGCGCTTGAGCACGCCCGACAGCGTCATGAACACGCCCGCATCGCTCGTGGCCTCCACCAGGTCGGCGGCGGTGACGTGCTCGAAGCCGGTGAGGTCGCGCAGATGACGGCACACGGTGGCCGCGTAGTTCGGGTCGGCGGTGATGCCGGTGCCGATCGCGGTGGCGCCGAGGTTGATCTCCCAGAGCAACGGCATGGTGTGCTTCAGGCGCTCGAGGTCTTCGGTGAGGGTGGTGGCGAAACCGTGGAACTCCTGGCCGAGCGTCATGGGCACGGCATCCTGCAGCTGGGTGCGACCCACCTTCAGCACGTGGGCGAACTCGACGCCCTTCGCCGAGAACGCGTCGCGCAGCTGCTCGTGCTCCACCAGCAGTCGCTGCAGCGAGAACACCATCGCGAGCTTCACGGCCGTGGGGTACACGTCGTTGGTGCTCTGGCTGCGGTTCACGTCGTCGAGCGGGTGCAGGATGTCGTACGAGCCGAGCGGGTGCCCCCCGGCGGCGAGCGCCACGTTCGCGATCACCTCGTTGGCGTTCATGTTGGTGGAGGTGCCGGCTCCGCCCTGGATGACGCCCACCACGAACTGGTCGTGGAACTCACCCGCCCGGATGCGCTCGCAGGCCGCCTCGATGGCCGCCGCCTTCTCGGGGTCGAGCACGCCGATCTCGGCGTTGGCCCTGGCAGCCGCCTGCTTCACGATGGCGAGGGCGTTCACGAGGTCGGGGTAGACCGAGATCGGGCGCCGGCTGATCGGGAAGTTCTCGAGGGCGCGCGCGGTGTGGACTCCCCAGTAGGCGTCGCGCGGGATCTCCACGCTCCCCAGGCTGTCGGTCTCGGTGCGGGTGGGAGGAGTGGTGGTCACGGGGTGGGCTCCATTGCTCGAATCGTGTCGTGTCGCTTGTGGCTGGACGGCATCGACTCTACTCCGGGGCCGCTCAGCTCAACCTCTTCAGCAGCCCCCGGATGAAGCCGTCCTTCCGGGCCGTGAACGGCGGGTACACCAGCTTCAGGGTGTCGGGCGCGAGCGGCTTGGCGAGCACCGCTTTCTCGTGACTGAACGTCTCGATGCTGCGGCGTCCGTGGTACGAGCCCATGCCGCTCTCGCCCACGCCGCCGAAGGGCAGCCCGGCCACGGTGAGGTGGGCCACGGGAACGCCGAAGCCGACGGCACCCGAGGAGGTCTCGGTGAGGATGCGCTTCGCGGCCGACTTCGAGGAGGTGAACGCGTAGAGCGCAAGCGGCTTCTCACCGGCCCGGATGAACGCGATGGCGTCGTCGAGACCGCTCACGGTGACCACGGGCAGGATGGGGCCGAAGATCTCCTGCTGCATCACCGGGGAGTCGCGTGGCACATCGGCCAGCACCGTGGGGGCGAGGTAGCGGGTGCGGTCGTCGCTCCGGCCGCCGACGACGACTCGGCCGCTGCCCAGGAGGCCCTTGAGCCGGCCGTACTGCTTGTCGTTGACGATGCGGCCGTAGCTCGAGCTCGACCGCGGGTCGCCGTCGTAGAGCTCGGCGATGGCATCGACGAGGTGCGGCGTGAGGGCGGCCGCCACCTCCGGCGTGGCCAGCAGGTAGTCGGGAGCCACGCAGGTCTGCCCGGCGTTCATGAACTTGCCCCACGCGATCCGCCGGGCTGCCGCCGCGAGGTCGACCGTGTCGTCGAGGTACACGGGAGACTTGCCGCCGAGTTCGAGGGTGACCGGGGTGAGGTGCTTCGCGGCGGCGGTCATCACGATGCGGCCGACCGTGCCGTTGCCGGTGTAGAAGATGTGGTCGAAGCGCTCCTCGAGGAGCCCCGTGGTCACGTCGACTCCGCCCTCGACCACCGCCACGGCGCGATCGTCGAGGTACTGCGGCACCAGACGGGCGACCAGGGCCGACGTGGCCGGGGCGAGCTCGCTGGGCTTCATCAGCACGGCGTTGCCGGCCGCGAGGGCGCCCACCACCGGAGCCAGCAGCAGCTGCACGGGGTAGTTCCAGGGAGCGATCACGAGCACCACCCCGAGCGGCTCGAGCATCGTCGAGGCGCTGGCCGGGGCGAGGCCCAGCGGCACGCCCACCCGCCGGGGCCGCAGCCATCGTCGCAGGTGCGCCAGCGTGTGGTCGATCTCGGCGGTCACCACGTTGAGCTCGGTGAGAACCGCCTCGGTGGGGTTCTTGCCCAGGTCGAGGAAGAGTGCGTCTTCGAGCTCGGCCGAGTTCTCCACGATCAGCCGCTTGAGCGCGCGCAGCTGGTCGGTGCGCCAGGCGAGCGAGCGCGTGATCCCCGAATCGAAGCCCGAACGCAGCACGGGAACGACGGGGGTGAGCGGTGCGATGCGATGCTCCGGGGTCATGGAGTCATCGTAGGCGCGGCTCAGCCGTGCAGGAAGGGCACGATCAGCGAGATGCCGGACAGCACCGCCGCGAGGGCGTCGGCGACGTCGGGGACCGGCACCCCGCACCCAGCACCCAGCACCCCGCACCCCGCACCCCGCACCCCGGCGGCCTACGCTGGATGCCATGGCATCGCTTCCTCCCCGCGCCCCGAAGGTCCCGTTCGAACGAGTGCACCACGGCGACGTGGTGGCCGACCCCTACGAGTGGCTGCGCGACAAGGACTCCCCCGAGGTGATCGCGTACCTCGAGGCCGAGAACGCCCACACCGAGCAGTCGCTGGCCCACCTGCAGGGCCTGCGCGAGACCCTCTTCGAGGAGATCAAGGGCCGCACCCAGGAGACCGACCTCTCGGTGCCGGTTCGCGACGGCGGCCACTGGTACTACACCCGCACGGCCGAGGGCTCACAGTACGGGGTGCACTGCCGGGCGCCCATCGCCGGGCGCGACGACTGGACGCCACCGGCCATCCAGCCGGGCATCCCCGTGGAGGGCGAGCAGGTGGTGCTCGACGACAACGTCGAGGCCGAGGGGCACGACTTCTACTCGCTGGGCTCGTTCGACGTGTCGCCCGACGGCCGGCTGCTCGCCTACGCGGTCGACACCGTGGGCGACGAGCGGTACACCTTGCGCATCCGCGACCTCGACAGCGGCGAGAACCTGCCCGACGAGGTGGTCGACACCTTCCCGGGGGCCGTCTTCTCCGGCGACGGCTCGACCGTCTACTACCCCACCGTCGACGACGCCTGGCGCCCCGACACCATCTGGCAGCATCGCGTGGGCGGCGGCACCGACGACACCGTCGTCTTCACCGAACCGGATGAGCGCTACTGGGTGGGTGTGGGCCTCACCCGCAGCCGCCGTTACGTCGAGATCGAGATCGGCTCCAAGATCACCAGCGAGGTGCTGCTGCTGGACACCCTCGAGCCCGAGGCGGGCTTCCGGGTGGTGTGGCCCCGGCGCGAGGGCGTGGAGTACTCGGTGGAGCACGCGGTGGTGGGCGGCCACGACCTGCTGCTGGTGCTGCACAACGACGGCGCACTGAATTTCGAGCTGGTGGCGGTCGACCCCGCGCATCCGCTCGACCGCGCCTCGTGGCAGACCGTGGTGGCGCACGACGAGGCCGTGCGCCTGGAGGACGTCGACGCGTTCGCCGGCCACCTCACCCTCGACTACCGGCGAGACGGCCTCACCCGCATCGGCCTGCTGCCGCTGACACCGGATACGACAGGACTGCAGGACGCACCGTTCACCGAGCTGCAGTTCGACGAGCCGTTGTTCTCGGTGGGCACGTCGGGCAACCCCGAGTGGGAGCAGCCCACCATCCGCTTCGGCTACACCTCGTTCGTGACGCCCTCCTCGGTGTTCGACCACGACATCCACACCGGCACCTCGACCCTGCTGAAGCAGCAGGTCGTACGCGGCGGCTACGACGCCTCGCTCTACGAGCAGCGTCGCGAGTGGGCGACCGCCGCCGACGGCACCCGGGTGCCCATCTCGCTCGTCGCCCGCCGCGGCGTGCTCGACGCCGACGGGCCGGCCCCGCTGGTGCTCTACGGCTACGGCTCCTACGAGGCGTCGATCGACCCCGCGTTCTCGGTGCCGCGCCTGTCGCTGCTGGATCGCGGTGCGGCCTTCGCCATCGCCCACGTGCGCGGCGGTGGCGAGCTCGGCCGGCACTGGTACGAGGACGGCAAGACGCTCACCAAGAAGAACACCTTCACCGACTTCGTCAGCGCGGCCGAGCGGGTGATCGAGCTGGGCTTCACCGAGCCGGCCCGCCTGGTGGCGCAGGGCGGCAGCGCGGGCGGGCTGCTGATGGGGGCCGTGGCGAACCTCGCACCGCACCTGTTCGCCGGCATCCTGGCGCAGGTGCCGTTCGTCGACGCCCTCACGTCGATCCTCGACCCGTCGTTGCCGCTCACGGTGATCGAGTGGGACGAGTGGGGCGACCCGCTGCACGACGCCGAGGTGTACGCCTACATGAAGTCGTACTCGCCGTACGAGAACGTGACCGCGCAGCAGTACCCGCGCATCCTGGCCGTCACCTCGCTGAACGACACCCGGGTGCTCTACGTGGAGCCCGCGAAGTGGACGGCGCGCCTGCGCGACGTCGACGCCCCCGTGCTGCTGAAGACCGAGATGTCGGCGGGCCACGGCGGTGTCTCAGGCCGCTACGAGCGCTGGCGCGAGGTCTCGTACGAGTACGCCTGGACCCTCGACGTGCTGGGCCTGGCCTAGACCCGGGCGGGTCAGCCCTCGAGGGCGCTGCGGAGCAGTGAGACCAGGGCGTCGAGCTGCACGCTGTCGGTGGAGCCGAGCGCCACGTCGGAGCCGTCGAGCGCGCGGGCCGCGAGGCCCTGCTTGGAGTCGATCAGCTCGGCGATGCGCGTGTCGATGGTCTGAGCGGCCACGATGCGCCAGGCGGTGACGGGCTCGGCCTGGCCGATCCGGTGCACGCGGTCGATGGCCTGGGTCTGCTCGGCCGCCGTCCACGACAGCTCGGCGAGCACCACGTTCGACGCGGCCTGCAGGTTGAGCCCGACGCCCGCGGCCGTGAGCGAACAGACCGCCACCGCCACCTCGGGGTCGTTGTTGAAGGCGTCGATCTCGCGCTGGCGCAGGGTGGCCGACTGGTCGCCGCGGATGGATACCGTCTTGAGCTCTCGCTTGGCGAACAGCTCCTCGGCGGCGTTCATCACGTCGATGTGCTTGGCGAAGAACACCACCTTGCCCACCGAGCGGGCGAGCTGCGCCGTGTAGTCGGCGGCGAGGCCGGCCTTCGCGGTACCGATGCGGCGCACCATGGTGAACACGTTCAGGCCGTCTTCGTTCGACGAGGTGTCCTCGAGCTCCTGGCGCGCCACGAGGCGCATCAGGTCGTCGTCGGGCAGGTCGTCGACCTCGTCGCCGCGGGCGTTCGCCCTGGCGGCCACGAGCCGGCGGTAACGGGTGACCAGGCGGGCCCCGAGCTCGCGCTCGGCCTCGCGGATCGACCGGCCGAAGTCGTCGTCGAGCTCCACGGGCAGGTCGACGATGCGCTTGGCGGGCAGGTCGGCGGCCACGTCGATCTTGCGCCGGCGCACGATGCCCATGTCGACCACGGCCTCGCGGGCCTCGGCGAAGAAGCCGGTGTCGGCCGGGGTGAGCCCGATCTCCTCGAGGCGCTCCATCAGCTCGGGGCCCGGCTTGTCGCCGTCGATCCAGCCGAGGAACTTCCAGATGGCCCGGAAGTCGTCGACGTCGTTGATCAGCGGCGTACCGGTGAGCGCCATCATCAGCGGGTTGCCGCCGGGGGCGGTGTGCCGGATGCGGTCGGCCAGCGCCAGCACGTTGCGCGAGCGCAGCGACGACATGTTCTTGATGAAATGCGCCTCGTCGACCACCATGCCGCGGAAGCCCATGCCGCCGAGCCAGGAGAGGTGGCGGTCGAGCACCTCGTAGTTCACCACCACCACATCGGCGAAGGCGTCGAGGTTCTCACCGTCGCCGTGCACCACGGTGGCGCGCCGGTGCGGCGTCCAGAGCTCGACCTCGCGGGCCCAGTTCATCTTCACCACGTTCGGCACCACGGCCAGCAGCGGGTAGGCGTCGGCGACGGATGCGGCCAGCAGCGACTGGGCCGTCTTTCCGAGGCCGGGCTCATCCGCCAGCAGGAAGGTGCGGTGACCTGCCTGCACGCTCTGCAGGAACCGGGACTGGTGCACCATCAGCTCGTGGCCGGGGGGCGAGAGCCGGTCGATGGTGGGCGCCTCGGGCAGCTCCATGCTCGCGGCGGTGCCGCCGGCGCCGTACTCGAAGGCGCGGTAGAGCGGGCCGAGCAGCTCCCAGTTGGTGAGCCGACCGACGCCGTGGGGCTTGGCGGGCGTGAGGTCGGGCGCCATGAAGGGGTTGGCGAGCTGACGCGACTTCACCGAGGTCGGCACCACCTGCCGCTCGGCGAGCTCGGGCGGAACCACGGTCGCGGTCTGCGCGGGAGCCTCCGGCTCGTCGTCCGGCACGTCGTAGCCGGCGTCTTCGAGGTACTCCCGGCGGAGCTTGCGGGCCGCCGGAGACAGCGCGGCGTCGTTCTCCAGCAGCGCGATGAGGGAGGTGTCGCGGGCCGCGGTGCGGGCGAGGATGGACGCGATGCCGTCGAGGCGCTTAAGCTGCTCGGCGCGATCGGCGTCGCTCAGGGAGGCGTCGGTCTTGATGCCCGCGCGCTCCTCACGCATGAGCAGCGCCACCACGAGGAACTTCGTGCGGTTGGCGGGGGCGACCTTGCCGCGCTGGGCGGCGGCTTCGACCTCACGCACCTTGCGGGCGAGGATCGGGATCAGACCGGTGTTGTCTGCGGTGCGCGTACGGCGATTGCCGGACCTTGACAAGTGTTCTCCTACGGAGTGAGGCGGGATGCACGGGGCCTGGGCGGTCGAGCAAGGCGAGGTGAGTCGCGGTCGGCGCGAAGAGCGGGAATCCCCGTGGCGCAGCTAGTCTACGCGATGCACCTTGATCAGGAGGCCACTCGCCACGAACACCACGGCCCCCGCCACGTGGGCGATCTGCCACCCCACCAGCGGCAGGTCGATCGGCAGCACCGGGTTCCAGAGCACGGCGATCGCGGCCAGCGGCGGCACCCACCACCACTGCTTGCCCTGCACCGCGAACACGGTCATGATCAGCGCCAGAATGGCCACCACGAACCGGGCCACCGTGAACCAGCCGTCGTCCTCGACCACGGCCAGGAAGGCCACGAGAGCGATCGCTCCGAGGATGCCGGGGGCGAGTGCGGGCCGGGTGAACGAGGGGGTGCTCTGTCGCGCGCTCATGTCTCGCCAATCCTACGCGGCGCTCGGTAGTGTGAAGCCATGTCATTCTCGCCGGGTGCTCCCACCCCTCCTTTCGCCGGCCCGGAAGGGCTGTGGACCGCTGATCCCGAGGAGCTCGCCGCACGGTTGTTCGTCACCGTGTTCGCGGGCCAGGGCGCTGTTCCGCTGCCGCAGAAAGACGTGTCGGAGGTGTACGCCACCCTCGCCTCGCTCGGCGGCTACTCCCTGCCCGACGTGCGCTCCGGCAACACCCAGCCCCTCGGCCTCACCGTGCAGCTCGCGCAGGAGGCGATCCTCATCTGGGAGCGCGCCACCGTCGCCACCCGCCTGAGCGCGGGTGCCGGCCCGGTGTCGCACACCGTCACCATGCTGCGGTTCGGCCCCGGCATCCTGAACGCCGCCGACCCGGTGGCCGCACTGAAAGCGCGACTGCACTGATGGCGCGACAGAGCACGGGGGCCGTCCGGGTCTCCGATGAGGTGTCCGACGCCCTCGACGCGGGCCGGCCGGTGGTGGCGCTGGAGTCGACGATCATCTCGCACGGCCTCCCCCGCCCGCGCAATCTCGAGGCGGCCCAGGAGTTCGAGGCCATCCTGCGCGACGCCGGGGTGACCCCGGCCACCATCGCGGTGCTCGACGGCGTCCCCCGTATCGGGCTCGACACCGAGGGGGTGCGCCGCATCGCCGAGGAGGAGATGACCAAGGCGAGCGTGCGCGACCTCCCGATCCTCTCGGCCAAGCGCGCCAGCGGTGCCACCACCGTCGCGGCCACCGCCTACCTCGCCGGGCGCGCCGGTGTGCGGGTGTTCGCCACTGGAGGCCTCGGCGGCGTGCACCGCGGCGCCTCCTCGACCTTCGACGAGTCGGCCGACCTCTCCTCGCTCGCCCTCTCGGGGGTCACCGTGGTGTCGGCGGGCGTGAAGTCGGTGCTCGACATCCCGGCCACGCTCGAGCGCCTCGAGACCTTGAGCGTGCCGGTGGTGGGCTACCGCACCACCGACTTCCCGAGCTTCTGGTTGCGCGGATCGGGTTACACCATCGACTGGCAGGTCGACGACGCCGCCGAGATCGCGCGCGTGATGCGGGGCCAGGACGAGCTCGGTCACGGCCAGGGCATCGTGGTGGCGAACCCGCTGCCCACCGATCAGCAGTGGGATCCCGAGGAGCACGACCGCGTGCTCGCCACCGCGTTCGCCGCCGCCGAGACGGCCGGGGTGTCGGGCAAGGCGGTCACGCCGTTCCTGCTCGGGTACATCGTCGAGGCGTCGGAGGGCCGCAGCCTCGAAGTGAACCTCGACATCGCGCGCAACAACGTGCGGCTGGCGGGCGAGATCGCGACGGCGTGGAGCGCCCTGTCGGCCGAGCAGGCCGACTCCGACGCCACCGCCGGTCACTGACGCGGATGATCGTTCCGACGGTGCTCGCCTTCGGTGACGTGATCGACGACATCATCGTCACCCCGAGCGGCGAGGTGCGGCCCGACACCGACACCACGGCCACCATCGAGCGCCGCGCCGGCGGATCGGCCGCGAACGCCGCCGCCTGGTTCGGCCGCCTCGGGGCGCGCACCGATTTCTTCGGCCGCGTGGGCACCGTCGACGTCGTCCGGCACACGGAGGAGCTCGAGCAGGCCGGCGTGCGGGCGCACCTCGCCGGTGACGACGAGCGGCCCACCGGCACGATCGTGGTGGTGCTGCAGGCCGACCGCACGCGCACGATGCTCACCGAGCGCGGCGCGAACGCGCTGACCGGCCCGGCCGACGTCGATCGCGCCCTGCTGGTACCGGGCGCCCATCTGCACCTCACCGGGTACTCGCTGTTCAACGACGTGCCCGGCTCCGAGCGGCTGAGCGCGGTGCGGGCCTGCGCCGAACTCATCGCCGAGGCGAGGGATGCGGGGCTGTCGGTCTCGGTGAACCCCGGGTCGGCCGGCTTCATCGCCGATCACGGCGCCCAGACCGTGCTCGACGCCGCCCACGGCGCGACCGTGCTGCTGCCGAACCTCGACGAGGGCCGCGCCCTGACCGGGCTGATCGACCCGGACGAGGTGGCGGTCGCGCTGCTCGAGCACGCCGAGGTGGTGGCCCTCACGATGGGCCGCGCCGGGGTTCTCGCCGCCGCCCGGGGCGCCGACGCACCCGTGCTCGTGCGCGTGCCGGCCCTGCTCGTCGACCCCGTCGACACCACGGGTGCCGGCGACGCCTTCAGCGCCGGGTTCGTGAACTCGATGCTGACAACGGGCACCTCGGGGGCGTCGGGCACACCGGCGCGCCCCTTCGCGTCGGGCACCGTCGACGCGGCCCGGCTGGACGCCGCCGGCCGCGCGGGAGTGCGGTGCGCCGCCGTCGCCATCCAGCAGCTCGGTGCCCGCCCGCCGCACGATCTGGCCGGGCGTCTTGCCGATCCGGCCGATCCAGCCGATCCAGGCGATCCGGCCGATCCGGCTGATCCGGCCGGCCGGCCCTAGGAGCCCTGTGCCCACCGACGACGTCGCCCTCGAGCACCTCCGCGAGCTCATCCGCATCCCCACCATGTCGGTGGAGCCGGAGCTCCGCGACGAGGCCGCCTTCGACGCGTTCCGCGAGGCCCTCGCCCGGCTCTACCCGTTGGTGCACTCAGAGCTCGAGCTCGAGCTGGTGCTCGGCCGCACCTTCCTCTTCCGGTGGCCGGGCAGCGAGCCGGGGCGCGCATCCGTTCTGCTGGCGCACTACGACGTGGTCGTGGCCTCCGACGAGGGCTGGACGCACCCGCCGTTCGCCGCCGAGATCACCGGGCAGGGCACCGACCGCGTGATCTGGGGCCGCGGCACGCTCGACGACAAGGGATCGGTGGTGGCCCTGCTCGAGGCGGCCGAGCGCGCCCTGGCCGAGGGCATCGCCCCCCGGCACGACGTGTACCTGCTCTTCGGGCACGACGAGGAGACGGCGGGCACCGGTGCCGCCGAGGCCGCCCGGCTGCTGCACGGGCGCGGGGTCGAGATCGGGCTGGTGCTCGACGAGGGCGGAGCCGTGGTGAGCGGCATGTTCCCCACGGTGCAGGCGCCGATCGCCGTCGTGGGGGTCACCGAGAAGGGCACCACCAACTTCACGCTCACGGTGGAGCAGGCGGGCGGGCACGCCTCCACTCCCCCGCCCGACACGGCCACGAACCGCCTCGCCCGGGCCATCGCGCGCCTGGGCCGGCATCCGTTCCCCGCGTCGCTGAACCCGGTGACGGCGCGCATGATCGAGACCATCGGTGAGCACGCCGAGAACCCGCTGCGCTTCGTGTTCGGGCACCTGCGGCTGTTCCGGCCGCTGATCGTGCCCGTGTTCGCGCGCCTCGGCGTCGAGACGGCCGCGATGGTGCGCACCACGATGGCGGTCACCCAGCTGTCGGGCTCGCTCGCGCCGAATGCGCTGGCCGAACGGGCGCAGGCCGTGGTTAACGTGCGCATCGCCGTGGGGTCCTCGGTGGCGGCGGCGCAACGGCACCTCGAGCGGGCCATCGCCGACCCGCTGGTGCGGGTGGAGACCGAGATGGCGAACGAGCCGGCACCGGTGTCGCGCATGGAAGGGCCCGACTGGGACCTCGTGGCCGAGAGCATCCGGGCGGCCTACCCCGGAGTCGTCGTGACGCCCTATGTGCAGACCGGCGCCACCGACGCCCGCTCGTTCTCGCCCTACAGCCGGTCGGTCTACCGGTTCAGCCCGTTCGAGATGTCGGCCGCCGAGCTGGCCACGCTGCACGCCAAAGACGAGCGGATGCACGTGCACACGTGGTTCACGGGCATCCGCTTCTTCGAGCGCCTGTTCTCGCGGCTCTGAGGCGCCCTAGGCGTTGTTGTTGAGTTCCGGCAGGCGGATGGGACGGCTCGCCGGGGGCAGGCCGTGCACCCGCTCGAGCGCCGGTTCGAGCTCGGAGAGCCACGCCTTGTAGCCCTCCTCGTTGAGGTGCAGCCGGTCTTCGGTGTAGGCCGGGTTCAACTCGCCACCGTCGACGGCCATCACGGGCCAGAGGTCGAGGTAGTGCGCCCGCACGGTGGCGGCGAACTGCCAGACGTGACGGTTGATCTCCTTCACGAACTCGGCGTACTCGGCCCCGCGGGGCAGCACCGACTGCACGAGGATGATGGCGTCGGGCAGCGCGGCCCGCAGGTTCACCAGGATGGTCTCGATGCCGCGGACGACCTGCTCGATTCCGCGCCGGTTGGCGATGTCGTTGGTGCCGATGAGCAGCACGATGGTGTCGGGGTCTTCGACGGCCACCTCGTCGAGGCGCTCCGTGAGCCCCTCGATGGTGTCTCCGCCCACGCCGAGGTTCACCGCCTCGAACTCCGGGAACCACTCCTGCCAGCGGCCCCCTTCGATGAGACTGTCTCCCACGAACACGGTCTTGGGTTGTCCGGTCATCCGCACCTCCAGGTGAAGTAGGTCTTCATTTTAGCCGCGGGCCGCAAGCAGGGCCGTCTGGGTGATCCGATTGGCCATCCCGTTGAAGATCACCCCGTGGAACGGGAGGATGGCGAACCAGTACAACCGGCCGCCGAGCCCGCGCGGGAAGAACACGGCGCGCTGGTCGTAGATCGACCCGCCGTCGTCGGTGGGGGTCGCCCGCATCTCGAGCCAGGCGCCGCCGGGCACCTTCATCTCGGCGCGCAGCCGCAGGAACGTTCCGCGATCGATCTGCTCCACCCGCCAGAAGTCGAGCGCGTCTCCGGTGTGCAGGCTGGTCTGGCTGCGCCGGCCCCGCCGGAGGCCCACGCCGCCCACGACCTTGTCCATCCAGCCGCGCACCGCCCAGGCCAGCGGGAAGGAGTACCAGCCGTTCTCGCCGCCGATCCCCTCGATCACCCGCCAGAGCTCGTCGGCCGGAGCCGGCGTGCGGCGCTGCTTCACGTCGAGGTACACGGTGTGCCCGGCCCACTCGGGGTCGCTCGGCAGCGGGTCGCTCACCGCACCCGGCACGAACGCGTCCTGCCAGCTGGTCTCCACCTCGCCCGACTTCATCTTGCCCAGCGCGAGCCGCACGGCCCGGCGGTACGGCGTGAGGCCGCCCTCGGGGTCGGGGATGTAGCTCCGGATGTCGTGCTCGTGGGTGACGCAGTCGAACTGCAGCGACGCGATGATCGGGATGGCCAGGGAACGCGGGATGGGCGTGACGAGGTTCACCCACTGCGACGCGAGCCACGGTGTGAGCACGGGCAGCGCCGCGATGGGCCGCTGCGCGAGCCCGGCCTCGAGAGCGTAGCCGTTCATCATCTGGCCGTAGCGCAGCACGTCGGGCCCGCCGATGTCGAAGGTGCGGTTCACCTCGGGCGGCAGATCGGCGGCCTTGAGCAGGTAGTAGAGCACGTCGCGCACGGCGATCGGCTGGATGAAGTTGCGCACCCACTTCGGCGCCGGCATGTACGGCAGCACGTCGGTGAGGTGCCGGATCATCTCGAACGACGTCGACCCCGAACCGATCACCACTCCGGCCTGCAGTGCAGCGGTCGGTACACCGGAGCGGAGCAGGATGCGCCCGACGGCCACGCGCGAGCTCAGGTGCGGCGAGAGCTCCCCCTGCTCCGGATGCAGCCCGCCCAGGTACACCACGCGGGAGACGCCGGCGGCCGCCACCGCCTGGGCCACGTTCTCGGCCGACTGCTTCTCGACCTCTTCGAAGTGCGCACTGCCGCCCATCGAGTGCACGAGGTAGTAGAACACGTCGACGCCCTCGACGGCCGCCCGGATCGACTCCGCGTCGCCGAGGTCGCCCTCGACCACCTGCACCGACTCGGCCCAGGGAACGTCGCGCAGCTTGTCAGGCGAGCGCACCAGCACGCGCACGTCGAAGCCCGCATCCAGCAGACGCGGAACCAGGCGTCCGCCGATGTATCCGGTGGCGCCCGTGACGAGGGCGAGTCGAGGTGAGTTCACTCTTCCAAGCTAATCCGCTTCCGTCGAGTTGCGCCAAAATGCCCCCTCCCGCACAGGGAAGGGGCATTTCGGCGCAACTGGGCGAGGGTCAGAGCAGGGCTTTGGTGTGCCAGACCGTCTTGGTCTCGGTGAAGGCCGAGATGCGCGCGAGGCTCGGGGAGGCCGCGTCGGCACCCTCTTCGGGCGGGAGCACGCGCTTGAGCGTCTCGGCCGCCGCGATCTCGAGGTCGATCCATTCCAGCCCCGACGCGCCCACCAGGTCGAGCGCGTTCACGTCGGCGTGGCTCGCGAGCCAGGGGGCGAGCTCGGCCGGGGAGCCGGTGAGCACGTTCACCACGCCCTTCGGCAGATCGCTCGTGGCGAGCACCTCGCCGAGGGTGATGGCCGACAACGGATGCGCTTCGCTCGCCACCACGACCACCGTGTTGCCCGTCACCAGGGCCGGCGCGATGGCGCTCACGAGACCGACCAGCGCCGAGTCCTGCGGGGCGATCACGGCCACGACGCCCGTGGGCTCCGGCACCGAGATGTTGAAGTACGGGCCGGCGACCGGATTGGCGTTGCCGGCGACCTGGGCGAACTTGTCGGTCCATCCCGCGTACCAGACCCAGCGGTCGATGGCCGCGTCGACCTGATCGCGGGCGGCCGACGCCGACACGCCCTGCTGCCGCACGATCTCGTCCTCGAACTGCGCACGGCGGCCCTCGAGCACCTCGGCCACGCGGTACAGCACCTGCCCGCGGTTGTAGGCCGTGGCACCCGACCAGCCACTCACCGCGGCACGGGCGGCCACGACCGCGTCGCGGGCATCCTTTCGCGACGCCTGGGCGGCATTGGCCAGGAAGGCGCCCTTCGCGTCGGTGACCTCGTAGACGCGGCCCGACTCGCTGCGCGGGAAGGCCCCGTTGACGTAGAGCTTGTAGGTCTTGGGAACGGAGACGTGCGCGCTCATGCGACGGAACCTTTCAGGTAGGCGGCCAGACCGTGCCGGCCGCCCTCGCGACCGTAGCCCGACTCCTTGTAGCCGCCGAAGGGGCTGGCGGGGTCGAAACGGTTGAAGGTGTTGGCCCAGATGACGCCGGCGCGCAGCTTGTCGGCCACGGCCAGGATGCGACTGCCCTTCTCGCTCCAGATGCCGGCCGACAGGCCGTAGGGCGTGTTGTTGGCCTTGGCGATGGCCTCGGCGGGAGTGCGGAAGGTGAGCACCGAGAGCACCGGGCCGAAGATCTCCTCGCGCGCGATGCGGTGCGAGGTCGACACGTTCGTGAAGATCGTGGGGGCGAACCAGAACCCGTTCTCGGGCAGCACGCAGTCGGGGCTCCAGCGCTCGGCGCCCTCGGCCTCGCCGATCTCCGACAGCTCGCGGATGCGGGCGAGCTGCTCGGCGCTGTTGATGGCGCCGACATCCGTGTTCTTGTCCAGCGGGTCGCCCACGCGCAGGGTCGACAGCCGCGACTTCAGGCGATCGACGACCTCGTCGTGGATGTTCTCCTGCACGAGCAGTCGCGAGCCGGCGCAGCACACGTGGCCCTGGTTGAAGAAGATGCCGTTGACGATGCCCTCGATGGCCTGGTCGATGGGGGCGTCGTCGAACACGATGTTCGCGGCCTTGCCACCGAGCTCGAGGGTGAGCTTCTTGCCGGTGCCCGCGGTGGAGCGGGCGATCTCGCGGCCCACGGCGGTGGAGCCGGTGAAGGCCACCTTGTTCACCTCGGGGTGGTTCACCAGCGCGCGGCCGGTCTCCCCCGCGCCCGTGACGATGTTCACCACACCGGCGGGCAGGTCGGCCTGCTGCAGGATCTCGGCGAACAGCAGCGCGGTGAGCGGCGTGGTCTCGGCCGGCTTCAGCACCACGGTGTTGCCGGCGGCGAGAGCCGGCGCGATCTTCCAGGCGAGCATCAGCAACGGGAAGTTCCACGGGATGACCTGTGCGGCCACGCCGAGCGAGCGCGGGTTGGCGCCGAGGCCGGCGTAGTCGAGCTTGTCGGCCCAGCCGGCGTAGTAGAAGAACCACGCGGCCACGAGCGGCACGTCGACGTCGCGGCTCTCCTTGATGGGCTTGCCGTTGTCCAGCGACTCGGCCACGGCGAGCTCTCGGGCCCGCTCCTGCACGAGCCGGGCGATGCGGAAGAGGTACTTGCCGCGGTCGCGGCCCGACATCCGCGACCACGTCTTGTCGTAGGCCTTGCGAGCCGCAGCGACGGCGCGGTCGACGTCGGCCTCGGTGCCGTTCGCGATGCGGGCGATCGGCTTCTCGGTGGCCGGTGAGATGGTGAGGAACGACTCGCCGGCGGCGGGCGTGAACTCGCCGTCGATGAACAGGCCGTACTCGGACTTGAGGTCGAGGAGGGCGGTCGACTCGGGAGCCGGCGCGTATTCGAGGAATGACATGTGTGGTCCTAGTCGATCGTGACGTAGTCGGCGCCGGAGTAGTGCCCCGAGGCGAGCTTCTGCCGCTGCAGCAGCACGTCGTTGAGGAGGCTCGAGGCCCCGAAGCGGAACAGGTGCGGCTGGAGCCACTCCTCGCCCACCGTCTCGGCGACGGTGACGAGGTACTTGATGGCGTCTTTCGACGAACGGATGCCGCCGGCCGGCTTCACGCCGATCTTCTCGCCGGTGAGGCCGTGCCAGTCGCGCACCGCCTCGAGCATCAGCAGCGTCACGGGGAGGGTGGCCGCCGGGGCCACCTTTCCGGTGGAGGTCTTGATGAAGTCGCCGCCGGCGAGGATCGCGAGCCAGGACGCCCGGCGCACGTTGTCGTAGGTGTTCAGCTCACCGGTCTCGAGGATCACCTTGAGGTGGGCGAACGACCCGTCGTCGCGGCGGCAGGCCTCCTTCACGGCCACGATCTGGTCGAAGACCTCGCCGTAGCGGCCGGAGAGGAAGGCACCGCGGTCGATCACCATGTCGATCTCGTCGGCTCCCGCGCTCACGGCGTCGGCGGTGTCGGCCAGCTTCACGGCCAGCGAGGCGCGGCCCGAGGGGAACGCGGTGGCGACGGCGGCCACGTTGATCAGCCCGTCACCCGGTTCGGTGACCCGGCCGGCCGCGTGCGCGGCGCCGAGGGCCTCGACCGCGAACGGAACCATGTCGCCGTAGACGCACACGGCCGCCACCCGGGGGGTCGAGGGGTCGCCCGCATCCGGAACCAGCGCCTTCGCCACGAGGGAGCGCACCTTGCCGGGCGTGTCGGCGCCCTCGAGCGTGGTCAGGTCGATGAGCTCGATGATGCGGTCGAGGGCCCAGGCCTTCGACGTGGTCTTGATCGAGCGGGTGCCGAGGGAGGCCGCCCGCTGCTCCAGGCCCACGGCGTCGACGCCGGGCAGGCCTTCGAGGTACCGCTTGAGGGTCGTCTCGGTGACGTCGTCGCCGAGCACCTCCACAGCGCGTTGCGCGGGGCTGACCGCTTTTTCTATCGTCACGACGTTCCGTCACTTCCTGGTCGTTCGTGCATGCCGGCACCTGAGGGTGTCGGCGCATCCGTCAATTCTGCCACTCGTCCTCGAGCATGCGCGGCCGGGCCACCACGATACCGCTCACCGTGAGCGCCAGGGCGGTGCCGATGAGCACCACAAGCGGCACCGTCCACCCGCCCGTGGCATCGTGCAGCACACCGACCACGAGCGGCCCGAGCGCACCGATGCCGTAGCCGAACGACTGCACGAACGAGCTCAGCGCCACCGACCCGGCGTGGGTGCGGGTTCGGAGATTGATCAGCGCCAGCGACAGGGGGAACAGCAGCGGCCCGAGGCCCACGAACGCCACCCAGAGCCACACCGGACCGCTCGGCAGCAGCAGGAGCCCGCCGTAGCCGAGCAGGTAGAAGACCACTCCCGCGCCGATCAGCGGGCCCACGTTGCGCAGCCTCGCGGCGAGCACCGGCACGATGAGTGCGGCGGGCAGACCCATCACCGAGAACAGCGACAGCAGCGCGCCCGACTGCGCGTCGGTGACGCCCGCCAGGTCGACCAGCAGGCTCGGCAGCCAGGCGAACATCGCGTAGGCGTTCACCGAGGTGAGGGCGAACACGAGCATCAGCGACCAGGCGATGGGCGAGCGGAACAGGCGGCGCACGGTGGCCGGCCGTGCGTCGCCGGGAGAGCCCTCGGCGCCCGGCGAGCCCTCGGTGCCGGGAGTGCCGGGCGCGGGTCGGTCGCCCGGCGCGCCGTGCGGGGCACCCGCCCGTCGCGTCGCCACGAGCAGCGCCGACAGCGGCAGCAGCGCGAGAACCGCGAACACCGCCCACAGCCCCACCGACACCCGCCAGCCCGACGCCTCGGCGAGCTGCACCGCCACGAGCGGCGGGAGCGTGGCTCCGATGGCCATCACCGTGGCGTAGAGGCCGGTGAGCAGCCCGATGCGGTCGGGGAAGTACTTCTTCACCAGCGGCGGCAGCAGCACGTTGGCCACGCCCATGCCGGCGAACGTGAGCGCGCTCGTGAGTACGAGCATCGGGTACGACGACGAGGCCGCGCGCAGCAGGTGGCCGAGCAGGATGGCGACGAGCGAGAACACCATCACCCGTTCCACGCCGAAGCGCCGGTGCAGGGCCGGCGCGAACAGGCCGACCACGGCGAAGCTCACCGGCGGCAGGGTGCCGAGAAGGCCGATGCCCACGGCGCCGAGAGCGATGTCGTCGCCGATCCGGTCGAAGATGGGCGACAGCGCGGCCACCGCGGTGCGGAGGTTCAGGGCCACGAGCACAACGGCCAGGAGCGCGAGCCCGCGGCCGTGCCAGAGCGGCCGCGGCCGGCCGGCGGCAGACGGAGCCGATGTCACGGCGTCAGGACGCGTCGCTCAGGATGCGGCGGGCGGTGGCCACGTCGTCGTCCATCTGCGCGATCAACGGGTCGATACCGGTGAACTTCACCTGACCCCGGATGCGCGCCACGAACGACACGTCCACCACGTGATCGTAGAGGTCGAGCTCCTCGTCGATCACGTAGGCCTCGACCTGCTTCTGCGGCACGCCGGCGAAGGTGGGGTTGTTGCCCACCGAGATGGCGGCGGGATAGCGGCGGCCCGCATCCGTCAGCCAGCCCGCGTACACGCCGTCGGCCGGGATGAGTCCCTCCGAGCGGGGCGAGAGGTTGGCCGTGGGGTAGCCGAGCTCGCGGCCGCGCTTGGCGCCGTGCACCACCATGCCTCGCACGCTCGGGGCGCGGCCGAGCAGTTCGGCCGCCCGATCGACGTCGCCGGCGGCCAGCAGCTCGCGGATCCACGTCGAGGAGACCTTGCGCTCCTCGGCCGGGCGCACGTCGGGGATGAGGTCGACGTCGAAGCCGAACTCCGCGCCGAGCTCGCGCAGGGTGTCGATGTCGCCGCTGCCCTTCGCCCCGAACCGGAAGTCCTCCCCCACCATCACCACGGCGGTGCTGCAGATGCCCGCGAGCACGGTCTCCACGAACTCCCGCGGGGTCATCGAGGCCAGCGCGGCGTCGAACGGCAGGAAGATGGTGACGTCGACGCCGGTCTCGGCGAGCAGTTCGAGCCGCTGGTCGTTGCCGAGCAGGGCGTCGGGCCGCAGCGCCGGGTCGAGCTGGGCGAGCGGATGGCGGTCGAAGGTGATCACCACGCTGGTGAGGGCGCGCCGCTCGGCCACCTCGATCAGCTCCTGGATCACCGCGCGGTGGCCGGCGTGCACCCCGTCGAACTTGCCGATCGTGACGGCGGCCGGCCCGAACGGGCGGGGCACCTCGTCGAGCGAGTAGTACGCCTTCATCGGGTGCGTCGCAGCCAGAGCATGCCGAGCACGGGCAGCACCAGCGGTATGAAGAGGTAGCCCATGCCGAACCACGACCACACCGAGGCCTTCGCGAAGAGCTCGGGCAGGAACAGGCTCAGGGTGCCGACGGTGACGACGCCCACCAGCTCGAAGGTGATGGTGATCCACGCCACCCGGTACCAGACCCGGCCGGGGGCGATGAGAGCCACGGTGGCGACGATGTAGACCACCGCGGCGATGGCCGACAGCGTGTAGGCGAACGGCGCCTGGTCGAACTTGCCCACGACCTCCACGAACGAGCGTCCGGTGGCCGCGAGGGCCAGGATGCCGTACACGACGATGAGAACCCGGCCGATCCCCCGGGCCCGGGTTCGCGGAGCGGGGGTTTCGAGAGTGTCGTGAGCCATGGCTCTAGAAGTTTATGGCACCCGCTCAGGTTCCCTGCACGAACCAGATCACGTTCATGCGGTACACCATCACGGCCACCGCGAGGCACACGGCACCGAGGATCACGGTGCTCCAGCGACTGCGCTCCACCAGGGCCCAGAAGCCGCCCGCCACCGGCAGCAGCACCGCCGACACGAGGTACACCCAGAACTCCAGCGGGTCACCGCTCGGCGTGTTGCCGAACGCCGGCGAGGCGACGGCCACCACGAGCTGCACGATCAGCAGCAGCTCCACCAGCGCCGTCGCGCCCATGGTGAGGTCGGAGGGCTTCCGGCCGGCGAGACCGAGCACCACGCTCAGCGCTCCGGCGAGCACGGCGACGACCACCTGCACGATGGTGAACCATTCGATCATCGGGCGGCGTCCTCGTACTCGTCGGGCGGAAAATTCACGATGCTCTTGGCCTTCGAACCCTGGCGCTCCAAGAGCCCCACCAGGCGGCCCTCGGCGGTGACGGCGGCGACGGGACCCTCCGGCAGCTCGTCGGCCACCCGGATGCGCTGCCCGTGACCGAGGGCGGCTGCGTCCGCCGCGTCGACGTCGAGCACGGGGAACAGCGCCCGCGCCACCTCGGCGGCCGGCAGCAACCGCAGCAGTTCGCCGGCCTCGGCGCGGGCGTCGAGATCGACGAGGGTGGCGGCATCCGTCACCCGGAACGGGCCCACCCGGGTGCGTCGCAGGCTCGTGAGGTGCCCGCCCACGCCGAGGGCCGCCCCGAGATCGCGGGCGATGGCGCGGATGTAGGTGCCAGAGGAGCACACCACCCGCACGTCGACGTCGAGCACCGGATTCCCGCCCTCGTCGAGCGCCGACCGGGCCTCACCGAGAACCTCGAGCTCGGAGATGGTGACGGTGCGGCTCTTCAGCACCACGTCCTCCCCGGCCCGCACCCGCGCATAGGCGCGCCGGCCGTCGACCTTGATGGCGCTGACAGAGCTCGGCACCTGCTCGACGGTGCCGCGCTGGGGCTCAAGCGCCGCATCGACGGCCGCCGTGTCGAGGCCCTCGAGCGCGCCCGGTTCGGCTCGCTCCAGGATCTCGCCCTCGACGTCGTCGGTGGTGGTGGCGGCGCCGAGCCGGATGGTGGCGAGGTACTCCTTGTCGAGGCCCACCACGTAGGTGAGCAGTCGCGTTGAGCTGTTGACGCCGAGGATCAGGAGGCCGGTGGCCATCGGGTCGAGAGTGCCCGCGTGGCCCACCTTGCGGGTGCCGGCGAGGCGGCGGGTGCGCGCCACCACGTCATGACTGGTGAATCCGCCCGGCTTGTCGATCAGCACGATGCCGCTGGCCGTCGAGGAGGGGGGTTTCACGCCTGCCACCGTAACAGGCCGGGGGCGCGACGGCTGGCCCCAGGGTTCGCCCGCTCGCCGGCGGGCGGGTCACCGCTCACGGCTCAGCAGCTGTCGGCGAAGGTGCGCCGCGGGCGCTCCGGGTTCGCCACGGACACGATGGCGCTCGCTCCGAAACGCGGCCCGGCCTCGGCCTGATAGAGCGCGTCGGCCCCGCGCACCTGCTCGCTGAGTCCGGCGGCCGATCCTTCGAGGTAGGCGGTGAAGGTGAACGATCCGCGCAGCCCGGGTCGCTGCAGGAACGGCCCGTCGACGATCAGCACGGCGTCGGCCGGGGCGGTCACCCAGCGCGACTCGGCGGGCACGTCCCGCGCGGCATCGAAGGCGGTGATCTGGAACCCCGTGCTCCCCGCGAGCCGATACGGCTCGATCAGCACGCGCTTGAGCGTGTCGAGGTCGTAGCGATCGAGGTAGTAGCCGTCGGCCGACTCCGCGCCGAGTCGCGTGCGCACCGAGCGCGGGTTCTGGAAGTCGTCGAGCGAGGCGCGCACCGCCTCCACGCCGACCCGCTCGAAGGCGGCGGCGAGCTCGTCGGCCACGGCTCTCGTGTGCTCCACCCCGTCGATCGCCACGATCACGCGCCCCCGCGGGTAGTTGTGCCGGATCTCGTTCGTCAGCGCATCGGCGAACGCGCTGGCCGGGGTGGGGGAATCAACCATGCTCCGAGCCTACGCTCGCGGGGGCGGCGGAGGTCGGGGCGGGCCGTCGCATCCGGAGCCGCGTTTTAGAGTGGGGAGATGCCCGACACCGCCGCCTTCTCGAGCGCGGTCGTGGACTGGTTCGAGCAGAACGCCCGCGATCTGCCCTGGCGGCGACCGGGTTTCACCGCCTGGGGCACGCTGGTGAGCGAGTTCATGCTGCAGCAGACGCCGGTGGTGCGGGTGATCCCGCGGCTCGAGGAGTGGCTGACGCGCTGGCCGACCCCGGCTGATCTCGCGGCGTCGCCCGCGGGCGACGCGGTGCGCGCCTGGCAGTCGCTCGGCTACCCGCGGCGGGCACTGAACCTGCACGCCTGCGCGGTGGCGATCACCGAGCGGTTCGGCGGCGAGGTGCCGCGGGATGTCGCCTCCCTGCTGTCGCTGCCGGGCGTCGGCGACTACACGGCGCGCGCGGTGGCGGTGTTCGCGTTCGGCGACCGTCACCCGGTGGTCGACACGAACATCCGCCGGGTGATCGCCCGGGCGATCGAGGGTGCACCGGATGCGGCGGCTCCGAACGCGAAACGCGACCTGCCCGCGATGACGGCCCTGCTCCCCGGCCCCGATGCCGATGCGGCCCGCTTCAACGCGGGCATGATGGAGCTCGGCGCGCTGGTCTGCACGGCGCGCTCCCCCCGCTGCGACGCCTGTCCGGTGGCCGGCCTCTGCGCCTGGCGCGCGGCCGGCTACCCGGCGACGGAGGTGGCGCGCCGGCCGGTGCAGAAGAGGTACGAGGGCTCCGACCGGCAGGCCCGCGGCATCGTGCTCGGCGTGCTCCGGGCCTCGCCCGACCCGGTGGAGCACGCGGCTCTGCGCTCGGCGCTGCCGGACGCGGCACGGCTCGGCCGGGCCCTCACGGGGCTGCTGGCCGACGGGCTGGTGGTGGCGCAGGCCGACGACGTGTACGCGCTGCCCTGACCGGGGCGAAGCCGGCCCGCCGGGCAGGCAGCGGCCCGCCGGGCACGCCGGAGGGCGGCCACCGGGGTGACCGCCCTCCGCCCGAGGGGAGAAGCCGCTCAGCGCACCACGGCGAACCCGGCGTTCCAGCCCACCTTCTCGCCCACGGCGAGGGTGAGCTGCAGGAAGCCGATGGCCTCGAGTTCACGCGCGCGACTGAGCGCTCCGGCATCGACGGCGGCGAGGCCACCGGCGGTGATCGCGTCGATCAGGGCGGCCTTCGCGTCGGCGTCGTCACCGGCCACGAGCACCGTGGTGGGCACGCCGCCCAGTTCCCGGCTCGTCAGCGTGGCGGCGAACGTCGTGTTGAAGGCCTTGAGCACGCGGCTGCCGGTGAGCTTCGCCTGGATCTCGGCGGCAGCCGATCCGTCGGCCGGCACGACGAGGGAGTCGAAGGTGGAGAAGTCGAGGGGGTTGGTGATGTCGACCACCGTCTTGCCCTCAAGCTGGTCGCCGTAGGCGGCGATGATGCCGTCGACCTCGGGATACGGAACGGCGAGCACCACGATGTCGCCGTCGACGGTCGCCCCGGTGTCGGCGCGGGTGATGTAGCCGACGGTGCTGCCGCCGGCGGTCAGCACTCCCCCGATGGCCTCGCCCATGGAGCCCTTGCCGAAGATTGTGATCTCTGCCATTTCGATTCCTCTTTCCGATGCGTCCGCAGGTCCGGTAGCGGGCCGGCTATTAGTTGTTGCAACAACTAAAGGCGGAAATGATTCCCGAGACGGCGAAATCTCTCCGCGGATGCGGTGACCGGCTAGAGCCAGCCGTTCTGCTCGGCGATGCGGGCCGCATCCGCCCGGTTGCGCGCACCGGTCTTGCCGATCACGGCCGACAGGTGATTGCGCACCGTGCCCTCCGACAGGTGCAGGATGCGCGCCAGGTCGGCGATCGAGCCGCCCGTGCGAGCGGCCGCGAGCACGTCGGTCTCCCGCTCGGTAAGCGGCGAATCACCCTGGGCGAGCGACTCCGCGGCGAGTGACGGGTCGACGACCCGGAACCCGTTCGCCACCCGCCGCACGGCGTCGGCCAACTGGGCCGACGGGGTGTCCTTCACCACGAAGCCCGACGCTCCGGCCTGCATGGCCCGCACGAGGTAGCCGGGCCGGCCGAAGGTGGTCACGATCAGCACCCGGCAGCCGGGAACCGCCTCGCGCAGCTCGGCCGCCGCGGCGATGCCGTCGATTCCGGGCATCTCGATGTCGAGCAGGGCCACCTCGGCGCCGGAGGCGGTGGCCGCCGCCACGACCTCGTCTCCACGCCCGACCTCCGCCACCACCTCGATGTCGGACTCCAGCGAGAGCAGCGCGGAGAGGGCGCCGCGCACGAGCGCCTGGTCGTCGGCGATCAGCAGCCTGATCACGACCGCGCCCCCACCCGGCCCGCGGGGAGCGTCACGGCGAGGCTGAATCCCCCGAGCTCGCTGGAGCCCACGCGCAGCGATCCGCCGGCCAGCTCCACCCGCTCGCGGAGCCCGCGGAGCCCGGTGGAGGACGACGTTCCCGCTCCGTTCGCCGCCGCCGGGCCGGCTCCGTCGTCGTCGATCACCACGGAACGCGCCGTCAGACGGATCCGGCAGCGCGCCGCGCCGGCGTGCCGCACGACGTTCGTGACACCCTCCCGGATCACCCACCCCACGAGCTCCCGGTGCGCCGCCGGCACATCGTCGGTCGACGACGGCAGGTCGGCCTCGACGCCCGCCGCCTCGAGGGCCCCGCGGGCCGCCACGAGTTCGCCGCTCGCGGTGGTGCCGCGCACCCCCGACACGGTGGCCCGCACGTCGGCGAGAGCGCCGCGCGCCAGCGCCTCGACGTCCTCGATCTCCGAGCGGGCACGCTCGGGATCGACATCCATCAGTCGCACGGCCAGCTCGGACTTGACGGTGATGACCGTGAGCGAGTGGCCGAGGATGTCGTGGATGTCGCGCGCCACCCGCCCGCGCTCGCGCTCGGCGGTCACCGCCTCCAGCTCGGCCTGGGTGGCCCGGAGCTCGTTGACGACCGCGATCGTGCGGGCGAACGCCGACATCATCAGCGAGATCGACAGGATGATGACGGGCTGCACGAGCAGAGCATCCGACCAGGGCTGGGTGAGCGCGCGCACGGCCAGCGCCACGACGGAGAGGGTGCCGATCATCACGAGGGTGCTCGTCCACCGGAACACGCAGATGCCCACGATCACACCCGCATACGTCCAGAGCCCCACGACCTCCGGGCCGAGCCACGGCACGAACACGAGACTGAGGGCGAGCACCGCCCCGCACACGACGAGCCGGCCGCGGGTGCTGAACGTCCACGCGACGGGCGCAGCCGCGAGGAAGCACAGGCTGAACACCACCACCAGCGCGATGCCCACGGTCGCCTCGACCGGCGAGCCGGCCGCCCCGGGTGCCCGCAGGATGTTCGGGATGACCGAGAACACCCAGAACAGCGAGAACGTCGCCCCGAGATACCAGCTGAGGGCGCGCCGCGAGGTCAGCGCCGTGGGAAGGGTCGTGGTGGGGTCGGGACCCGCACTCGCCGACCGGATCGGCCAGCCCGGCCCGAAACGGCGCGGCTCCTCGATCTTCGTCACGCGCCCACCTTAGATGCTGCGGGCGAGGGTGCACCGACACCGACCACCCGGCCGTGCCATCCTCACACCCGCTTCGTGTCGCGTCTGAAGAACACCACGGTGCCGACGAGGAACACCCCGAACCACACCACGGTGTTCACCAGGGCGGCGAGGTCGAAACCGTCGCCGGTGAGCGGGGCGCGAGCCAGCTCGCTGATGCCGTAGACGGGGGTGAACGCCGCGATCGTCTGCATGAAGTCGGGCATGCTGCTCACCGGGTAGAAGAGCCCGCCGATGAAGGCGAGCAGCACGATGGCGAAGCTGGTGACCTGCGCGGCGTTCTCGCCGGGCACGAGATAGCCCACCATCAGGCCGAGGGTCGTGAACACCGCGCTGGCGAGCAACCAGCCCACGAGGCCGGTCGAGATCCACTGCACGGCCGAGAGCTCGACTCCGCTCAGAGCGCCCACGACGTAAGTGGCCACCACGGCCACGAGCCCGAGCAGCATGCCCGCGATCATCTTGATCAGCACGTTCACCAACGGGTTGAGCGGAGTGAGCCGCAACTGCCGGCTCCAGCCCTGGGCCCGCTCCACGGCGACGGATGCGCCGGTCTGCGTCGCCGACATCATCGCGCCGTACATCGCCATCGACACCATGATGAACGCGGCCACCGACGGCCCGCCGTCGGCGATCGCGGTGCCGGTGAGCGGGGTGTCGCGCAGCGGGTAGCCGATGATGAGGAACATCGTCACCGGGAAGATCAGGGTGAAGATGAGGGTGCGCCGGTTGCGGAGCTTGCGGGCCAACTCGATGCGCAGGTAGGTGAGGGTGAAGCCGCCGAGCGGCGGAACCCGGCGTTCGAGCTGCACGCGATCGAGCGCGCTCGGGGTCGTCATGGCGGTCATGCGGATGCTCCTTCCGAGGTGAGGGCGAGGAAGACGCTCTCGAGGTTCTGGGCGGTGATCTCGACGTCGCGCGCATCCGTGCGGGTGAGCAGGTATCGGGCGAGGGAGTCGGAATCGGCGGTGTGCAGGGTCACGCGGTCGCCCTGCACGGCCGCGTCGTCGACGAGGGGCAGAGCGGCGAGGGCTGCGAGGTCGGCACCGGGCAGGGTCGCCTGCACGATCCGCCCCGAGACGAGGTTCTTGATCTCGGCGGTGGCGCCGTCGGCCACGATCCTTCCGCGGCTCATCAGCACGATGCGGTCGGCGTACTCGTCGGCCTCGTCGAGGTAGTGGGTGGCGAACAGCACGGTACGGCCGCGATCGGCGTCGGCGCGGATGGAGCTCCAGAACGCCCGGCGGCCCTCGACGTCCATGCCCGTCGTCGGCTCGTCGAGGATCAGCAGCCCCGGGTCGGAGAGCAGGGCCATCGCGAACCGCAGGCGCTGCTGCTGGCCGCCGGAGCACAGGCCCACCCGGCGGGAGGCGATCTCGGTGATGCCGGCGCGTTCGAGCACCTCGGCCACGGGGCGGGTGTCGGCGAACAGGCTCGCGGTGAGGTCGAGCGTCTCGCGCACGGTGAGGTCTTTCAGCAGCCCGCCGCTCTGCAGCACGGCCGAGACCAGACCGCGCGAGATGGCGGTGCGCGGCGCGAGTCCGAAGATCTGCACCTCGCCGCTGTCGGGGGTGCTCAGGCCGAGCACCATGTCGATGGTGCTGGTCTTGCCGGCGCCGTTGGGCCCGAGGAAGGCGACGATCTCACCGGGTTGAACGACGAGGTCGACCCCGGTGACGGCGTGCACGCCGCCGAAGCTCTTCGTGAGCGCGGCGGCTCGAATGGCGGGAACGGGTGAGGAGTTCATACCCCCACTCTGGCGACCCGGCCCTCCGGATGCGCCTGAAGACTGTCACCCCCGGCCCATGACATCCGTCACCCGTCATCCGTCAGGACGACGCGCGACTCCGCGATGCGGCGCACACCACGGCGAGCACGGTCGCCTCGAGCACCGAGCGGTGCCGTCCCGCGGCCCAGCGCGTCTCGGCACCACTCCGGTACTCGAGCAGGGTGAGCGCCTCGCTGTCATTGCCGGCGGACAGTGCCGTCTGGTGCAGCGAGATGATCTCCACCACGATTCCGTGCTCGCCGAGCAGCAGCGTGGCCGCCTCCACCGGTCCGACGCCGTCGAAGGCGGCCGAGCGCTCCACGCCGTCGATTCCGAGCCGGACGGCCGTGCGGGTCGCACCGTGCTGGGTGGCCACGTCGAGTTCCCGCAGGTCGACGCTCGCCGCCGCAGGCACCAGATAGCTGCGCTCGAAGATGCCCCAGAGCTCCGCGGAACCCAGTTCGAGACCGGTTTCGTCGGCCTCCCGCTGCACGCGGCGGGAGAAGTCGATCTGAAGCCGTCTGGGCATCTCGATGCCGTGGTCGCGTTCGAGCAGGTAGGCCATGCCGCCCTTGCCCGATTGCGAGTTCACACGGATGACCGCCTCATAGCTGCGGCCGAGATCGCCCGGGTCGATGGGCAGGTAGGGAACCCGCCACGGCAGCTCACCGGCGGGGATCCCGGTGGCCTCGGCGCGCGCGCGGTGCTCGGCGAGACCTTTCTTGATCGCATCCTGGTGCGTGCCGGAGAACGCCGTGTGCACGAGGTCGCCGACATAGGGATGACGCGGATGGATCTCGATGCGGTTGCTGTGCTCGACGACGCGCCGGACGTGGTCGATGTCGGAGAAGTCGATCATGGGGTCGATTCCCTGCGCGTGCAGGTTCAGCGCCAGCGTGGCGATGTCGACGTTGCCGGTGCGCTCCCCGTTGCCGAAGATGCAGCCCTCCACCCGCTGGGCGCCGGCGAGCACGGCGAGTTCCGCGCAGGCGATCCCGGTGCCCCGGTCGTTGTGCGGGTGCACCGAGAGGATCACCGAATCACGTCGATCCAGGGTGCGGTGCATGTACTCGATCTGGTCGGCGTACACGTTCGGCGTCGCCGCCTCGACGGTCGCCGGCAGGTTCAGGATGACCGGGCGATCGGGGGTGGCCTCCCAGAGCGCGGTGATCGCGTCGCAGAGTTCGACGGCGTAGTCGGGCTCGGTGAGGTTGAACACCTCGGGAGAGAACTCGAACCGCACGGTGTCGAGGCCACCGGCCGACTCGAGCAGGTCGCGCCCTCCCTCGAGGATGAGGTCGCGCAGTGCGGCCCGATCCCTGCCCAGCACAACCTCGCGCCAGACCGGGGCGGTGGCCGTGTACATGTGGATGACGACGGGATTGCGGATGCCCCGGATCGACTCGACCGTGCGTTCGATCAAGTCGCGGCGCGCGGGCGTGAACACCACGATCGTGACGTCGTCGGGAGCGATGTCGCTCTCTGCGATCAGGCGTACGAAGTCGTAGTCCGTCTGCGACGCCGAGGGGTAGCCCACCTCGATCTCCTTGTAGCCCATCGTCACCATGAGTTCGAAGAACGTGCGTTTCCGACTCGGGTCCATGGGCTCGGCGAGTGCTTGGTTGCCGTCGCGGAGATCGACCGGCACCCAGAGCGGAGCCTCGGACAGGCGGCGCGACGGCCACTCCCGGTGCATCAGCGGAACGTCGACCCGGGAGAACACGTCGACATAGCGCTCCGACGGCATCGGCGAGTGACGTTGACGATTCCAGAACGGGTTCTGGCTCGGTACCGTGTCGGCAGGACGGGACAGCTGAAGGCGGGAGGAGATCACGCGGCCACGGTAGCACAACTCCTCAGACAAGCTGAGGAGTAAGCTGGGATCATGAGTCGCGTGCATCGAGAGTCCCTGTCCGAACAGGCCGCCCGACTCCTGCTCGATCGAATCCAGGCGGGCGAGTGGGAGGTGGGGCAGAAGCTGCCGGGGGAGACCACGCTGGCGCCGCAGCTCGGAGTCGGGCGTTCCACGGTGCGTGAGGCGATCCGTCAGCTGGCCGGGCAGGGGGTGCTCACCAGTCGTCAGGGTGCCGGCGTCTTCGTCGACGCTCTCCTGCCGGTCGACGACTGGGACTCGCTCGTGACCCGCGCGGCCATCGCCTCGATCCTCGAGGCGCGCACGGCGATCGAGTGCGAAGCGGCCTCGCTGGCCGCCGAGCGTCGAACGGAACCCGATCTGGTGGCCATTCGCGCTGCACTGTCGCGGCGGGGCTCCGAGCGCATCGCGATCGGCATCCGGGTCGACACCGACACCGCCTTCCATCGGAGCATCGTCGTGGCCAGCCGCAACGAGGTGCTGCTCGAGCTCTTCGACGCCTTCGCCGGCCGGAGCCGTGACGCGATGGTTCAGATGCTCGAGCTCAGCCGGCAACCCGGCACCGACGACGACCAGCGCGTGCACGCCGAGATCGTCGAGGCGATCACGGCGCGCGACGCCGACGCCGCGTTCGCGCTCAGCCGCGCTCACCTCCACGCTCTGGGTGATGCCGTCGCCGCATCGACGTCACCGCGCTGATACCGGTGCCCCTACGGGGTGGCGTAGGCGGGGATCGACGAGTCGATCATCCAGTACGGCCCCTCCACCCGTTCCGCGTCACCGGTGAAGCCCGAGTCGGGGATCATGAGGTATGTCGCGGGGTCGCCGCCACCGTCGTTCCAGGTGGTGTCGACGGCGAGCCAGGATCCGTCGATCAGCGACTTGTTCCACGCGTGGGCTCCCCCTGAGAGCACGTCTCCCGACACCACCACGGTCTGCACACCGGCAGCGTTGGCCAGGGCGTTGAACGCATACGCGTAGCTGGCGCAGACCCCGGTGCCCTTCAGAAGGGTCCCGGTCGCGTTCCAGGCCGACTCGTAGCCGAGCGGAGTGGTCGACGGATCGGCCTGCAGCGCCGCGAACGCCGCATCGTCGTAGGTGGCATTGCCGACCAGCCAGTCGTTGAGGGCCGTGACCTTCTGCGCCGCGGTCATGTCCTCGGTGGTGACCGCCCCCACCACCTCGTCGATCCGCTGCTTCAGACTCGCCTGAAGCGTCTTCACCTCTTCGGTGGGGATGGCGTAGGTGATCAGGAGGGTCTTGCCGCCGTCGCGGAGGCCCACGTAGTTGACGTTCATCACGTAGGGGTTCTGGTACTCCGCCTCGTAGGCGGCGTCGTACGGGTCGGGCGCGCCGGGCACGTCGACGAAGGCGGAGATGTCGATCGACGTCGTCTGGGCGATCATGTGCTGAGCGATGTACTTCGTGAGCTCGGTGCTGCCGTAGACCGGGTAGTCGGTGGGCGGAGCCTCCGACAGCGGCTCGGATTCGGCGTCCGCGGGGGGTTCGTAGGCCGAGAACCGCGGCATCCCGGTGGGAGGCGCCGCCGCCTCGGCCGCCGCATTGAACTGTGCGATCGCTCCTGCCAGGTCGGGGGTCGAGCGCTTGGTGATCGGCACCCACTCCCCCAGCAGAGTGCCCCGGCCGCGGAGCGGCACGACCCAGCGGTCGTCGTACTCGACCGTTCCCACCGGATCGATGTACGCGACCGTGGTGCGCGTGCGGCCGTCGATCGACGTGAACGGCAGCACGGTCTGAACGTTCTCGATGCCCTCGATGTACCCGCTCGCACCCCACTTCTTCAGGTCACGAGAGGCATTGAACGCCACCTCGTACGGCAGCGCTCCCGACGTCTGCGCCAGGTCGTAGGGCTTGTAAGGCGAGTAGTGGCTGCCGTCGGTGGCGATGACGCCGATGTCGAACGACTGCTTCGTGTTCTCGTCGTACACCTCGTCGGGGTCCTCGCTCGGCCAGTCCTCCGACCCGACCCGGTAATCGAATGCCTTCAGATTGACGTTCTGCTCGTCCACCCAGGGTGTCGTTTCCACGACGTCCCTGACCTCGGTGGAGCTCGACCACTGCGTGCCCTCGACCTCGGCCACGAGGCTCTCCCCGCCGCCTTCGATGGTGGAGTCCGACGACACGATGATCAGGTACTCGGTCGCGCCCTCGATGGGTGTCCACGACATGTTCACCGTGCCGTCGCCGCCCGGGTCGCTGAACGTGACGTCCGGGGCGGCGAGTTCCGAGGTCACCGTGAACCGGGTGACGAGCGGCTTGGCCCGCTCGGTCCCGTCCTTCTCGATCCGGTTGACGAGGTAGTACTCCTCGTGGAGCCCCCAGTCCGACACCTTGTAGTCGCCGTAACTCTCGTCCTGCTCGTCCATGATCGGCAGTCCGTCGTCGGGGGCGTTCCCACCGAAAGCCACCCCGAGCTCATCGCCCGACACCGTGACGTCGTCTCCGGGTTCGGACTGGAAGGCGAAGAAATCCGCGGGCTTGGTGAGGGCCGAGTCGTAGTAGACCTGCAACGCCCAGTCGCCCGGGATGTCTCCGTCGGCCACCGTGAGCCCGGAGGCCTCCGCGTGGGCGGCATTGACCGCATCCAGGTCGTAGTCGACGTCGAAGCGGAATTCGTGGTCGCGTTCGAGGCCGAGCATCTCATCGGTGTAGTCGTAGATCGTCGACCGGTCGGTGTACACGGCGGCCTGCGGGCCCGAGACCGCGGGCACCACCACGAACGCCGCGACCAGGGCGAGCACGGCGACGACGGCGACACCACCCGTCACGAGCCCGATCACCAGTCCGCGGCGCCGCTTCGGCCGGGCGGCCGGCAACGGAGCGCCGGGATACACGTGCTCGGTCCACTGCGCGCCGTCCCAGTACCGCTGGCGCTGCGAATCCCACGGATCGGGGTACCAGCCTGCGATCGTTCCCCCTGCAGAATCCGACACCGAGAATCCCCTCCCCCTGAAACCCGACCGCACGCGCGCCCCGAATGCGACGTGCCGGCCTCTCGTTAGATCCTGCCCGGTACCGACGCCGATTCCAAATGCCGCAACCGGCGCGCGACACCGGCCACGGCGTCCCGCCCGGCCCGGTTCGCCCCCACGGTCGACTGCGACGGCCCGTACCCGATCAGATGGATGCGCGGGTCGACAGCGACCTCGGTTCCGTGCAGAGCGATGCCCCCGAGCCCGTTCCGCAGCCCCGACGGATCGAGATGGCCGATCGCCGGGCGGAAGCCCGTCGCCCACAGGATGGTGTCGACGGAGGTGAACGTACCGTCCGCCTCGCGCACCCCGTGGGGCTCGATGGCGGTGAACATCGGCCGCCGTTCCAGAGCGCCTCGATCACGCGCGGCGACGGCGTACGGGCTCCAGATGAGTCCGGTGTACGAGACCACGCTCCGCCCCGGCCGGCCGGCCTCGGCGTCGGCCGTCACCCGGGCGATGGTGTCGCGACCCGTCGTCTCGGGCTGGAACTCGCCCTCGATGAACACCGGCTCGCGCCGCGTGTACCAGATGGTCGTGGCCACCCGCGAGATCTCCTCGAGCTGCTGCACCGCCGAGATCCCGCCGCCCACCACGGCCACGCGATGCCCACGGAACTCCTCGAGGTCCCTGTAGTCCTTGGTGTGCAGCTGCCGGCCGAGGAACGTGTCCTGACCGGGGTACGACGGATGCACGGGGTTCGTCCACGTGCCCGTCGCGTTGATCACGAACCGGGCGCGCCAGCGACCGGCATCCGTGTCGACCAGCAGAACACCCTCGGGGTCGCCGTCGGCCGGCCACACCGAGGAGACGTGCACGGGGCGCAGGAGGGGGAACCCGTGCTCGCGTTCGTAGGCGGCGAAGTAGCGCGGAACCGCGACCCGGCTCGGCTCATCCGGATCGGGTGCGGGCTGCGGAGCCCCCGGGAGGTCGAAGATGCCGTTCACGGTCGCCATGTGCAGCGACTCCCAGCGGTGCTGCCAGGCTCCCCCGGGTGCGTCGTCGGCGTCGAGCACCACGTAGCTGAACGCCCCGGATGCGCCGGGCTCGAGCGCGCTCACGAACCCGCGGCGCTGCAGGTGGTAGGCGGCCGACAGCCCGGCCTGCCCGGCTCCGATCACGACGACCGTCGCGAAGCTCTCGGTCTCGGTCATGCCCTCGACAACGCCCGGCTGCCGCCGGATGTTCCGACTACCCCGCGCTCTCGTCGTCGATCACCCGCGGCTTCACGTAGGGGTCTTCGTCGCCCGCGTAGGTGGCCGACTTGGCCAGCCCTTCTACGGCCGCGTCGCGCGACTTCGCCTCGGCGAGCAGGTCTTCGAGCACCTTCGCGTTCTCGGGCAGTGCATCCGCGATGAACTCGAGCGACGGGGTGAGCCGAGCCGTGATGTTGCGGCCCACCTCGGAACGCAGCATCCCGGTCGCCGACTTCAGAGCAGCCGCGGAGTCCTCGCGCTCCTTCTCGTCGCCGTACACGGTGTAGAACACCGAGGCGTGCTGGAGGTCGCCGGTGACCCGGACGTCGGTGATGGTCACGAAACCGAGACGGGGGTCGCGGATGCCCTTCTCCAGGCGCTTCGCCACGATCACCTTGATGCGGTCCGCCATCTTGGCGGCACGTGCGGGATCAGCCATGAGCCATCCTGCCTTTCTGTAGATACGGGAGAAGGAGTGGTGCGACGATACCGCCGCACCACTCCTCCATCAGCTCACGCCAGTTCTAGCAGAACGCTAGACGCGCGGCTTCTCCTTCATTTCGATCGTCTCGATCTCGTCGCCGATCTGGATGTCGTTGAACTTGCCGAGACCGATACCGGCCTCGAAGTCCGTACGCACCTCGGTGACGTCGTCCTTGAAGCGACGCAGCGACTCGATCGCCAGGTTGTCGCCCACGACGACACCCTCGCGGATGACCCGGGCCTTGGCGTTGCGCGTGATCGTTCCCGATCGCACGATGACACCCGCGATGTTGCCGAACTTGGAGGAACGGAACACCTCGCGGATCTCGGCCACACCCGACTGCACCTCTTCGAACTCGGGCTTGAGCATGCCCTTGAGCGAGGACTCGATGTCGTCCAGCGCGTTGTAGATGACCGAGTAGAAGCGGATGTCCACGCCTTCTCGGGCAGCACGCTCGCGCGCCTTCGTGTCGGGTCGCACGTTGAACCCGATGATGATCGCGTTGTCGACCGTCGCGAGGTTGACGTCGGACTCGGTGACCGCACCCACACCGCGGTGGATGATGCGCAGCTGCACGCTGTCGTCGACCTCGATCTTGAGCAGCGACTCCTCGAGTGCCTCGACGGCACCGGAGACGTCACCCTTGATGATGAGGTTGAGCGCTTCGACCTTGCCCTCTTCGAGTGCACGGGTGAAGTCCTCGAGCGAGATGCGCTTGCGGGCCTTGGCCAGCGAGGCGTTGCGCTCGGCGGCTTCACGCTTCTCAGCGATCTGACGGGCCGTGCGGTCCTCCTCGGTGACGAGGAAGGTGTCACCGGCGCGGGGCACGGTCGACAGACCCTGCACCTGGACCGGCCGCGACGGGGTCGCCTCGGTGACCGTCTCGCCGTTCTCGTCGACCATGGCACGAACACGCCCGTAAGCCGTTCCGGCCACGATCGCGTCTCCGACGCGCAGCGTTCCCGACTGGATGAGCACGGTCGCAACCGCACCACGGCCCTTGTCGAGCTTGGCCTCGATGGCCACACCGCGAGCATCCTTGTTGGGGTTCGCCCGCAGGTCGAGCCCGGCGTCGGCGGTGAGGAGCACGGCGTCGAGCAGGTCCTGGATGCCGATGTCGTTGCGCGCCGACACGTCGACGAACATCACGTCTCCGCCGTACTCCTCGGCCACGAGGCCGAATTCGGTGAGCTGCTGACGCACCTTCGCCGGGTTGGCGTCGGCCTTGTCGATCTTGTTCACCGCGACCACGATCGGCACGTTGGCCGCCTGGGCGTGGTTCAAGGCCTCGATCGTCTGCGGCATGATGCCGTCGTCGGCCGCGACCACCAGGATGGCGATGTCGGTCACCTGCGCACCACGAGCACGCATGGCGGTGAACGCCTCGTGACCCGGGGTGTCGATGAAGGTGATCGGCCGCTCGCGGCCCTCGTGCTCGGTGACGACCTGGTAGGCACCGATGTGCTGGGTGATGCCACCCGCCTCACCGGCGACCACGTTCGCGTTCCGGATCGCGTCCAGGAGGCGCGTCTTACCGTGGTCGACGTGACCCATGACGGTGACGACCGGGGGACGGATCTCCAGGTCTTCGTCGGTCTCGTCTTCCAGCTCCTGGTCGAGGTCGATGTCGAAGCCCTCGAGCAGCTCGCGGTCCTCCTCCTCGGGGGAGACGACCATGATCTTGTAGCCGAGCTCTTCGCCGAGCACCTGGAAGGTGGCCTCGTCGAGCGACTCGGTCGCCGTCGCCATCTCACCGAGGTGGAACAGCACGGTCACCAGGTTGCCGGGGCTCGCGTCGATCTTGTCGGCGAAGTCGGTGATAGAGGCACCGCGGCGCAGTCGCACCACGGTGTTGCCGTCGCCGCGGGGAACACTCACGCCACCCAGCGACGGAGCCTCGCGCAGCTCGAACTCTGCCCTCTTCGTGCGCTTGGACTTGCGTGCCTTGCTCTTGCCGCCACCGCGACCGAACGCACCGGCGGTTCCACCGCCGGGGCCTCGGCCTCGGCCACCGGCACCCGGACGCGGCGCGAAGCCACCGGCGCCAGGGGCACCACCGGGACGGAAGCCGGGCGAACCCGGAGCCGGACGGGCGCCGCCACCCTGTGCGGCACCCGGGCGGAAGCCCGCACCGGTGCCGGGGCGCTGGAAGCCCGTGGGGCGCGGAGCACCCGGACGGGGCGAGCCAGGACGCGGGGCGCTGGGGCGGGGAGCACCGGGACGCGGGATGGCGCCGCCGGCGCCTCCACCCGCACCGGTACGGCCCATGCCCTGCTGGCTGGCGAACGGGTTGTTACCGGGGCGCGGAGCACCGGGGCGCTGCATGCCCTGCTGGCTCGCGAACGGGTTGTTGCCCGGACGCGGGATGCCGGGACGCGGGCCACCCGGACGCGGTGCGGCCGAGTCGGCCGAGCCGGAACCGGCGGCCGGAGCCGACGGAGCGGCAGGCGCCGCGGACGAGGGGGCCGCCGGTGCGCTCTCGGCCGGAGCCGACGGAGCGGAAGCCGCAGGAGCGGCCTCGGCAGGCGCAGCGGGGGCCGGAGCCTTCGGGGCGGGACCGCCAGGACGAGCACCCGACGGGGCCGGAGTCTCGGCAGCCGGAGCGGCTTCGGCCGGGGCGGCGGGAGCCGGAGCACGACCGGCCGACGGGCCGGGGGTACCGGGCCGGGCACCGGGGCGCGGGCCCGACGACGACTTCGCGGGGGCACCGGTGCTCGGAGCGGCGGCGGAGGCGCCGTCGGCCGAGGCACCGGCCTTGATCAGTGCCTCTTTGAGGCGGCGAGCCACGGGGGGCTCGATGCTCGACGAGGGGCCTTTGACGAACTGGCCCATCTCTTTGAGCGTTGCAAGGGCGACCTTGCTGTCGACGCCGAGTTCGGCGGCGACTTCATGTACACGTGGTTTTGCAGCCACAATTCTCCTGTCTGAGGGCCCACCCCAGACAGGGCAGACCGCTAATAGCGGACGGGACTCATTTCGAGTCGCTCATCAGTTGTCACTCATGGTTCACGGTGCCAATCAGCCTGTTCTCTAGAGGTGTCGTGTCGAGTGAGCCCTCGACGCGGAGCGCACGCCCGAAAGCGCGTCGCGTGACCGCGAGGTGGAAGCAATCGATCGAAGGATGCAACCAGGCGCCCCGCCCGGGAAGAGAAGCCGTCTCATCGACGACCAGATCTCGACCCGCAGAGTCGGTGTTCTGATGAACACGTTCCTGGGCGACGACCCTCAGCAAAGAGGATCGAGTGGCGCGCGCGCGGCATCCGACGCACGTTCTAACGGGTTCCATGGTACTCCATATTCCCCGAGCGCCGGTCGACGGCACCCGGGGACGGCGCCGATCAGTCTTCGTCGAGGATGCTGTCGGGCTGGATGTCGATCTTCGCGCCCGTGAGCTTCGCGGCGAGTCGGGCATTCTGGCCCTCCTTGCCGATGGCCAGCGACAGCTGGTAGTCGGGCACCAGGGCTCGGACGGCCTTGGTGGCCGAATCGATCACGAAGGCACTCGACACCTTGGCCGGCGACAGCGCGCTGGCCACGAAGGTCGGCAGGTCTTCGGAGTAGTCGACGATGTCGATCTTCTCGTTGCCGAGCTCCGACGTCACCGCGCGCACACGCTGACCGAGCTCGCCGATGCAGGCGCCCTTGGCGTTCACGCCGGGCTCCGTGGCGCGCACGGCGATCTTGGTGCGGTGCCCGGCCTCACGGGCCAGCGACACGATCTCCACCACGCCCGACGCGATCTCGGGCACCTCGAGCGCGAAGAGCTTGCGCACGAGCGACGGGTGGGTGCGTGACACGGTGATCTGCGGGCCCTTGGGCCCCTTGGCCACGCTCGTGACGTACACGCGGATGCGCGAGCCGTGCGCGTAGACCTCGCCGGGAACCTGCTCCTCGGGGGGCATGATCGCCTCGATGGTGCCCAGGTCGACGTGGATCATCTTCGGGTTCGGGCCCTGCTGGATGACGCCGGCGACGATGTCGCCCTCGCGCCCCTTGAACTCGCCGAGCACCTTGTCGTCGCCGATGTCACGCAGACGCTGGTTGATGACCTGCTTCGCCGCGAAGGCCGCGATGCGACCGAAGTCGCTGGGGCTCTCCTCGGCTTCGCCGATCATCACGCCGTCTTCGTCGTACTCCGGCGCGAAGATGCCGATGTGACCGGTCTTGCGGTCGAGGTGCACGCGCGCCGAGCCGGTGCCGTCCTCGTTGACCGCCGGGCGGTCGGTGTGCTTGAGGAATGCGGTCAGGATGGCCTGCTCGATGATTCCCACGAGCTCCTCGAAGGGGATCTCTCGTTCACGCTCCAAGAGGCGTAAGACGCTGAGGTCGATGTCCACTTCCGGCCTCCTCTGTTCAGATCTACGATGCCGATGTCTCCGGCAGTCAAACCGAAAGACTACCCGAAGCTCGCCGCCACGGCATCCAGGGCGACCTGGGTGCGCTCGCCCGAGGCGCGATCCCACAGCTCCACGACGCCCTCGGCGACCCCTCGGCCCACGATCACGATGTGCGGAACGCCGATCAGCTCGGCATCGCCGAACTTCACTCCCGGGCTCACCTTGGGCCGGTCGTCGAACAGCACGTCCTGCCCGGCCGCCTCCAGATCGGCCACCACGGCCTCGGCCGCCTGGTAGATCTCGGGGTCGCGACCGGTGGCGATCACATGCACGTCGAAGGGGGCGACGGCCTCGGGCCAGATCAGACCACGGTCGTCGTTGTTGAGCTCGGCGATGATCGCCAGGATGCGGGTGACCCCGATGCCGTACGACCCCATCGTCACCGTCACGAGTTTGCCGTTCTCGTCCAGCACCTTCAGGCCCAGGGCCTCGGCGTACTTGCGGCCGAGCTGGAAGACGTGGCCGATCTCCATGCCGCGCGCCAGCTCCACCGGGCCCGAGCCGTCGGGAGCGGGGTCGCCCGGCAGCACCTCGGCCACCTCCACGGTGCCGTCGGCCGTGAAGTCACGCCCGGCCACCAGGCCGAACACGTGCTTGCCGTGCACGTTGGCCCCGGTGATCCAGCCGGAACCGTCGACCACGCGCGGGTCGACCAGATACCGGATGCCGGTGCTCGACGTCTCGCCGAGCACCGCGCCCTCGGGCGAGTACGGCCCGATGTAGCCCTTCACGAGCCCGGGGTGCCTGGCGAAGTCGGCCTCGTTCGCGGGCTCCACCTCGGCCGGGGCGAAGGCCACCTCGGCGCGCTTGAGATCGACCTCGCGGTCGCCGGGGAGGCCCACCACCACGACCTCGCGGCTGCCGTCCAGACCCACGAGAGCGAGCACCACGTTCTTCAGGGTGTCGGCTGCGGTCCACGACCGGCCGTCGGGCCGGGGGTGCGCGGAGTTGGCCGCATCCACGAGCGTCTGGATGGTGGGGGTGTCGGGGGTGTCGTGCACGTCGGCAGGGGTGAGCCCCTCGTACGACCGCGACTCGGGAACGAGGGTGGTGAACGCCTCGACGTTCGCGGCGTACCCGCCGGCCGAGCGCACGAACGTGTCCTCGCCCACCGGGGTGGGGTGCAGGAACTCCTCGCTCTTGGAGCCGCCCATCGCCCCGGCGTCGGCCTTCACGATCACGTACTCGAGCCCGAGCCGGGTGAAGATGCGCTCATAGGCGTCGCGCTGCGACTGGTAGCTCGCGTCGAGCCCCGCATCCGTGTAGTCGAAGGAGTACGCGTCTTTCATCGTGAACTCGCGACCGCGCAGGAGGCCGGCCCGCGGACGGGCCTCGTCGCGGTACTTGTCCTGGATCTGGTAGATCGACAGGGGCAGGTCTTTGTAGCTGGAGTAGAGGTCTTTCACCAGCAGGGTGAACACCTCTTCATGGGTGGGTGCGAGCACGAACCCGGCGTCTTTGCGGTCGGAGAGCCGGAACATGCCGGGCCCGTACTCCTGGTACCGGCCGGTCACCTCGTAGGGCTCCTTGGGCAGCAGCGCCGGGAAGTGCACCTCGAACGCCCCCGCGGCCGCCATCTCCTCGCGGATGATGGCCTCGATCTTCGCCTTCACGCGGAGCCCGAGCGGCAGCCACGCGAAGATGCCCGGTGCCTGCCTGCGGATGTAGCCGGCGCGCACGAGCAGCACATGGCTGGTCACCTCGGCGTCGGAGGGGTCTTCGCGGAGGGTGCGCAGGAAGTAGTTCGAGAGACGAGTAGCCACCCACCGAGTCTAGCCAGCACGATCAGTCCGGCCAGCACGATCGGTCCGGCCAGCACGATCGGGCGGCTCCGAACGGGCCTCTGGTCCTGCACAGCCGGCCGGATGAGCGAAGTTCTCCACAGATGGCCCGGCACGCGCCGCGGCATCGGACCGCAGAACCTACCGTCGCGGAATGGACACTCTGATTCAGCTCCGTTCGGCGTCGCCCTACCTGCAGCGCTGCGACACCCCGATCGGGCGGGTGGAGGTGGTGAGCGACGGAGAAGCGGTGACGGCGGTGGCCATCGAACAGCGGGGGCTGCTCCCCCACGACGGTCTGGCTTTCGACTCCAACACGGTGGCCGACGAGGCCGTCGCGCAACTGCTCGACTACTTCTCGGGGTCGCGGCGGCGCTTCTCGGTGCCCATCGCCCACCGCGGCACCCCGTTCCAGGTGCGCGTGTGGCAGGAGCTGGCCGCCCTCGGCTGGGGCGAGGTGACGAGCTACGGCACCATCGCCCGAGCGGTGGGCAAGCCCGGGTCGGGGCGGGCGGTCGGCGGCGCCGTGTCGCTCAACCCCACTCCCCTGCTGGTGGGGTGCCATCGCGTTCTCTCGGCCTCCGGCCACATCACCGGCTGGAGCTGGGGCGCGGGAGCCATCACCAAAGGGTGGCTGCTCGCCCATGAGTCGATCCCCTACGCGAGCGGATGAGCGGGCACCGCCACCCGCCGACAGTGTGCCGGGTCGTTCAGACCTCGAGCACCAGTTCACCCGCATCCGACAGCGAGAGTCGCCGGCCCGACGTCTCGCACCAGGAGATCAGCTCGTGCACGTCGGCGAAGTCGACGCCGTTCTGCACCACGGCGCGGACGAACTCGCCCTTGCCCTTCTTGTTGAAGTGGTTGAGGGCCCGCTTCACCCCGTCGGGTCCCGCACTCACCACGCGCACGAAGTACGACGACGGATGGCCCGCGGGAACCGGTCCGAGGTGCACATACGCCTCCGACCTCAGATCGAGCACCAGTTCGCCGCGGTGGGCCTCGAGCGCGGCCGACAGCGGGCCGGCCCAGGTGGCCTTGAGCGAGCCACCGTCCAGGCGCGAGTCGTGCGAGAGCCGGTAGGCCGGCAGCGGGTCGAGCGCGCCCACCAGCCCGAACAGGGCCGAGTGGATGCGCACGTGCCGGCCGGCGAAGTCGCGCGCCGGCGCGTCGAGCGTCGCCGCATCCAGGGCCTCGTAGAGCACGCCGGTGTACCGGTCGATGGCGGGCATGGTGGGTGAGGTCGCCAGGGCACGATTGCGCTCGATCTCGAAGGCCAGCTTCGGCCCGAGCTTCAGGCGCTTCATCGCCTCGTCGCGGTTGCGGGAGAGCTGTCGCACGCCCCTCACGACGGCACGCCGCGTGGCGGTGAGCTCGGGGTGCGCGAGGGCGCCGAGGTCGAGCGCGCCGCCGTCGCCGCCGTCGCGTTTGGTCTCGGAGGGAGGAAGCAGGAGGAGCACGACGGCCTTCCGGAAACGGCGAAGACCGCCGCCTCGCTCGTGAGGAGCGGTGCGGCGGTCTTCGACCTGAGTTGTCAGATCAGCGTGATTACTTGATCAGCTCGGCGTCGCGAGCCACGATCGTGACGGTGTCGTTCTCGACCGAGAGGAACCCGTCGTCGGCGCGCGCCACCAGGCGCTCACCGCTCGTGGCATTCACCCGAACCTCACCGGCGGCGAGGATGGCGAGCAGCGGCTCGTGACCGGCCAGGATGCCGATCTCGCCCTCGACCGTCTTGGCGACCACCATCGAGGCCTCGCCGGCCCAGATCTGCTTGTCGGCCGAGACGACGCTGACGTTGAGAGGAGCAGCCATGATCAGCCGTTCTCCTTCTGGATCTGAGCCCACTTCTCTTCGACGTCGGTGATCGGGCCGACGTTGAAGAACGCCTGCTCGGCCACGTGGTCGAACTCACCCTTGGTGATCGCGTCGAACGACTCGATCGTGTCTTTCAGCGGAACCGTCGAACCCTCGACACCGGTGAACTTCTTCGCCATGTAGGTGTTCTGCGAGAGGAACTGCTGGATGCGGCGGGCCCGCGACACGGTGATCTTGTCTTCCTCGGAGAGTTCGTCGACACCGAGGATGGCGATGATCTCCTGCAGTTCCTTGTTCTTCTGGAGGATCTGCTTCACGTTCGTCGCCACGCGGTAGTGGTCGGCGCCCAAGTAGCGGGGGTCCATGATGCGGCTGGTCGAGGTGAGCGGGTCGATGGCCGGGTAGAGCCCCTTCGACGCGATCTCACGCGACAGCTCGGTGGTCGCGTCGAGGTGCGCGAACGTGGTGGCCGGGGCCGGGTCGGTGTAGTCGTCGGCCGGCACGTAGATCGCCTGCAGCGAGGTGATCGAGTGGCCACGCGTCGACGTGATGCGCTCCTGGAGCACGCCCATCTCGTCGGCCAGGTTGGGCTGGTAGCCCACCGCCGACGGCATGCGGCCGAGCAGGGTGGAGACCTCGGAACCCGCCTGCGTGAAGCGGAAGATGTTGTCGATGAACAGCAGCACGTCCTGGTTCTGCACATCGCGGAAGTACTCCGCCATGGTCAGGGCTGACAGGGCCACACGAAGACGCGTTCCCGGCGGCTCGTCCATCTGGCCGAAGACGAGGGCGGTCTTGTCGAACACGCCCGCCTCCTCCATCTCGTGGATGAGGTCGTTGCCCTCACGGGTGCGCTCACCCACACCGGCGAACACCGACACTCCACCGTGGTCCTGCGCGACGCGCTGGATCATCTCCTGGATGAGCACCGTCTTGCCCACGCCGGCGCCACCGAACAGACCGATCTTTCCACCCAGCACGTACGGGGTGAGAAGGTCGATCGACTTGATGCCGGTCTCGAACAGCTGGGTCTTGGACTCGAGCTGGTCGAACGCCGGGGGCTTGCGGTGGATGGGCCACCGCTCGGTGATCTCGATCGTCTCGCCCGGGGCTGCGTTGAGCACCTCGCCGATGACGTTGAACACCTTGCCCTTGGTGACGTCGCCCACGGGAACCGAGATGGCGGCACCGGTGTCGCGCACGATCTGGCCGCGGACCAGGCCGTCGGTCGGGTTCAGGGCGATGGCGCGCACCAGGTCGTCACCGAGGTGCTGAGCGACCTCGAGGGTGATCTCGTTGGTGTGCTCACCCAGGGTGATGCTGGTCTTCAGTGCGTTGTAGACCTCGGGGATCGAGTCGTGCGGGAACTCGATGTCGACCACCGGGCCCGTGACGCGCGCAACACGGCCGACGCCCTGGGGCGCCTCCTCAGCCTGGACTGGCGCGATAGCGGTGTCAGTCATTGTGCTTTCTCTTTTCTTCGATGACTACTGGGTCGTCGATGACTACTTGGCGGAGGCCAGTGCGTCGGCCCCACCCACGATCTCGGAAATCTGCTGGGTGATCTCGGACTGACGGGCGTTGTTGGCCAGTCGGGTGTAGTCGCGGATCAGGTTGTCGGCGTTGTCGCTGGCCGACTTCATGGCCTTCTGACGTGCGGCGTGCTCGGCCGCGGCCGACTGCAGCATCGCGTTGAAGATGCGGCTCTCGACGTAGATCGGGAGCAGCGCGTCCAGCACGGTGGCGGCATCGGGTTCGAACTCGTACAGCGGGTACACCTCGCCGGTCGGCTCGGCGGGGGCCTCCCCCTCGACGATCTCGAGCGGGAGCAGGCGCACCACCTCGGGAACCTGGGAGACCATGCTCACGAAGCGGTTGTACACGAGGTGGATCTCGTCCACGCCGCCCTCTGCGTCGTCGAGGTTGTAGGCCGCGACGACCGCATCGGCGATCTCCTTGGCCGTCTCGAACTGCGGCTGGTCGGTTCCGCCGGTCCACGCCTTGGCCGCGGTGCGCTTGCGGAAGCTGAAGTAGCCCACCGCCTTGCGACCCACGAGGTAGTAGACGACGTTCTTGCCCTCGCTCCGGAGCAGCTCGGCGAGCTGCTCCGCCTCCTTCAGGATGGACGAGGAGAACGCACCCGCGAGACCGCGGTCGGAGGTGAAGATGACAATCGCCGCCGTGTCGAGCTTCTCGCGCTCGCTCGTGAGCGGGTGCTCCACGTTCGAGTAGGTCGCGACCGCCGAGACCGCACGCGTGATGGCTCGCGAGTACGGAGCCGAGGCGGCCACGCGCTGCTGCGCCTTCTGGATGCGCGAGGCGGAGATCAACTCCATCGCCCTCGTGATCTTCTTGGTCGTCTGGGCCGACTTGATCCTCGACCGGTAGACCCGAAGTTGAGCGCCCATGCTTAGCGGCGACCCTTCACGATCTTCTCCTGGCCGACGTCGCCCTTGTCGGTGGCGTCGAACTGCTCGCGGCCCACCGAGGCGAGCGGCTTGCCCTCACCCGTCTGGAACTCGAGCTTGAAGTCGTCGACGGCCTTCTCGAGGGCGGCCACCGTGTCGTCGCTCAGCACGTTCGTGTCGCGGAGCGTGGTGAGCACGTCGGTGGTGCGACCGAGGTAGTCGAGCAGCTCGGCCTCGAAGCGCAGGATGTCTTCGACCGGAACCTCGTCGAGCTTGCCGTTGGTGCCGGCCCAGATCGAGACGACCTGCTGCTCGACGGGGAACGGCGAGTACTGAGGCTGCTTGAGCAGCTCGGTGAGGCGGGCGCCTCGGGCGAGCTGACGGCGCGACGCCGCATCCAGGTCGGAGGCGAACATCGCGAAGGCCTCGAGCGAGCGGTACTGGGCGAGCTCCAGCTTGAGCGTGCCGGACACCTTCTTGATCGACTTGACCTGAGCGTCACCGCCGACTCGCGAGACCGAGATGCCCACGTCGACCGCCGGGCGCTGGTTGGCGTTGAAGAGGTCGGACTGCAGGAAGATCTGGCCGTCGGTGATCGAGATCACGTTGGTGGGGATGTACGCCGAGACGTCGTTCGCCTTGGTCTCGATGATGGGCAGACCCGTCATCGAACCGGCACCGAGCTCGTCGGACAGCTTGGCGCAACGCTCGAGCAGACGCGAGTGCAGGTAGAACACGTCGCCGGGGTACGCCTCGCGTCCCGGCGGACGACGCAGCAGCAGCGACACGGCGCGGTAGGCCTCGGCCTGCTTCGACAGGTCGTCGAAGATGATCAGCACGTGCTTGCCGCCGTACATCCAGTGCTGGCCGATGGCCGAGCCGGTGTAGGGGGCGAGGTACTTGAAGCCCGCGGGGTCGGAGGCCGGCGACGCCACGATGGTGGTGTACTCCATCGCTCCGGCGTCTTCGAGCGCGCCCTTCACCGAGGCGATGGTCGAACCCTTCTGGCCGATGGCGACGTAGATGCAGCGAACCTGCTTGTTCGTGTCGCCGGACTCCCAGTTGGCCTTCTGGTTGATGATCGTGTCGATCGCGATGGCCGTCTTACCGGTCTGGCGGTCGCCGATGATCAGCTGACGCTGGCCGCGGCCGATCGGGATCATGGCGTCGATGGCCTTGATACCGGTCTGCATCGGCTCATGCACGCTCTTGCGGGCCATGACGCCTGGCGCCTGCAGCTCGAGCTCGCGACGACCCTCGGAGGCGATCTCGCCCAGGCCGTCGATCGGGTTGCCCAGCGGGTCGACGACGCGACCGAGGTAGGCGTCGCCAACCGGCACGGAGAGCACCTCTCCGGTGCGGGTGACTTCCTGGCCCTCTTCGATGCCGGTGAACTCACCGAGCACGATGACGCCGATCTCGTTCTCGTCGAGGTTCTGGGCGAGGCCCAGGGTGCCGTCGGAGAAGCGGATCAGCTCGTTGGCCATGACTCCCGGGAGGCCCTCGACGTGTGCGATGCCGTCGGCGGCGTCGATGACGTGGCCGACCTCGGTCGTGGCGGCCTTGCCGGGCTCGTAGGCGGCGACGAAGTCTTTGAGAGCGTCGCGGATCTCATCGGGGCGGATCGTAAGTTCAGCCATCGTTTTCCCTTTTCTGATGGGGTATGCCCCCAAGCGTGTTCCTGGGCCCGCTTAGCCAGCGAGCTGAAGTCTCAATTCGTTGATGCGCGTCGACACGCTGCCGTCGATGACGTCGTCACCGATCTGCACGCGCACGCCGCCCACCACCGTGGGATCGATCACCTGGTTGACCTGCACCGGGCGGCCGTAGCTGCCGGTGAGGGTGCGCTCGAGCCGGGCGATGCGGTCGGCGCTGAGCGGAGAGGCCACCGTGACGGTGGCGACCCGTGAACCCGACTGGTCGGCCACGATCGTCGACGCGTAGCGGATGAGCTCGCCGATGCGGCGACCTCGGGGCTGCGTCACGAGCTGACGGGCGATGGCCACGGTCTCGGCCGAGGCGCGACCGCCGAGCAGACGCTCCACGAGGGCGCGCTTCTGGTCGGTGGAGCCGAGCTTGGAGCCGAGGGCCAACTCGAGCGAGGCGTTGCTCGTCACGGCCCGGCCGAACTCGAACAGCTCGGCGTCGATCGAGGCCTGCGGTGCGGCCGAGGAGGCCACGGCACGGATGCCGAGCTCCTCAATGCCTGCCAGCAGGTCTTTCTTCGACGACCAGCGGCTCGAGGCCACCGTGTCGAGCAGGTCGACCGTGGTGGCCGAGTAGCCCGCGCCGAACAGGCGGCGCACGAGCGCCGACTTGGCCGACGGGTCGACTCCCGGGTCGGAGAGGGCCCCGAGCAGGTGTGACGAATCACCGATGATCCGACCAGCGGCGAAGAGCTCTTCTCCCGTGGCCAGATCGACCGAGCCGGCCACGCCCGCGAGGCGGGCGTTGGCCGTGCTCAGTGCTTCTCTGGTCGCGCTACCCATGGTGCTACTTCTTTCCCGAGGTGTCGGCCTCGAGGTCGGCGAGGAAGCGGTCGACCAGGGCCGTCGCCTTCGCGTCGTCGGAGAGCGACTCGCCCACGACGCCCGAGGCGAGGTCGATGGCGAGCGAACCGACTTCGGAGCGCAGCGACACGAGGGCGGCCTGACGGTCGGCCTCGATCGCGACCTGCGCGTTCGCCTTGACGCGCTCGGCGTCGGTCTGGGCCTGAGCCTGGATCTCCGAGCCGATGCGCTGGGCGTCGACTCGGGCCTGCTCACGGATCTTCGCGGCCTCGGCACGGGCCTCGGCCAGCTGAGCGGTGTATAGCTGCAGAGCAGCCTCCGCCTCGCGCTGAGCCTCGTCGGCCTTCTCCATGTTGCCCTCGATGGCGGCGGACCGCTCGTCGAGGAGCTTCTTCATACGGGGAAGGACGAGCCTCCAGAAGAAGAAGAGGATGACGACGAAGCATACGAACGACCACAGGATGTCGTATGGCGCCGGGATCAGTGGATTGGTGCCCTCTTCGCCAGCAGCCAGAACGGCATTCAGCATTCCAGCCTCCTTATCGATCGAAGATGGGTTGTTAGGAGGTGAAGATGAAGTAGGTCGCGATACCGATGAACGCGAGCGCCTCGGTGAACGCGATACCGATGTACATCAGCACCTGGAGGCGGCCGGCGAGCTCGGGCTGGCGGGCGACGCCTTCGATGGTCTTGCCGACCACGATGCCCACGCCGATGGCGGGGCCGATTGCGGCGAGGCCGTAACCCATGGTCGCGACGTTGCCGGTGACCTCAGCGAGGATCGATACATCTGCCACGTTGTGTTCCCTTTCGTGATGGTGGTTCAGGCGGACGCCTGGACCGCTAGTGTTCCTCAGCCAGCGCGAGCTGGATGTAGACAGTGGTGAGAAGTGCGAAGACGTAGGCCTGCAGCACGGCGACGAGAACCTCGAAGAGCGTGAAGACGAAACCGAACGCCAGGGTGCCGACGCCGAACAGCGCGAAGAAGCCGCTGGTCTGGCTGGCGGTGAAGAAGAAGAACTGCGTGGCTGCGAAGAAGAGCACCAGCAGCAGGTGACCGACGACCATGTTCATCAGGAGTCGCAGGGTGAGCGTGATGGGCCGCAGCACGAAGGTCGAGACCAGCTCGATCGGCGTCACGATGATGTAGAGCACCTTGGGCACCCCGGGCGGGAACAGCGCGTTCTTGAAGAACGCACCCGGGTGCTTCTTGATGCCGGCGTACATGAACGCGAGCCAGGCGACGACCGCGAGCACCAGGGGCACACCGATCACCGACGTACCGGCGATGTTGAGCCCGGGGATGATGCCGGTGATGTTCATGAACAGCACCATGAAGAAGATGGTGGTGATCAGCGGCAGGAAGCGACGGCCGTCCTTCTTGCCGAGGAGGTCTTCCGCGATGTTGACGCGGGCGAAGTCCAGGCCCATCTCGACGATGGACTGGAAGCGACCGGGCACCACCTTCATGCGGCGCGTGCCGAGCCAGAAGATCAGGACGATCGCCAGCACCGCGAGGAAGCGGATGAGGACGATGCGGTTCATCTCGAACGGCGTGCCGGCGAAGAAGATCGCGTCGGGGAAGAACTCTTCGATGGACGGACCGTGGAAACCGCCGTCATCGGAGGTTGCCATGGGGGCTAGCAGGTGCACAGCGTTAGCTATCAGCGCTATCTCCTGTTCGGGGCGTGGAACTTTTCATAGTTCTCGCGACGACGAGCGGGTGGGAGGTGCTGTCTCCGAAAGCGAAAGCCAAACTGGTCACCGTGATGCGGAACCCATTGTGCGGAAGCCATTGTCGGACAGCGGAACGAACTTGTCTACCCTATCAATACTTAGGGCATCCTGACGAATCGTGCGGGCCTCACTGCTGCCCGGGAAGGCGCACGTCGGAGGCGTACGGCATGCGGCTCCTGGCCACCACCACCACATCCACCACGAGGGTTCCGATCACGGCCACCACGATGCTCAGGAAGAGCACCACGTCGTTGGTGAAGTCGGCTCCGCGCAGCAGCACCACCAGCACGATGAACAGCGCGAACTTGATGATCCACGAGCCCAGCACGATCACGAAGAACAGCGTCGTGTAGATCGGCGACGCCGTGTAGCGGTTGGCCACCAGGATGCTCCCGGCCGTGATCCCGGCGAACACCAGCACCATCACCGTGCCGATGAGGGCGCTGATCGCGCCGGTCCAGCCGTCGACGAGGTAGCCGACCACTCCCCCGACCACCGCGATCACCAGGGCGAGCACCGCATCCCATTTCAGGATGGTGGAGAACACCCCCGTCGAGGCCGGGGTGGGGTAGTTGCCGCGCGGAGCGGGCTCGTTGACGGTCACAGGGTCTCCTTGATGTCGTCGGCGGCCGCGTCCAGCGGGTCGTCGCCGGCTATGGCTCGGGCTTCGTAGGTGCCCGCGTCGGCGGACTGGGCGGCGATCTCGCGGCGCTTGGCGCGACCGAGCGGCGACAGGGTCACCACGGTGCACACCACGACGCCCACGCCGATGAAGACGAAGGCCGGCCAGTACGGGTCGAGCACGAAGAACAACAGGCAGCCGACCGAGATCACCGTCGTCCAGCCGTAGAAGATGAGCACGGCGTGCAGGTGGGTGTGACCCATGTCGAGCAGGCGGTGGTGCAGGTGCTTGCGGTCGGCGCTGAACGGGCTCTTGCCCGCCCGGAGCCGCCGGATGACCGCGAGGCTGAAGTCCAGCAGCGGGATCACCAGGATGGCGAACGGCAGCAGGATGGGGATGAACGCGGGCAGCAGCTCCGAACGCCCGAGCTGGGCCGGATCGACCTGGCCGGTGACGGCGATGGCGCTGGTGGCCATCAGGAGCCCCACGAGCAGGGCGCCGGCGTCGCCCATGAACAGTTTCGCCGGATGGAAGTTCAGCGGCAGGAAGCCCGCGCAGGCGCCGATCAGCACCGCCGTGATGAGCGAGGCGAGGTTGAAGTAGTCGGTGGGCGAGGTGTCCTGCGCGAGCAGGTAGCTGTAGATGAAGAACACGCCGTTGGCGATCAGCGCCACGCCGGCCACCAGGCCGTCCAGGCCGTCGATGAAGTTGATGGCGTTCATCACCAGCACCACCGCGAGGATGGTGATGATCAGCGACATGGTCGACGAGCCGATGGTGCGGCCGCCGATCGGCAGCGACAGGATCTGCACGCCCTGCCAGGCGAGCAGGCCCGCCGCGAGGATCTGCCCGGCGAGCTTGGTGAGCCAGTCGAGATCCCAGATGTCGTCGGCCACGCCGATCAGAACGATGATCAGGGCGGCGCCGAGGATGGCCCAGACCTTGCCCGGCTCGGCGAACACCAGCCGGAACCAGCTGATCTGCGAGGCCACCGCGATGGCCACGATCACGCCGAGGAACATGGCGATGCCGCCGAGCCGGGGCGTCGGCCGGGTGTGCACGTCGCGCTCACGGATCTTCGGATAGAGCCGGAAACGGTGGCTCAGCTTGTAGATCACCCAGGTCAGGCCGAAGGTGACCACCATCGAGACGAGGGCGACGAGGAGGTAGAACCGCACGTCAGCTGCCGGGCTCGGCCGTCAGGAGGTCGCCGACGACCTCGCGGAGCCGCTCGTCGGACACGGCCCCACGACGCACCACGGTGATCGAGCCGTCGGGCCGCGTAGCGTCGACGATGGTGGAGGCCACGGCGTCGAGCCGATCTCCCCCGTCGAGGTACACCGACACGCTCGAGCCGAGCATCTCCTCGGCGGCGGCGGCCGTGGTGGCCGCGGCGACCCCGGTGAGGTTGGCGCTGGAGACGGCCAGCGGGCCCGTGTCGGCGAGGAGGGCGAGCGCGATCGGGTCGTCGGGCATCCGGAGCGCCACGGTGCCGCCGGTGTCGCCGAGGTCCCACGCGAGCGACGGGGTCGCCCGCAGGATGATGGTGAGCCCACCGGGCCAGAACGCGTCGACCAGGTCGCGCGCCGACTGCGGGATGCCGGTGGCGAGCGCGTCGAGCGTGGGCGAGCCGGGGATCAGCACCGGGGGCGGCGACTGCCGCGTGCGGCCCTTCGCGTCGAGCAGGCGCTGCACCGCACGGGGCTGGAAGGCGTCGGCGGCGACGCCGTAGACCGTGTCGGTGGGGATGACGACGAGCTCGCCGCGGCCGATCGCCGAACGGGCCAGCCGCATGCCGGTGAGGAGCTCCGCGGGCACGGAGCAGTCGTGAATGGAAGACATCTCACCCCATGATAGCCGGGCCGCCGTGGCGGCTCCGGGACGACCCGCTCAGCGCTTGGGAACGCGCCCGCGGCCGAAGATCAGCCACAGGATGGAGCCCAGGATCGACAGGAAGAACGCCACGAGGATCCAGACGAACTTGCCCAGGCCGCTGTGGTTGGGGTTGCGCACGATCGACACCACCGTGACGATGAAGACGATCAGACCGATGAGGCCGAAACTGAAGCTGACGGGTTCCATACCGGAATCCTAGCGAGAGGTCAGCGGATGGCGGTGGTCGCCCGGTCGCGGCCGGTGAGATCGCGGTGCGTGGCCACGGCGCGCCAGCCGTCGGCCTCGAGCAGGGCGCGCATCGACGGGCCCTGCAGGTCGCCGTGCTCGATCACCAGGCTGCCACCGGTTCGCAGCAGCCGCCGTGCGGTGGCCGAGACCGCGCGCACCACGTCGAGGCCGTCCTCTCCCCCGTAGAGCGCGTGCTCGGGGTCGTGCAGGCGCACCTCGGGGTCGCGGGGAATCGCGCCGAGTGGGATGTAGGGCGGGTTGGAGGCCACCACGTCGACCGTGCCGTCGAGCTCCGGCAGCGCGTCGGCGAGGTCGATGAAGGCCACCCGGGCGTTCTCGGCGCCCACCGAGCGGAAGTTCTGCTTCGCCCAGATGAAGGCCGCCGTGGAGTTCTCCACCGCCACCACCTCGGCGTGCGGCACCTCCGTGGCCAGGGCCAGGGCGATGGCACCGCTCCCGGTGCCCAGGTCGACGGCCAGCGGATGCGCGCCGTCGGCGGGCACCACGGCGCGCAGTGCGTCGATCGCGAGCCCCGCGACGAACTCCGTCTCGGGCCGCGGCACGAACACCCCGGGGCCCACGGCCAGCTCGAGCGAGCGGAACCAGGCGACTCCGGTGATGTGCTGCAGCGGCTCGCGCGCAGCGCGGCGCTCGACCGCCTCGGTGATGGCGACGGTCTCTTCGGCGCCGAGCGGCGCATCCGTCACCACCAGCGACTGCACCCGGCCGCGCGAGGCGCCGAGCACGTGGCCGATGAGCAGCTCGGCGTCGATCTCGGCGTCGAGGACGCCGCTGGCCGCCAGGATGGCCGTGGAGCGCTCGAAGAGCGATCGCACGGTCACCTGCGGCGCGGTCATGGTGTCGGCGAGACTCACGGCCGGGTCACTCGTCGGAGCCGATGGCGGCGAGGCGGGCCTCCTCGTCGGCCGCGATGGCCGACTGGATGATGGGCTCGAGTGCGCCGTCCATCACCTGGTCGAGGTTGTAGGCCTTGTAGCCGGTGCGGTGGTCCGCGATGCGGTTCTCGGGGTAGTTGTAGGTGCGGATGCGCTCGGAGCGGTCGACCGAGCGGATCTGGCTCTTGCGCGCGGCACTCGCCTCCGCATCGAGCTCCTCCTGCTGCTTGGCCAGGATGCGCGCGCGCAGCACGCGCATGCCGGCCTCACGGTTCTGCAGCTGGCTCTTCTCGTTCTGCATCGACACCACGATGCCCGTGGGCAGGTGGGTGATGCGCACGGCGGAGTCGGTGGTGTTCACCGACTGACCGCCGGGGCCAGAGGAGCGGAACACGTCGATCTTGAGGTCGTTGGGGCTGATCTCGACCTCTTCGGGCTCGTCGACCTCGGGGAAGACGAGAACACCGGCGGCGGAGGTGTGGATGCGGCCCTGCGACTCGGTGGCCGGCACGCGCTGGACGCGGTGCACGCCGCCCTCGTACTTCAGGTGCGCCCAGACGCCCTCGGCGGGGTCGGTCGACTTGCCCTTGACGGCGACCTGCACGTCTTTGTAGCCGCCGAGATCGCTCTCGGTGCGCTCGAGGAGCTCGGTCTTCCAGCCCTTGGACTCGGCGTAGTGCAGGTACATGCGCAGCAGGTCGGCGACGAAGAGCATGCTCTCGGCGCCGCCCTCGCCGCCCTTGATCTCCATGATCACGTCGCGGGCGTCATCCGGGTCGCGCGGGATGAGCAGTCGCCGGAGCTTCTCCTCGTTCTCGGCGAGCACGGCCTCCAGGCTCGGGATCTCCTCGGCGAACGCCTCGTCCTCCGCGGCCAGCTCGCGGGCGGCCTCGAGGTCTTCGACGTTCTTCGCCCAGGCGGCGTGCGCGGCCACGATGCGGCTGAGCTCGGCGTAGCGGCGGTTGACGCGCTTGGAGCGCGCCGGATCGCTGTGGAGCTCCGGATCGGAGAGCTGCTGCTGCAGGTCGTCGTGTTCGGCCTGCAGCGCAGCGACTGACTCGAACATCACTCGCCCTTGTGGCCGTACCCGTTGTGCGAGGAGCCGTTGTGTCCGGTGCTGTGGCCCTGGGCGGGAGCCGGCATCGACTTCTGCACCTGCATCAGGAACTCCACGTTCGAGGAGGTCTCCTTCAGCCGGCCGAGCACGATCTCCAGCGCCTGCTGCTGGTCGACACCGGCGAGGGCGCGACGCAGCTTCCAGGTGATCTTGGTCTCGTCGGCGCCCATCAGCAGCTCCTCGCGGCGGGTGCTCGACGCGTTCACGTCGACCGCGGGGAAGATGCGCTTGTCGGCGAGCTGGCGCGAGAGGCGGAGCTCGGAGTTGCCGGTGCCCTTGAACTCCTCGAAGATCACCTCGTCCATCTTCGAGCCGGTCTCCACCAGCGCGGTGGCGAGGATCGTGAGCGATCCGCCGTTCTCGATGTTGCGCGCGGCTCCGAAGAAGCGCTTCGGCGGGTACAGCGCCGAGGCGTCGACACCGCCAGAGAGGATGCGGCCCGAGGCCGGCGACGCGAGGTTGTACGCGCGGCCGAGGCGGGTGATCGAGTCCAGCAGCACCACCACGTCGTGACCGAGCTCCACCAGGCGCTTGGCGCGCTCGATGGCGAGCTCGGCGACGGTGGTGTGGTCTTCGGCGGGGCGGTCGAAGGTCGAGGCGATGACCTCGCCCTTGACCGTGCGCTGCATGTCGGTGACCTCTTCGGGCCGCTCGTCGACCAGCACCACCATGAGGTGCACCTCGGGGTTGTTGGTCGAGATCGCGTTGGCGATCTGCTGCAGCACGATGGTCTTGCCGGCCTTGGGGGGCGCGACGATGAGGCCGCGCTGGCCCTTGCCGATGGGGGCGACCAGGTCGATGATGCGCTGGGTCAGCTTGCCGGGCTCGGTCTCCAGGCGCAGGCGCTCCTGCGGGTAGAGCGGGGTGAGCTTGCCGAACTCCACGCGGTTCTGCGCCTCGTCGACGGGCAGGCCGTTGATCGACTCGATGCGCACGATGGCGTTGTACTTCTGGCGGCCGTTGGAGTCGCCCTCCCGCGGCTGGCGGATGGAGCCGACGACGGCGTCACCCTTGCGCAGGTTGTACTTCTTCACCTGGCCGAGCGAGACGTAGACGTCGCTGTTGCCCGGCAGGTAGCCGCTGGTGCGCACGAAGGCGTAGTTGTCGAGGATGTCGAGGATGCCGGCCACCGGGATGAGCACGTCGTCCTCGGAGATCTCGGGCTCGATCTCGTCGCCACCGGTCTGGCCGCGGCGCTTGCGGTCGCGGTAGCGGTTGCGGGCGCCCCGGTCGCTGCGGTCGCCCAGCTCGTCGGCGCGACGGTCGTCGGCCTCCTGCTGCTTGCGGTCGGCGGCCTGCTGACGCTCGTTGCGGTCGTTCTGCGCGGCGCGGTCGTTCTGGTTGCTGCGCTCGTTCTGCGCAGCCCGGTCGTTCTGGTTGCGATCGTTCTGCGCGCGGTCGTTCTGCGCGTTGCGGTCGTTCTGGTTGCCGTCGTTCTGGCCGCGACCGTTCTGCGCGCCATTGTTCTGGCCGTTGTTGTTCTGGCCGTTGCCGTTCTGCGCGCCATTGTTCTGGCTGTTGTTGTTCTGGCCGTTGCCGTTCTGCGCGCCGTTGCTCTGGCCGTCGGTGTTCTCGGCGCCGTTGTTGCCTCCGCGGTTGCGGCGGTTGCGGCCGCGGCCTCGGCCCTCACGGGGAGCCTGCTCCGACTGCTCGCCCTCGCTGCGGGGCTCGTCGCCCTGCTCGGTGCGGGTCTCCGGCGTCGCGTCGACGGGGAGGATCGGCGCCTCGGGCGTCTCGTGATTGGCGTGGCCGCCGGCGGGAACCCGCTCGGTGCTGGCCCGCTCGGCGGTGACGCGCTCGGTGCTCACCCGGCGCGAGCGGCGCTTGGGAGACACGGGGCCTTCCGGCAGCTCGATCTCGTCGAGCTGGGTGGGAGCGCTGTCGGCCACGGGAGCCTGGCGGAGCAACTCGTCGGGAACGATGGGCAGGTCGGCGGCGGCGTCGCCGGCGACTCCCCGGTCGGCGGCGGCCGCAGCCGGCGCCTGCTCGGCGGGAGCCGGCTCGGCAGCGGGAGCCTGCCCGGCCGAGGCCGGTTCGGCCGGGGCCTGCTCGATCGGGGCCTGCCGGACGGCCGGAGCCGCCTCGGCGGGGGCCTCGACCGGCAGGTCGAGCACGGCGGCGGTGGCGGCGGGCAGCTCGGCGCCCTCCCGCACCCGCCGGATGGCCTCGATGAGGTCGCCCTTGCGGAGCTTCGAGGCACCGGCCATGCCGAGGCCGGCCGCGATGGCCTGCAGCTCGGAGACCTTGAGCGTTGACAGCTCGGGAGTGGTGTTGACGTCAGTCACGGAGTTCGTGGTCCTTCCCCTGCGGCGCGAGAGGCCAGGCAGAGAACTGTCCGCAGAAGGGGGACGCATCAACCAGCGAGACTCGACTGCGAAGCAGTGCGACTCAACACGGGCCGGATACGTCTCTGCACGCGGCAGCAAATGATTGGGAGAATTGCACCGGGACGGGATTCAGAAGCCCAACAAGAAACTGAGCGTCAGTTCTGTTCCTCCGGGTGCGTCACCACTGTAGCACCTTTGAAGTCCACGGCCAGGACGAGCGATTGCCAGGGTGTCGCGGCCTTCTCCGCGACCAGTTCCGCGGCGGCGAGACGCTGCCCGGGGTCGCTGCAGAGCACCAGGATGCTCGGCCCGGCTCCCGAGACGACGGCCGGGAAGCCCTCGGCCCGGAGTGCCTGGATGAGCCGATCGGTCTCGGGCATCGCGCTCGCCCGGTAGCTCTGGTGCAGCTTGTCCTCCGTTGCAGCGAGCAGCAGCTCGGGGCTCTGGATGAGCGCCGCGATCAGCAGCGTCGACCGGGAGACGTTGAAGATGGCGTCGGCGTGCGGCACCGACTCCGGCTGGAGGCTCCTGGCCAGGGCGGTCGACATCGTCTCGTGCGGCACGAGCACCAGCGGCGAGACCCCGCGGTGCACGATGAGCTTCTTGTGCTGCGGACCCTCGGGGGTGACCCAGGCGATGGTGAGACCGCCGAACAGGGCGGGGGCCACGTTGTCGGGGTGGCCCTCGAGCTCGGTGGCGAGGGCGAGCAGCTTCGCGGCGTCGATCTCGACGGTTCCCTCGAGCAGGCCCTTCGCGGCCATGATGCCCGAGACGATCGCCGCACCCGAGGAGCCGAGCCCCCGCCCGTGCGGGATGACGTTGTGCGCCTCGAGGTGGAGGTTCGGCAGCGCGAGCCCGAAGGCCGCGAACGTGTGCGCGATCGCCCGCACCACGAGGTTCGACTCGTCCGTCGGCACCTCGCCGGCGCCCACACCGTGCACGTCGACGTACACGCCCGTCTCGGGGCGCACGGTGACGGTCAGCTCGTCGTAGAGGGCGAGCGCGAGGCCGAGCGTGTCGAAACCGGGGCCGAGGTTCGCCGTGGTGGCCGGAACGCGCACGGTGGCGCGGCGGCCCACCGGGGGCAGCTCGGGCGCGATCGCGGTCACTGGGCGGCCTTGACGAGCCCGAGCACCCCGGCCACCTCGGCGGCGTCGACGGGCACCACGGTGGGCTTCACCTCTCCGCCGTCGGCGGTGCGGAGCGCCCACTGCGGGTCTTTCAGGCCGTGACCGGTGACGGTGATCACGACGGTGGCGCCGGCGGGGATGACGCCCGCCTCCGAGCGCTCCAGCAGACCGGCCACACCGATCGCGGAGGCGGGCTCCACGAACACGCCCACCTCGGCCGAGAGCAGCCGGTGCGCCGTGAGGATGTCGTCGTCGGAGATGGCGCCGAAGTAGCCGTCGGTGGCCTCGCGGGCGGCGATCGCGAGCTCCCACGACGCCGGGTTGCCGATGCGGATGGCACTGGCGATGGTGTCGGGGTGCTTGACGATCTCGCCCAGCACGATCGGCGCGCTGCCGGCGGCCTGGAACCCGAACATCCGCGGCAGCCTGGTGGTGACGCCGCGCTCGAGCTCCTCGGTGTAGCCGCGGGAGTAGGCGGTGTAGTTGCCCGCGTTGCCCACCGGCAGCAGGTGGAAGTCGGGCGCATCCTGCAGCACCTCGACCACCTCGTAGGCCGCCGTCTTCTGGCCGGCGATGCGGTCGGGGTTGACCGAGTTCACCAGGTGCACGGGGTAGTTCGCCGAGAGGTCGCGCGCGAGGTCGAGGCAGTCGTCGAAGTTGCCCTGCACCTGGATGAGCTGGGCGTTGTGGGCGATGGCCTGGCTGAGCTTGCCGAGCGCGATCTTGCCCTCGGGCACGAGCACGGCGGCGGTGATGCCGGCGTGCGTGGCGTAGGCGGCCGCCGAGGCCGAGGTGTTGCCGGTCGAGGCGCAGATGACGGCCTTGGCGCCGTGCTCGACGGCCTTGGAGATGGCCATGGTCATGCCGCGGTCTTTGAAGGAGCCCGTGGGGTTCATGCCCTCGTACTTGATGTACACCTTCGCGCCGGTGCGAGCGGACAGGGCCGGGGCCGGGATGAGCGGCGTGCCGCCCTCGCCGAGCGTGACCACGGGGGTCGCCTCGGTGATGCCGAGCCGGTCGGCGTACTCGTGGAGAACTCCGCGCCACTGCCGTGACTCGATACCGCGGGACGGGATGCGGGGGGTGCTGTCGGCCACTAGGGCGTGTCTCCTTCAACTCGTAGCACTGACTCGACCCGAACGACGGCGTCGTGGGCCGAGACAGCGGCCACGGTGGCAGCCAGGGCGGCCTCGGTGGCTTCGTGCGTGATGATCACAAGGGTAGCGGTGAGCGGCTGATCGCCCGACCGGCCCGCCGCGGCACTGGCCACGGTCTGCTGCAACGCCTCGACCGAGACGCCGTGCTCGCTGAACAGGCCGGCGATCTGGGCCAGCACACCCGGCTTGTCGGTGACGACGAGGGTGAGCTGGTAGCGCGTGGTGACCGAGCCGATGCCGAACACGGGCAGGTTCGCGTGCACCGACTCCCCCACGCCCGGGCCGCCGGCCACGTGGCGGCGCGCGGCCGACACCAGGTCGCCGAGCACCGCCGAGGCGGTCTCGGTTCCGCCGGCGCCGGCCCCGTAGAACATCAGGTCGCCGGCGGCCTCCGCCTGCACGAACACGGCGTTCTTGGCGTCGTGCACGGCGGCGAGCGGATGACGCCGGCTGATCAACGCGGGATGCACACGGGCGACGACGCCCTCCACCCCGGTCTCGGGGTCGGTCAGCCGCTCGCAGATGGCGAGCAGCTTCACCACGAATCCGGCCTTCTCGGCCGCGACCACCTGCGCGGCGGTGACCGTCGTCATGCCTTCGCGGTGCACGGACTCCACCGGAACGGCGGTGTGGAAGGCGAGGCTGGCGAGGATGGCCGCCTTCTGGGCCGCGTCGTAGCCCTCCACGTCGGCGGTGGGGTCGGCTTCGGCGTAGCCGAGCTCGGTGGCCACGGCCAGGGCGTTCTCGAAGCTGTCGCCCTGCACGTCCATCCGGTCGAGGATGAAGTTGGTGGTGCCGTTCACGATGCCCATCACGCGGCGCACCCGGTCGCCCGCGAGCGAGTCGCGCAGCGGCCTGATGATCGGGATGGCGCCGCCCGCCGCCGCCTCGTAGTAGAGCTGCGCGCCCACCTGCTCCGCCGCCGCGAACAGCTCGGGGCCGTGCGTGGCCAGCAGGGCCTTGTTGCCCGTCACCACGTCGGCGCCGGAGTTAATGGCGGCGAGGATGTACTCGCGGGCCGGCTCGATGCCGCCCATCAACTCGATCACGACGTCGGCCGACTGGATGAGGGTGTGGGCGTCGGTGGTGAGGAGCTCCCGCGGGATGTCGACATCCCGCTTCGCATCGACGTCGCGCACGGCCACGCCCACGAGCTCGAGCCCGGCGCCCACCCGCGCGGCCAGCTCGTCGCCGTGCTCGAGCAGCAGCCGGGCCACCTGTGATCCGACGGAACCGGCGCCGAGGAGCGCGATGCGGAGGTTGCGGTATTCGATCATCGGGCGTCTCCGGAGTAGGCGGCGTCGCGCGCCAGCAGGTCGTGCTCGGTCTCGCGACGGACGAGCAGGCGGGCCTCGCCGTCGGCCACGGCCACCATGGCCGGGCGCGTGAGGTAGTTGTAGTTGCTCGAGAGCGAGAAGCAGTAGGCGCCCGTGGCCGGAACGGCCACCAGGTCTCCTGGCCGCACGTCGCCGGGCAGGTAGTCGGCGTTCACCACGATGTCGCCGCTCTCGCAGTGCTTGCCGGCGACGCGGACGAGGGCGGGGTCCGCATCCGTCGACCGGCTCGCGATGCGCACCGAGTAGTCGGCGCCGTAGAGGGCCGTGCGCGCGTTGTCGCTCATGCCGCCGTCGACGCTCACGTAGCGGCGCACCACCTCGTCGGCGCCCGAGCCGCCGGTGCCCGGCTCGTCGGGAACCGTGACCAGCACGTCTTTGATCGTGCCCACCTCGTAGAGGGTGGCTCCGGCCGGGCCCACGACCGAGCGGCCGGGCTCGAAGGCCAGGGCGGGCACCGGGATGCCCAGGCGCGCGCACTCCCGGGCCACCGAGCCCACGATGGCCGCCGCGAGCTCGGCCACGGGGGTGGGGTCGTCGGCCGAGGTGTAGGCGATGCCGAAGCCGCCGCCGAGGTTGAGGCCGGGCACCTCTCCCTGCGCCAGCAGCTGGGCGTGCACCTCGAGCAGCCGGGCCGCCGACTCGGCGAACCCGTCGGAGCCGAAGATCTGCGAGCCGATGTGGCAGTGCAGGCCGAGGAAGCGCAGGGAGTCGTGCGAGCGGATGGCGGCGGTGTACTCGGCGGCCTGGTCGAGCCGCACGCCGAACTTCTGGTCTTCGTGGGCGGTGGCCAGGAAGTCGTGGGTGTGCGCGTGCACGCCGCTGTTCACGCGCAGGCGCACCGGCTGCACGCGGTCGTGCCGGGCGGCGGCCTCGGCCACGCGCTCGATCTCGATCGCGCTGTCGATCACGATCACACCGATGCCGGCCGCGACGGCCCGGTCGATCTCGGCCACCGACTTGTTGTTGCCGTGCAGGCCCAGCCGGCCGGCGTCGACGCCCGCCGCGAGGGCCACCGCGAGCTCACCGCCGGAGCACACGTCGATCCAGAGGCCCTCCTCGGCCATCCAGCGCGCCACCTCGATGGTGAGCAGCGCCTTCGCCGCGTAGTACACGGTGGCGGTGCTGCCGGCCGCGGCGGCCTCGGCGGAGAAGGCGTCGCGGATGCCGCGGGCGCGGGAACGGGCATCCGCTTCGTCGACGACGTAGAGCGGGGTGCCGAAACGGCCGGCGAGTGCCGAGGCGGGGATGCCGGCGAACTCGATCTCGCCCGAGGCTGCCCGGCGCGCGTTCTGCGACCAGACAGCCGGGTCGAGGGCGTTGGCATCGGCCGGGAGGCCCAGCCACGCGGGGGCGATGGGGCTGACGGTCATGGGTGGATCCCTTTGTGCTGGAGGATCGACTGCCGCGGCCGGATGGCCCGGCGTCGGTCGTGGCGGCTGCCGCGGAGCGGGACAGGGGGCGAGCGGACCTGGCTTGGTCCCTGAAGCCGTCGGCGGGGCATGCACACCCGCACGTGCACACGATCCTAGCGGGTGGCGGCGTCGGGCCGCGCGGGCCGGTGCGCGCCGGCTACGGGCAGGTGCCGAGCGTGCGGAGGCTGTCCTCGCCCACCACGAAGTCGCTCGCGGTGAGCACCACCGTGGCCTGCTGCGGTGCGACGTCGAACGACTGCACCGAGACACCCTGCGGGAGGTACTGCGCGACGCACACCGTGATGGGATCGCTCGCCACACCCTGCAGGGCTCCACCGAGGTCGAGGGTGCTGCCGCCCTGGGTGAGCTCGGCGCCCTGGGGCTGGATGACCACGTCGGTGCCGGAGGCCGTCACCTCACCGGTGACGCGGTAGCCGATCGGCACCCCGAACAGTTCCAGGCTGCCCTCGTACGACACGTCGCCGTCGCCGAGCGCGAGGGTCGCGTCGCCGGGCAGCGTGATCACGGAGTCGACCGCGTCCTGGTCGAGCGTCACCTGGGCCCGGATGTCGCCCACCGGCTTCGTGAGATCGGTGGGCACCCCGGTCGCCACCACGTGCGCCGCGATCGGCACTCCCTGCACCGTCAGCGACGGCGCGTCGAGGGTGACCTCGTCGAGCGACCCGCCGAGCACCTGGGCGAGGAACGAGAAACCACCGATCGACACCGCGACGTCGCCCTCGACGTTGTCGGGCAGCTGCTGCTCGATCTGCGACTCCGCCTGGCCCTGGGCGTAGGCGCGGAGCGCCACGTCGGCCACCACCACCAGCACCGCGAGCACCACCACGATGCCGACGAGCCACCACACCCAGCGCCGCCGCCGCGGCTCGGCAGCGGGCACGGTGTCGTAAGCCTGGGTGCTCATGCCCCCATCCTGCCCGGTCCCGCCCGCCACCGGGAGCTACATGCGGTCGGGGGCCGAGACGCCGAGCAGGTCGAGGCCGTTGCGGATGACCTGGCCGGTGGCGTCGTTCAGCCACAGCCGGGTTCCGTGCACCGGCGCGATCGCCTCGTCGCCGAACGGCAGCACGCGGCAGGCGTCGTACCAGCGGTGATAGTACCCGGCCAGCTCTTCGAGGTAGCGGGCCACGCGGTGCGGCTCGCGGAGCTCGGCCGCGTGGGCGACCACCCGCGGGAACTCCTGCAGCGCGCCGAGCAGCGCCGTCTCGGTGGGGTGCACGAGCAGCCCCGGCTCGAAGTCGGCGCGGGTCACGCCGGCCTCGGCCGCGTTGCGCGCCACCGAGCGGGTGCGGGCGTGGGCGTACTGCACGTAGAAGACGGGGTTGTCGTTGGTGCGTGAACGCAGCTTCTCGCCCTCGAGCGAGAGCGGCGAGTCGGCCGGGTAGCGCCCCAGCCAGTAGCGCAGCGCATCGGCACCGAGCCAGGCGAGCAGGTCGTCGAGCTCGATGATGTTGCCGGCACGCTTGGACAGCTTCGCGCCGTTGAGGTTCACCAGCTGACCGATCAGCACCGTGAGCGTGTCGGGGTCGTCGCCGGCCGCGGCGGCGAGGGCCTTCAGGCGCCCCACGTAGCCGTGGTGGTCGGCTCCCAGCAGGTAGATCTTCTCCCCGAAACCGCGATCCTTCTTGCTGAGGTAGTAGGCCGCATCGGCCGCGAAGTACGTCACCACGCCGTTGCCCCGGGTGAGCACGCGGTCTTTGTCGTCGCCGAAGTCGGTGGTGCGCACCCACACGGCGTCGTCGGCCTCGAAGACGTGGCCCTCGGCGCGCAGCCGCGCCTCGGCGTCGTCGATGGCGGTGAGGCCGGAAGCGGCATCCGGGGCATGCAGCGTGCGCTCGGAGAAGAACACGTCGAAGTGCACGTGGAAGTTCTCCAGCGACTGCTTGATCTCGGCGAGCTGGTACTCGTAGGCGAGGTCGCGGGCAAGGCCCAGCGCCTCGTCCTCCGGCTTGGCGAGCAGGTCGGGCACGGCCTCGAGCACGCGCTGGGCCAGGGTCTGGATGTAGGCGCCCGGGTAGCCCTTCTCGGGCGTGGGCTCGCCCTTCGCGGCGGCCAGCACCGAGAGGCCGAAGGTGTCCATCTGGCTGCCGGCGTCGTTGATGTAGTACTCGGTGGTGACCTCGGCCCCGGATGCGCGGAGCACCCGCGCGATCGAGTCGCCGAGAGCGGCCCACCGGGTGTGCCCGATGTGCAGCGGGCCGGTGGGGTTGGCCGAGACGAACTCCATGTTGATCACGTGCCCGGCGAGCACCTCGTTACGGCCGAACGCCTCGCCGGCGTCGACGATGGAGCGGGCGATCTCACCGGCCGCCGCGGTGTCCAACGTGATGTTGATGAAGCCGGGGCCGGCCACGTCGACGCTCGAGACGCCGTCGATGCGCTGGATCAGCGGAGCCAACTCCAACGCGAAGTCGCGCGGGTTGGTGCCGAGACGCTTCGCGAGCTTCATCGCGATGTTCGAAGCCCAGTCGCCGTGATCGCGGTTGCGGGGGCGCTCGAGCGCGGCATCCGACTCGGTGATCGACACGTCGGGCACGGCGGCGAGACGGTCGCTCACGATGGCGAAGAGAGCGGCGGCGAGGGCTTCAGGAGTCACGGCGAACGATTCTACGCCCGCGCCGCCCGACGCCCCGCCAGAGGCCGGGCCCGGCGCCCGGCAGCGGGATCAGCCGAGCTGCACGAGCCGGTCGATGTCGTCGTTCGGCAGCACGTCGACCACGGCGCCCACCTCGAGGCGATCCAGGCGCAGGAAGCCCCCGTGGTTGGTGAGGAAGGCGGTGTCGGAGGCGTCGCGACCGGTCGCGATACGCAGCAGCGAGTCGCGCGGCGCCAGAGTGGTGGCGTCGACCACCTGCCAGGCGTCGTCGACGTAGGCCTCGGCCACCGCGTGGAAATCCATCGGCGAGAGCCCGGGCGCATAGACCGACACCAGGCGGGCCGGGACGTCGAGCGCGCGCAGCAGGGCGATCACGAGGTGCGCGTAATCGCGGCAGACGCCCTGACGCAGCAGCAGCGTCTGCACGGCCCCGTCGGTGGGCGCGCTGGAACCCGGCACGTAGCGGAGCTCGGCGCCCACCCAGGAACTCACCGCCGCGAGCAGGTCACGACCCTCCAGGCCCCGGAACTCCCCCTGCGCCGTGGGCAGCAGGGTGTCGCTCTCGCAGTAGCGACTCGGCCGCAGGTACCGGATGAGGTCGACGGTCTCGACCGGCGCCGGCACCGACCGGCCCTCGACCACGGCCTCGTAGCGGGCCGAGAAACTGCCGGCCGACACGTCGAACACGTGCAGGCGCGTGCCGTGCTGATCCAGCACGGTCTCGAAGTCGACCGGGGCGCCGTCGAGACGGTACTCGACCGACTCGCTCACGAGCGACGCGCCCTCGGCGGCGGCGATGGAGAACACGACGGTGGTGGGCCGGTCGATGGTGGAATCGATGGCCGCGAAGACGGAACGCTGCATGGTCTGATCCTCACACGACGAAGTGATGGTGCGAACGCCGTCGTCGCAGCCTGCTAACCTTGTTGACGCACCCCGGGCCCCCATAGCTCAGGGGATAGAGCGTCTGCCTCCGGAGCAGAAGGCCGTAGGTTCAAATCCTACTGGGGGCACTGGCAATTTTTTTCGTTGCGCCGCCGCCTCTGCGGCGCAACCGCCGTTGCGTTCTAGGGCAACCGCCCTTTCAGGGGGCCACCTGGGCTTTGTGTTCTAGGGTCGCCGCCCTTCAAAGGGGCCATCCGCGCTGTGCATTCGGGGGCCGCCCGCGCTTGCGTTCGTGGGGCGGGGTATCCCCCGAAGGTGGTGGTGTCGGGGGCGAGGGGCGAGCGGTACTGTTCGGGCATGGATGCCGTCGAGACGTACCGACGCCGCAACATGTGGCACAACCGGATGCGCGGCGAAGCGACCGATCTGTCGAGTCACGTCGTGCGCAGCCAGGCCATCGCCGAGGGCCGCCTCTGGGCCCGCACGCGCGGGCTCGAGCACGTGGTGCTCGCCTCCGACGGCAGCGTCGAGTCGGTCACCCCGGCGCCGACGAGCTGATCACGCCGGCACCGACGATCAGACCAGGCGCACGAAGTAGTAGCTGCCCCAGAGCCCGGTGGCGTGGGTGACGTAGCGTCCCCAGTCGGGCGAGTGGATGACACCGCCCTGGCCGTCGTAGATGCCGATGTGCGCACCCGGCCACACCACCAGGTCGCCGGCCTGCGCATCCTGGGCGGAGACCCGCACCCCCATCGCCGCCTGACGGCTCACCAGACGGGGCAGCGAGATACCGAACTGCCCGTACACATACTGCGTGAGGCCGTCGCAGCCGAAGGAGTCGTTGGGGTCGGCGCCGTAGCCATAGGGCACCACGCCCACGAACTGCTCGGCGTACGCCACCACGGCGTCACCGCTGTACGACTGGGCCGGCGGGCTGACCGCGATGCCGCCGCCTGACGACCCTCCGCCAGACGACTCTCCGCTGTCTGACGACGAACCGCCGTCGGAGCCCGAATCGCCCGAACCGGAATCGTCCGACGACCCCGAGCCCGCGGCCGCAGCCGCATCGCGGGCAGCCTGCTCCGCGGCGGCCGCGGCAGCAGCGGCCTGCTCGGCGGCGACGCGGCGCTCGGTCTCGACCCGCACGCCCTCGTTGTACTGGGCCTCGGTCATGTCACTGTTCTGCTGCAGCGCCGCGAGCTGCACCTCGAGCGAGGACTGATGGCTCTCCTGCTCGAGCAGCGCACCCTGCACGGTCTTCTGCGCATCGACCGCCGACGACAGCGAGGCCTGAGCGGCCTCGGCGAGCTTCGCGAGCTCGCTCTGGGCGACCTCGGCCTGACCGGCCAGCGAGGTGGCGGTGTTCTGGTCCTGCTTCGCCGCGGCGAACACGTGCTGCGAGGTCTCGGAGAGCTTCGACATCGCGCCCAGCTGGTAGAGCAGGTCGTCGCTGCCCGCGCCGGCGACGGCCAGCTGCGAGGTGAGGTCGTTGCCGGCGCTCCGCGCGAACTGGGCGGCGAGAGCGGCCGCCCGCTTCTTCGACTGCTCGGCCGATGCCGCGGCCTGCTCGGCCTGGGCCTTCAGGGCGTCGGCCTTCTGCGTGCCGTCGGCCAGTGCCTCCTGGGCGGTGCGGTCGGCGGCCCACGCCTGGTCGGCCACCGCGGTCGCCGCATCGACGTCGGCCTGCAACCCGGCGATCAGGCCCTGCAGGGTGGAGATCTGGCTCTCGGTGGCGCTCTGGCTCGCCCGGGCGGCGACGACGTCGTCCCACGAGGGGTAGTCGGTGGCGGCCGCCGGCGAGGTGACCATCAGCGTGGTGGCCAGGGCGACGGCGGTCGCGAGCGCCGTGGCAGCGGACAGCCGTCGGCGGCGGACGGGTGACGGAGCGTGCGGCATGAAAGGCCCTCTGATGGTCGGGATGCGGGCTCCTGGATCACTCCAGTCACATACGCAACATCAATAACATCCATCACATTAGCAACACGCCGCAGAATGTGACAGCGGGATGTGCGGCAGCGGCCTTATAGTCGCGCCCTCCAGCAGCAGCCGGCCGGCCGGGCACAGCCGGAGTCCCGGCCCGCAGAACCAGGAGCGCTCAGGCGGCGACGGCGAGGGCCGGGGCCGTGACCGCGCCCAGCAGAGCCGCGAACTGGCCGCGAACGGCCCCCGGATCCTCCGGGTGCCACTGCACGCCGAGGATGGGCGCCGAGCGGTGCGCCACGGCTTCGATCAGCCCGTCGACCGCGGTGGCCGCGACCGCCAGCCCCTCGCCCAATCGGTCGACGGCCTGGTGGTGGGCGCTCTGCGTGGCGATCACGGAACCGAGGTCTCCGATCAGCCGATCGGCCACGGCGGTGCCGCCCACGAGCGCGACGTCGTGCGTCGACATGACCCGCTCGATCGGCTCGCCGTCACGGCGGTGCGCCGAACCCTCGCCGAGATCCTGCACGAGCGTGCCGCCGAGGGCGACGTTCACGATCTGGTGGCCGCGGCAGATGCCCAGGAGCGGGGTTCCCCGCCCGAGGGAGCGCTGCACCAGGGCGATCTGCGCGTCGTCGGCACGCTCCACGTGGCGGCCCTCGGCGCGGTAGCCGCGAGAGGCCCCGTAGTACTCGGGCGCGATGTCCTCCCCGCCGAGGATGACGACCGCCTCGGCACCGTCGGTGCGGGCCAGGGTCGACGCCACAGCCTGGTCTCCGGCGGCCACCAGGTCGACCTGCCAGCCTGCCGCCAGCGAGGCCTCGACCGCCCGGGCCGTGAGCAGCCGCGAGTACGCGTGGTACTCCGGTGCGTGCGGTCGCTCGGTCGTCACGACGACGACGCTGAGGCGGGGGGCGGAGACCATGTCGTCCATCCTGACGAGCCCGCACCGCCCTCGCATCCGCCGCCGTCATCCGGCGCAACATTCGCGGCCGCCCCCGCACTCCCGCGAGGCTGCCGCAAATCCCTCGGAGCCCGCACGGATTCGTGGCGCGCGCGGTGCGCCCCTCCTAGACTTCAGGCAATGAGACCTCCGCACCGAGCCAGCTCCCCGGCCCTCCGGCATCGACGCCCGGCCGTCATCGCCGCGCTGTTCGCCCTCACGGCGGCTCTCGTGGGCCTGCCGGCGACCGCCGCGCTTGCCGGAGACCCGGTGTCGCTCGACGGCCGCTACGTGGTCGACGACGCCGGCGTGCTCGGCAGCTCGGCCGCCGAGGTGCAGCAGGCGGTCGACACCCTCGCCACGGAGCAGGGCGTGAACCTCTTCGTCGTCTACACCGACCGGTTCGAGAATCCCAGCGACCGGCAGCAGTGGGCCAGCGAGACCGCCGAGCTGAACCAGCTGGGCACCAACGACGTGCTGCTGGCCGTGGCGGTCGACGATCGGCTCTACCAGCTCTCGGTGGCGTCGGGCTTCTCGCTGAGCGACGGTCAGCTGTCCACGATCGAGACCGACGACATCGTGCCCAGTCTGCGCTCGAGCGACTGGGCGGGCGCGGCGGTCGGAGCCGCCGAGGGCATCGCGCGCGAACTCGACGGCGGATCGGCGGGCGGGAGCTCGTCGGGCGACAACGCCGCGAGCGGGCTGGGCGGACTGGTCTGGGTGGTGGCGGTCGTGATCATCGTGATCGTGGGGGCGCTCGTGATCGCCGTGATCATCCGTCGCCGTCGCCGCCTCGACGCGAGCGAGACCGCGCAGGTGGAGGCCAGCGGCCCCAGCCAGAAGGAGCTCGACCAGAAGGTGGGCGCCGTTCTCGTGGAGCTCGACGACGCGGTCACGTCCAGCACCGAGGAGCTCGGGTTCGCCGTGGCGCAGTTCGGAGATGCCGCTGCCCCCTTCCAGACCGCGCTGGCTGAGGTGAAGAGCGAGCTCTCCCGCGCCTTCACGATCAAGCAGAAGCTCGACGACGCCGTTCCCGACACCGACGAGCAGCGCCGGGCCTGGTCGCTGGAGATCATCGAGATCTGCGAGAAGGCCGACGCGCGGCTCGACGCCGAGGCGGAAGCGTTCGACGCCCTCCGCGACGTGGAGCGCGACCCGGCTCCCGCACTGGCCGAGGCCCGGAAGGAGCTCGCCGACTCCGAGACCGCTCCGGCCGAGGTTCGGGAGCGCCTCACTGCCCTCGCCGCGTCGTACGACGCCCCGGCCCTCACCACGGTGGCCGGCAGCGCCGAGCAGATCGAGAAGCTCCGGGCCTTCGCCGAGGCCGAGCTCTCCGAGGCCGAGGCTGCCATCACGGCGTCGCGCACCGGCGAGGCGGCCGTGCACATCCGGGCTGCCCGCCAGGCCTCGGCCCAGGTTCGCACCATCGGGCTGGCCGTGGTCACGCTCGAGAAGGATCTCGGCGAGGCCACCGCGGGGCTGGCTGCCGCAGTGGCCGACGCCGAGGCCGACCTCGCCGCCGCCGCCCAGCTGGAAACCCAGTCGCCCGGCACCGGAATCGCGGGCCTGTCGGCCGCACTCACCGTGGAACTCCAGCGGGCCCGCTCGATCGGGGCCCGCGATCCGCTGAACGCGCGACTGGCCCTGGAACGAGCCGACACGCCACTGGACGACGCCCTCGCTGCCGTCAGATCGGAGCAGCAGCGCCTCGAACGGCTCGCCGCCCAACGCGACCGCGCCATCGCGACCGCCGAGAGCGAGGTGGCCTCGACCCAGCGCTTCCTCGACACCCGTCGTGGCGCGGTGGGGGCGGATGCACGCACCCGGCTCTCCGAGGCTCAGCGTCATCTCGACCAGGCGCACGCCCTCGCGGTGAGCGACGCGGAGGGGGCGCTCCGCGAAGCCACCAGCGCCACGGAGCTCGCCGCGCGCGCCTCCGCGTCGGCGCGGCAGGACGTGTCGTGGGCCCAGTCGGACGAGAGCAGCTGGGGCAGCAGCAGCGGTTCGGGCCGGTACTCCAGCGACGACAGCTTCTCGGGAGGTCTTCTGGGCGGCATCATCGGCGGCATGGGCGGGGGCGGGGGCGGGGGCGGCGGATCGTCATACCGCGGCGGGTTCGGCGGCTCGTCACGGGGCGGCGGAGGAAGCTTCGGGGGCGGTTTCGGCGGCGGCGGCCGACGATCCAGCGGCGGCAGCTTCGGCGGCGGGGGCCGGCGTGGCGGCGGCGGGCGCTTCTGACCGTCACGACATCCGACACGGACCAACGAGACTCAGCACCACCAGACACCCACAGGCAGCACAAGAAGGAGACACGATGGCAAAGCAGTCGATTTTCGGTCGCATCGCGCAGCTCGCGAAGGCGAACATCAACAACCTGATCGACCAGGCCGAAGACCCGCAGCTGATGATCGATCAGCTCGTGCGCGACTACACCTCGAACATCGCCGACGCCGAGAGCGCCATCGCGCAGACCATCGGCAACCTGCGCCTGCTCGAGGACGACCACCGCGAAGACGTGGCCGCGGCCTCCGACTGGGGTCGCAAGGCGCTGGCGGCGAGCCAGAAGGCCGATCAGTTCCGCTCGGCCGGCAACGCGGCCGACGCCGACAAGTTCGACGCGCTGGCCAAGGTTGCCCTCACCCGTCAGCTGCAGTCGGAGAACGAGGCGAAGGATGCGGAGCCCTCGATCGCCAGCCAGACCGAGTCGGTCGAGAAGCTCAAGGCGGGCCTGACGGCCATGAAGGAGAAGCTCGGTCAGCTCAAGACCAAGCGCGACAACCTCGTGGCCCGAGCCAAGACCGCCGAGGCCCAGAGCCAGGTGCAGGCCGCCCTGAAGAACATCGACGTGCTCGACCCCACCTCCGACCTCGGCCGTTTCGAGGAGAAGATCCGCCGCGAAGAGGCGCGGGTGCGCGGCCAGGAGGAGCTCAACGCCTCCAGTGTCGACGCCCAGTTCGAGAGCCTCGACGACCTCGGTGAACTCACCGAGGTCGAGGCGCGGCTGGCCGCTCTGAAGGCGGGCTCCGGCTCCGGCGCTCCCGCCGTCACGAGCGGCGAGTAGGTTCGGCCATCCCGATGAGTGCGACCTTCGTGGTCGTCCCGGCGTGGCAGGGCTCCGGCTCGAGCCGTGCGATGCGGCTGATCGACGGGGCGGAGGCGGTGCGGGGAGACCTGCCCGCCGCCGCCACCCGAGTGGTCGAGGTACCCGCCGGCGCCGGCGATTCGCTCGACACCGGGGTGCATCGCTTCACCTCGGTGCTCACCGTGGCCGAAGCCACCGAGGCCGTGCTGGCCGACGTCACCGGCATCCCGGTGATCATCGGCGGCGATTGCGGAGTGGACTTCGCCGGGGTCAGGCACGCCGCGTCGCGCCCCGGCCGGGCCGCCGGGGCGCGCCTCGGGGTGGTCTGGTTCGACGCCCACGCCGACCTGAACACAACGGAGACGTCGCCGTCGGGCGCCTTCCACGGCATGGTGCTGCGCGCGCTCCTCGGCGGCGGGCCCTCCGAGCTCGCCCGTGAGGCGGCGCTCGACCCCACGCAGCTGGTGCTCGCGGGCACCCGCTCGCTGGACGACGCCGAGGCCGACTACATCGCCGAGGCCGGCATCCGGATGCTCGACCCGGCCGGTCTCGACGACCCGACGGCGCTGGTGGCAGCCCTCCGCGACTCCGGGGTCACCGAGGTGTATCTGCACGTCGACCTCGACGTGCTCGATCCGAGCGAGATCACCGGGGTCGCGTTCCCCGAGCCGTTCGGCGTGTCGGTGCCCACCCTCGTGGCGGCCATCCGCGCGGTTCGGGAGGCGTTCCCCCTCGTGGGTGCCGGCATCACCGAGTTCGCCCCCGCCAGTCCGGATGCCGCGGTCGACGACCTGCCCGCCATCCTGCGCATCGTCTCGGCCCTCGTGCGCTGACCCGGGCCGCCCGCCGGCCCGACCTCCCCCAGCCCGCAGCACGACCACCCCGCACTTCGACCACCCCGCACTTCGAGCACCAGGAGCAGCAATGACCAAGGAATACGACCTCATCGTCATCGGAGCCGGTGCGGTGGGCGAGAACGTGGCCGACCGCGCCGTGCAGGGCGGCCTCTCGGTGGCCCTCGTCGAGGCCGAGCTGGTGGGCGGCGAGTGCTCCTACTGGGCGTGCATGCCATCGAAGGCACTGCTGCGCGCCGGCGAGGTGGTGCGCGCCGCGCAGGCGGTCGGTGGGGCGAAGCAGGCCGTGACGGGAGCGATCGACGCAGCAGCGGTGCTGCAGCGGCGCAACTCCTTCACCAGCGACTGGAACGACAGCGGCCAGGTGCAGTGGGTGTCGGGAGCCGGCATCGACCTCGTGCGCGGTCACGCCGTGTTCACGGGAGTGAAGGAGCTCGTGGTGCGCTCGGTCGACGGCGACGCCACCCCGCTGCGCGCCCGTCACGCGGTGGCCGTCGCGACCGGCTCCGTCGCGCTGCTGCCCGACATCCCGGGTCTGGCCGACGTGAAGCCATGGACGAGCCGCGAAGCCACCAGCGCCCAGAGCATCCCACCGCGCCTGGCCATCGTCGGCGGCGGGGTGGTGGCGGCCGAGATGGCCACCGCCTACGCCTCGCTCGGCTCCGCCGTGACCCTGCTGGTGCGCGGCTCGCTGCTGGCGGGCCAGGAGCCGTTCGCCGGCGAACTGGTGTCGGATGCGCTGAAGGAGCTCGGCGTCGACATCCGGCTGGGCGGCTCGCCCGAGCGGGTGGAGCGCGGCGTCGACGGCCTGGTGCGCACCACCCTCGGCGACGGCGACGTGATCGAGTCGGAGGAGATCCTGGTGGCCACCGGGCGCCTGCCCCGCACGGGAGACCTCGGCCTCGAGGCGATCGGCCTCACGCCCGACGAGTGGCTCGACACCGACGACACCCTGCTGGTGCTCGGCTCCGACGGCACCCCGCTGGACGGGGAGTGGCTCTACGCGGTCGGCGACGTGAACCACCGCGTGCTGCTGACCCACCAGGGCAAGTACCAGGCCAGGGCGGCCGGCGACGTGATCGTGGCGCGAGCCACGGGCGCCCAGCTGCACACCGAGGCCTGGGGGCGCCATGTGGCCACCGCCGACCACGAAGCGGTTCCGCAGGTGACCTTCACCGACCCGGCCGTGGCCTCCGTGGGACTCACCGCGGCCGCCGCCGAGAAGGCGGGCTACCGCATCACGGCCGTCGACTACGAGATCGGCAGCGTGGCGGGGGCGAGCGTGCACACCGACGGGTACACCGGCACCGCCCGCATGGTGGTCGACGAAGACAGGCAGGTGGTGCTCGGGGTCACCTTCGTGGGGCCCGACGTGCAGGAGCTGCTGCACTCCGCCACCGTGGCCGTGGTGGGCCAGGTTCCCCTGTCGAGGCTGTGGCACGCGGTGCCCTCCTACCCCACCATCAGCGAGGTGTGGTTGCGCCTGCTCGAGACCTACGGTCGGCAGAGCGCATGAGCGACGTGAGAACCGGCGCGAACCGCGCAGAGCGAACCAGCCGCCTCGAGCGGCTGCGCAGCACCCTTTACTACCCGCCGCTGGCCCGCGCCGGCTACCTCTACGCCACCTCGGTGGCCCTGGTGGCCGGCACCCTGCTCAGCACGGGCCGGGTGCGCCGCGTCGACGGGCTGTTCGTGTGCACGGGCCTGCCGAGCTGGGCCTTCAAGCGCGGCGGCACCTGCGTGGGCGGGGTGTACCTCACGCGCGACAACGACGCCGCGCACGTGCTGCGGCACGAGGCGGTGCACCGGCAGCAGTGGAAGCAGTACGGGATGATGTTCCCGCTGCTCTACGCGCTGGCCGGACGCGATCCGCTGCACAACCACTTCGAGATCGAGGCGGGCCTGGAAGACGGCAACTACCTGCCGCGACGGCGGGCCGAGTCGGAGGACTAGACCGTGATGCGGTCGCTCGGCACGTCGCGGCCGAGCCACAGGCACAGGTCGTCGCCGTCGAGGGCGACGTCGCCGGTGGACATCTCGCCCACCCAGGCGTGCACGGCGCGACCCACAGCCTGACCGGGGGCGCACGACAGGCCGGAGCCCATCTCGCCGGTTCGCGCATCCCGGACCAGCCACGTGACCGTGACCCGCTCGGGCGTGCTGATGGGATCGACCATCGCGGCCGACGGCACCTCGACGAACACCTGACCGGCGGCCCGCTCACCGAGCGAGGCGACCAGGGCCCGGATCTCGCCGAGATCGGCTTCGGTGCCGGCGATGAGCACGCGGCCCGTCGCTCGGGAGACGGTGCTGGGTTCGGAGGCGATCACATACATTTGGCTTCAGTATAGGCATGCCTTACTTAGGATTGCCACACCTCACAGCGCACCTCCCAGGTGCATCCCACGCCGTGCCGGGTGCGGCCTCTCACCACTGCGGCGGATGCACCCGTTCCCAGTGCAGGCGCCGCTCGAGCTGCCGCCCGAGCGCGAGCAGCGTGGCCTCTCCCCCGGGTCGGCCGATCAGCTGGGCCCCCATCGGCAGCCCCTCGGCCGTGCGGTGCACCGGCAGCGTGATGGCAGGCAGCCCCGCGACGTTCACGAACGACGTGTACGGCGTGTAGAGCACCTGCTGTGCGAAGTTCTTCTCGCCGTCGTCGCGGTCGTACCAGCCGACGGGCCGCGGGGTGAGTGCCATCGCGGGCGTGAGCACGGCATCGAAACGGTCGAACTGCCGGATGACCGAGCGTTCGAAGCGCGAGAGGGTCGCCAGCGCGGCCACGAGTTGATGGGCGGGCAGGGCGCGTCCGCGGGCCCGGAGCCAACGGGTGAGCGGTTCGAGCAGCGGCTCCGTGGTGTCGTCGACGGGGAGGGTGGAGGCGCCGGCCTGCCAGATGGTGCGGAAGGCGGGGCCGTACTCCGGCGCCGGCTCGAGATCGAACTCCTCGATGCCGTGACCGAGGGCGGCCAGGGCGTCGCGGGCGACAGCCAGCGCATCCGTCGCCCCTGGGTCGAGCTCGATGTCGTACTGGTGCTGCCAGGGCGTGCTCGTGGTGACACCGATCTGGAAACGGCCCTCGGCCCGCACGGCGGCGCCCAGGAAGAGCCCGTCGTCGTAGGCCGGCGGCCGCAGCGTGTGGGTGTGCCGGATGCGGTCGCCCCGGCGCGCGATCATGCCGTCCAGCAGCAGGGCGGCGTCGACCACCGTGCGCGCGATCGGGCCCGCCACCGGCAGCCCGGCCAGCGCATCCTGCCCCGAGCCGCCCGGTACGAGACCGCGGGAGGGCTTCAACCCCACCAGCCCGCAGGCGGCGGCGGGGATGCGGATGGAGCCGCCGCCATCGGAGCCGGGCGCGAACGGCAGCAGGCCGGCCGCCACCGCCACCGCCGCGCCGCCGCTGCTGCCGCCCGCGCCGAGCGAGACGTCATAGGGGTTTCTCGCCGGCGGTGCGACGAGGCTCTCGGTGTAGCTCGGCAGCCCGAACTCGGGCGCGGAGGTCTTGCCGAGGCTCACGGTTCCGGCGGCGTCGAGCTGCGTCACCAGGTCGTCGGACTCCTCGGGCACGAACTGCTCGAACGCCCGCGACCCGAACGTGGTGCGCACACCGGCCCGGCGCACCAGGTCTTTGTCGCCGATCGCGAGGCCCCAGAGCAGGGCCGTCCGGTCGGCTGACGCCTCGAGGGCGCGCGCCCGCTCCCGCGCGGCGTCAGCCGTCACCGTGGTGAAGGCTCCGAGTTCGGGGTTCAGCCGCTCGATGCGCGCGAGGTAGTGCTCGACCGCCTCGAGCACGCCCAGCTCGCCGCGCTGCAGCAGCCGGTACTGCTGCAGGGCCCCGAGCTCGTGGATCTCGGTCATCCCGCTACTTCAACGACTTCTGCAGCAGCACGGTGCCGAGCCAGTGGCCGAACTTGAAGCCCACGCGGCCCAGCCGGCCGACCTCCTTGAAGCCGAAGCGCTCGTGCAGCGCGATCGAGGCCTCGGCGCCCTGGTCGGCGATCACCGCGAGCATCTCCTTGATGCCGGCCTTCTTCGACCGCTCGATCAGTTCACCGAGCAGCACCGTGCCGAGGCCCTTGCCGGTGGCGGCGGGCCCGAGGTAGATCGAGTCCTCCACCGTGCGGCGGTAGGCGGCCTTCTGCTTCCAGGCCGACACGTAGGCGAAACCGAGCAGGGTGCCGGTGGGCGAGACCGCCACGATGAAGGGGTAGTTCTGCTTCTGGGTCCAGGCGAACTTGTGCCGCCACTCCTTCAGCGTCATGGCGTCTTCGTCGAAGGTCACCACCGTGTTGGCCACGTAGTGGTTGTAGATCTCGCGGATGTAGGGCAGATCGGTCTCCACCGCATCCCGCAGCTCGTACACGAACGGCACCTCGAGCGGCGGCTTCTCGGCGGTGGCCGGCCGCAGTGCGCGAGGGAGCGTGCGGCGCGGCTGGTACTCCTCTTCCAACATGGGCTTCAGCCTACCCAGCGGGCGTCAGCGCACGGTCCAGTCGACGGGTTCTGCGCCCTGCTCCTCGAGCAGCGCGTTCACCCGGCTGAACGGCTTCGAGCCGAAGAACCCGCGCGACGCCGAGAGCGGGCTCGGATGCGCGGAGGTGACGACCGGCACGCCCGACAGGAGCGGCGCGAGACCGGCCGCATCCCGGCCCCAGAGCAGCGCCACGAGCGGCGTGCCGCGCGCGGCGAGCGAGCGGATGGCGTGCTCGGTGACCTGCTCCCACCCCTTCTTGCGATGCGAGCCGGGCTCGCCGGGCCTCACGGTGAGCACGCGGTTGAGCAGCAGGATGCCGCTCCCGGTCCAGGAGGTGAGGTCGCCGTGGGCGGCGGGCTCAAGGCCCAGGTCGTCGCGCAGCTCGCGGTAGATGTTGGCGAGGCTGCGCGGCAGCGGGCGCACGTGGCGCTCCACGGCGAAGGACAGGCCGATCGGATGGCCGGGAGTGGGATACGGATCCTGGCCCACGATGAGCACACGCACGTCGGCGAAGGGCTCGCGGAAGGCCCTCAGAACGTTCTCGCCCGCGGGCAGGTACGGCCGGCCGACGGCCGTCTCGGCCCTCAGGAAGTCGCCGAGCCGGGCGATGTCGCCGGCCACCGGCTGCAGAGCCTCGGCCCAGCCCGCATCGAGCCGGCCCTCGGCGGCCAGATCGGTCAGGGAGCGGGCGGGCTTCGGGCCGTCGGGCGGGGTCACGCCGCGTCGGCGCCGGCCGTGGAGACCCGCACGCTGCCGGAGTCGGGGGTGACCTTCCACACGCTGCCGCGGCCGACGACCCGCAGGGGGCCCTCCCCCACGATGAGGGCGGTGTGCTCGTCGATGGCCACCCCGCCGTCGACGAGTCCGGCCTCCGTGGCGGCGATCAGTCGCGACACCGAACCCCACTGGGCGGCGTGCACGTCGACCGCGAGGTCGATCAGGCCCAGGCCGTCGACCACGGTGAGCTGCTCGAGGTCTTCGGAGGCCTCTTCGGTGCCGATCTCGACGGCGCCGATCTTCCAGCCACCCACGATCGCGCGCTCGGCCACGATGGCGGCGCCGGCCGAGAAGCCGAGATAGGGCACGCCGGAGGCCACCAGGCGTCGCAGCTCCACGAAGGCGGGAGCGAGCGACTCGCGATAGGCCGGGGTGAGGCCGCCCCACACCACCACCCCGTCGACCTCGGCGAAGGCCGTCGGAGCGATCGGCGCGTTCTCGGGGGCGAGCACGGCGACGGGCTCGATCTTGCCCAGGTGCTCGAAGGCGGTGACGAGCTCGGCGTACTTCTCGGGGGCGTCGCCGTCGCGCACCAGCACGATGGCCAGGCGCGCACCCTCGATCTTGCCGGCCGCCTCGGCGTGCGCGGCGATCTCGTCGAAGAACGGCCGGTAGACCGCCCCGTCGTCGTCGATCGGCCAGCCGCCGCCGACCAGGTGCACGCTCACGCTTCGGTCGACCGCTCGACGCCCACGGGCGGGTGGGCCGACCAGGGGAAGACGATCCACCGGTCGGTGGTCTTCCAGTGGAAGTCGGGCGCGATCACCGAGCGCGGCTTCAGGTAGAGCGTGGCCGATCGCACCGTGATGTCGACCTTCTCGAGCAGCTCGACGACGAGTGCGAGGGTGCGGCCGGAGTCGGCCACGTCATCCACCAGCAGCACGTTCTTGCCGATCAGCGGCTCGTTGTCGAGCAGGGGCGGCAGGATGATGGGCTCGGCGAGGGTCTCCTCGACGTCGGAGTAGAACTCCACGTTCAGACTGCCGCAGGTCTTCACGCCGAGCGCGTAGGCCAGGGCCCCGCCCGGGATGAGGCCGCCGCGGGCGATGGCGATCACGAAGTCGGGCTCGAAACCGCTGGCGACGATGTCGCGGGCGAGCGACCGGGAGGCGTCGCCGAACTCAAGCCAGCCGAGCACCTCGCGCTCGGGCGGAGCCTCAGCCACCGGCGCCTCAGCCCCGTCGTCGATGGTGGAAATGTCGTCAGCGCCCGGATTCATGCAGGCAACGCTACCGGAATCCCCGCGCGCGCCCGAGCCGGCCGATAGCATCCGTTCATGACAGCGGCCGTCTCGCCCTCGCCTTCCTCCGCCCGCAGCGTGATGGGTGTCTCCGCCGCCCTGATCGGCTTCCTCTTCGCGGTCGAGCTCACCAGCGGTGTGCTGCAGGGATACTACGTACCGCTCATCCCCGACCTGGTCGAGCACCTCGGCATCCGCGACGCCGACTTCAACTGGTTCGAAGCGGCCCAGCTGCTGCTCTCGGCCATCGTGGTGCCCGTTCTGGCCAAGCTCGGCGACATGGCCGGCCACAAGCGGATGCTGCTGATCGCCACGGTGGTCACGGCGGCGGCGAGCTGGTGGCTGGCCTTCGCCGGCGACTTCACGAGCTTTCTGCTCGCCTGGGCGCTGCAGGGCTTCTACGTGGTGTGGCTGCCGCTCGAGGTGGCCCTGATCTTCGACCGGGGGCGGCGCACCGGCCGCGCGGCCTCGCAGACCAGGCGGGCGGCGGGCCTGCTCGTGGTGGCGCTGGAGACCGGCGCGATCGTGGGCGCCCTCGCCGGCGGACTGGTGTTCACGGCGCTCGGCGGCAGCGTGGCGCTCACCCTGATGATCCCGGCGATCGCCGTGACGCTGGTGTTCTTCGTCATCCTGTTCGGCGTACCGGAGTCGACCCCGCAGCCCGGGCGCACGCTCGACATCCTGGGCTTCACGCTGCTCACGCTGGGGCTGCTGCTGATCACGAGCGGCCTCACCTTCCTGCGCCTGAACGGCCCAGGCACCTGGTGGGTGTGGGCGCTGATCGCCGTGGGAGTGCTGTCGTTCATCCCGTTCGGGCGCTACGAGCTGCGGCAGGCCGATCCGGCCATCGATCTCAGGGTGCTGCGGCAGCCGAGCATGTGGCCGGTGCAACTCACGGCCGGGCTCGTGGGCATCAGCCTGCTCGGGGCCCAGGCGCCGCTCAGCACCTTCGCCGGCACCGACCCGGTGAACGGCTACGGACTGGGGCTCGGCGCGACCAGCCGCTCGATCCTGATCGGGGCGTACCTGCTGTCGATGATCGTGGGCGCCCTGCTGTTCCCGCTCGCGTCGCGCCGGCTGAGTCCGCGCACGGCCCTCATTGGGGCCACCTTCCTGGTGGCCGCCGGATACGCCCTCTTCCTGCCCTTCCACCAGGAGACCTGGCAGGTGTTCGTGAACATGTGCATCGCGGGCATCGGCTCGGGTGCGCTCGTGGGCGCGATGCCCGCCGCCGCGGCCGCCGCCGCACCGATCGGGCAGACGGGCATCGCGGCCGCCCTCACGAACACCACCAAGACCATCGGCGGATCGTTCGCCTCGGCGGTGTTCGCGGTGGTGCTCTTCCACGGGGCGTCGACCGCCGTCACGGCCACCGCCTCGAGCCTCAGCGGCTACCTGATCGTGTGGTCGATCTGCGCCGGCGGGGCGCTCGTGGCGGCGGTGCTGCTGTTCTTCGTACCGAAGCCCGCGTTCGCCGACACCGTCGAGCTCGCGCCGGCCCCCACTCCTACTCCTTGACCCGGAGCTCTCCGCGGGCGATCTTATACACCGACGACTGGGCCACCGGCTTCACGATCACGAGGTCGAGGCTCACGTGCGCCGGCATCTCCAGCATCATCGCGATGGTAGCGGCGACGTCGTCGGCGCTCAGCGGGTCGGCCACGTTCGCGTAGACCGAGTCGGCCCGATCCTGGTCGCCGCGGAAGCGGTTGAGCGAGAACTCCTCGGTCTTCACCATCCCCGGCGCCACCTCGAGCACCCGGATCGGCTCGCCGCTGAGCTCGAGCCGCAGCACGTCGGCCATCGAGTGCACGGCGAACTTCGCCGCGTTGTATCCCCCGCCGCCCTCGTAGGAGAAGTGCGCCGCGGTCGAGGAGACGATCAGGATGTCGGCCGAGCCGCCCGGCTCGACCGAGGCGCGCAGCAACGGCAGCAGAGCTGCGGTGACCCGCTGAACGGCGAGCACGTTGATCTCGTACATCCAGCGCCAGTCGTCGGCGTCGCTGTGCTCGACGCTGTCGAGCCCCATGGCACCGCCGGCGTTGTTGACGAGGGTGCTGACGCCGCCGGAGCCGGCGAGGTAGTCGCGCAGGGCGTCGACCTCGGCGGGTACCGTGAGGTCGGCGGCGAAGAATTCGCACCCGGTCTCCTCGGCGAGCTCCCGCAGCCGGTCCTCGCGGCGGGCCACGCCCACCACGTCCCAGCCGTGCTGCCGCAGACGACGTACCGTCGCCGCCCCGATGCCCGAACTCGCCCCAGTGACTACCGCGCGCTTCATCAGCGAACCTCTCCGGCCGGGACCTCCCCGGTCCCTTCCGTAGCTACAAAGGTAGTGTGCTGAAGGTGACCGTTCCTGCCACCCCCGTCGCCGTGGGCCCCCGCTCCAAGCGCGTTCCGCTCTGGGACAACGCGCGGTTCGTGGCGATCACGCTCGTGGTGATCGGCCATGCCGTGCTCAAACTGATCGCCGAGTCCGACACCGCCTACGGGGTCTACCTCTTCATCTACGCCTTCCATGTGCCGGTGTTCGTGGCCGTGGCGGGCTACTTCGCGAAATCGGATGCGCCGGGCCAGAAGCAGCTGCGCCGCGTCATCACCGACCTCGTGCTGCCGTACCTGATCTTCGAGACCGCCTGGTCGGTCATCCACTCGGTCGTCGCCGGGTCGATCGAGCTCGACTACGCGGTGCCCTCGTGGACGCTGTGGTTCCTGATCGCGCTGGCCGTCTGGCGGGTGGCCCTGCCCTACCTGGCTCAGCTGCGGCATCCGCTGCTGATCGCGGTGGTGATCTCGGTGGCCTCCGGCTACCTGCCCGAGATCGGCGGGGTGCTGGCGCTGGATCGCACGCTCGCCCTGCTGCCGTTCTTCGTGCTGGGCTGGCGGCTGCGCCAGCTGCCGCTCACCGCGATCTGGCTGCGCGCATCGGCTCGCACGGTGACGCTCGTGCGCGCGGCGGCGGTGGCCGTGTTCGCCGCGCTGGCGGTGGTGATCGCGCTGACGCTGCCGACCCTGCGGGAGATCGCGCTGCGGCGGTTCCTGCTGAACGACGGGGCGTACCCGTCGTTCGGTTACGACCAGTGGTGGGCGGGCGCGGTGCGGCTCGGCGTGATCGCGGTGGCCGGGTTGCTCGTGTTCGCCTTCCTGGTGCTCATGCCGCGCCGGGCCACCTGGTTCTCCCCGCTCGGCCAGGCCACCATGTACGTGTACCTGCTGCACACCTTCGTGCTCTACCCCATCCGGGAGTCGGGGGTGCTGAGCGGGCCGCAGAACGACCTGCTGCTGGTGGGGATGATCGCGCTGAGCGTCGTGCTCACCGTGCTGCTCGCCAGCCGGCCCGTGCGCCGGGTGTTCCGGCCCCTCGTGGAGCCGCGGGCGCGCTGGTTGTTCGTTACGCCGCGCGTCGGGCGTGATTGAGCCCCTCCGCCGCCTGCCCGTACTCTGCTGAGAACCGACCGCCCCGCTTTCGACCTCGAGGAAGACGTCATGACCGACAACGCTGCGAACTGGAAGTTCGAGACCAAGCAGATCCACACCGGCGCTCAGCCCGACCCCACCACGAACGCGCGGGCCACGCCGATCTACCAGACCACGTCGTACGTGTTCGACAGCGCCGACCACGCGCAGAACCTGTTCGCCCTGGCGGAGTTCGGCAACATCTACACGCGCATCCAGAACCCCACGCAGAACGTGGTGGAGGAGCGGGTCGCGGCTCTCGAAGGCGGGACGGCAGCGCTGCTGGTGGCCTCGGGGCAGGCCGCCGAGACCTTCGCGGTGCTGAACATCGCCCAGGCGGGCGACCACATCGTGTCGTCGTCGTCGATCTACGGCGGCACCTACAACCTCTTCAAGTACACGCTCGCGAAGCTCGGCATCGAGACCACCTTCGTCGAGGACCAGGACGACGCCGAGGAGTGGCGCCGGGCCGTGCGGCCGAACACGAAGCTGTTCTTCGCCGAGACCATCGGCAACCCGAAGATCAACATCCTCGACATCGCACTCGTGGCCGAGGTGGCGCACGAGGCGGGTGTGCCGCTGATCGTCGACAACACCATCGCCACGCCGTACCTCATCCGCCCCCTCGAGCACGGCGCCGACATCGTGGTGCACTCGGCCACCAAGTTCCTCGGCGGGCACGGCACGGTGATCGGCGGCATCATCGTCGACGGCGGAAAATTCGCCTGGTCGAAGAACGTCGAGAAGTTCCCGGGGCTCACCGAACCCGACCCGTCGTACCACGGGGCGAGCTACACGGGCGTGCTGGGCGACGGCATCGCCTACATCATCAAGGCCCGGGTGCAGCTGCTGCGCGACCTGGGCGCCTCGATCGCCCCGGCGAGCGCGTGGCAGCTCATCCAGGGCATCGAGACGCTGTCGCTGCGCATCGAGCGGCACGTGCAGAACGCGCAGGAGATCGCCGAGTGGCTCGACGCCCACGACGACGTGGCGACCGTGTACTACGCCGGTCTGCCGTCGAGCCCGTGGTACGCCGCCGCCAACCGGTACGCCCCCAAGGGCGTCGGGGCCGTGCTGTCGTTCGAGCTGAAGGGCGGGGTGGATGCGGGGCGCACCTTCGTGGAGAGCCTGTCTCTGTTCAGTCACCTCGCGAACATCGGCGACGTGCGCTCGCTGGTCATCCACCCCGCGTCGACGACGCACTCGCAGCTCACCCCCGAGCAGCAGCTCACCACCGGAGTCACCCCCGGTCTGGTTCGCCTCTCGGTGGGCCTGGAGAACATCGTCGACCTCAAGGCCGATCTCGAGTCGGGTCTGGCGGCCGCCCGCGCCGTCGTGCGCGCGAACGCCGTTTAGCCGCCGCGCCGCCACCGCGGCGGCGCAGAAAGACGAACATGGATTGGCAGACCAACGAGGACACCGTGCCCAGCGGGTTCATCACCGATGCCCAGATCCGCTCCGTGCTCGGCAAACCGCCGGCGTCGGGGGCGTGGCGGGCGGGCGACCCGGTGGGCCGGAGGTCGTTCGCCTCGGTGGGCGGGTTCTCGTTCGAGAGCGGCGAGACTCTGCCGGGGGTGCAGCTCGCCTACGAGACCTACGGCACGCTCTCCCCCGCCCGCGACAATGCGGTGCTGGTGCTGCACGCCCTCACCGGTGACAGCAACCTGAACCGCCCGGCCGGCCCCGGCCATCCCACCGACGGCTGGTGGCCGGGCCTCGTGGGCCCCGGCCTGCCGATCGACACCGACCGCTGGTTCGTGGTGGCCCCGAACATGCTCGGCGGCTGCCAGGGCTCCACCGGCCCATCGTCGATGGCGCCCGACGGCGCCGAGTGGGCGGCGCGTTTCCCGTTCACCACCATCGCCGATCAGGTGCGCGCCCAGCATGCCCTCCTCGCCGAGCTCGGCATCGATCGCTGGTTCGCGGTGGTGGGCGGCTCGATGGGCGGCATGCAGGTGCTCGAGTGGGCGGTGCAGTTCCCGGATGCGGTGGACCGGATCGCCGTGATCGCCGCTCCCGCCTTCAGCTCCGCAGACCAGATCGGCCTCAACTCGGTGCAGATCGAGGCGATCCGCGCCGATCCGGCCTTCGCGCACGGCGACTACTACGACGCCCCCGACGGCGAGGGGCCGCACCAGGGGCTGGCGCTCGCCCGCCGGATGGCTCTGCTGAACTATCGCAGCCCGAGCGAGCTGAACGACCGGTTCCGCCGCAGCTGGCAGAGCGGGCTGAACCCTCTGGGCGGCGGGGGCCGGTTCGCGGTGGAGTCGTACCTCGATTTCCACGGCAACAAGTTCACCCGGCGGTTCGACGCGAACACCTACATCACCCTCGTCGAGGCGATGAACTCGCACGACCTCGGCCGCGGACGCCGCAGTGTCGAAGCGGCGCTCGAGTCGGTTGCGGCCACGGCGCTCGTGGTGGGCATCGACAGTGACCGGCTCTTCCCGGTCGACGACCAGCGGCTGATCGCCCGGCACCTGCCGAACGCCCTGGACGGCGACGAACCGGTGGTCATCTCGTCGCCGTTCGGTCACGACGGGTTCTTGATCGAGTTCGATGTCGTCGGCCGCGAGATCGCCCGGCTCTTCGACGCCCCGCGTCGAGACTGACCAGCGCAGAAAAGACGGGTGGGGAACCGCGACTGCGCGACTCCCCACCCAATTCCCCCCGGAACTGGTACCTACTTTAGCGACAGTTGTCGACGTACCCAGCCCCAGTTCGGGGGATAGCGCTGACATCGCCGGAACGACAGTCGCGCCGAGCCCCTCCCGACGGTCTGGACGCCGGCTGTATCATGCACTCGTGCCCAGGACCGACCGTGAACGGCGAAAGCTCCTCACGCGATCGGCGCGGGATCTCGGCCTCATCTTCACCGGGGCCACCGCCGTGTGCGTGGTGGTTCCGAACCTCGGCCGGCTCGAGGATTTCGTGCCGGCGCTCACGCTGCTGGCCCTCACCGCTGTGGCGTTCGTGCTGGTGGGTTCTGCGCGGTCGCTGCTCTGGCCCGCCGTGACCTACACCCTGGCGACGGCGGTGCTCGCGAGCTTCCTGCTGCCCGAGACGCGCTTCGGCGACGCGCCCACCACCGGCGCGGTCACGTTCTTCGCCTCGACCGCGGTGCCCTCTCTCATCCTCACGGTCGCCACCACCCGGCGGTTGCTCTGGGTGGTCATCCCGGCGTACCTCCCGGTGCTGGTGCTCGCGACCATGGCCACCTGGCAGAGCGGCCGGGCGGCCTTCGTGATCATGTCGATGGTGGTGGGCTGGGTGGCGCTCTACGTCACCGCCACCTGGCTCTCCGCGAGCCTCCGGCGCGCCTTCGGCGGCATGGCCCGGCTCGGGCAGGCGCACGCCGTCGAGCGTCAGGCGAGCGAGCTGGAGGCCCAGCGGCGGCACAGTGCCCGACTGATGCACGACACCGTGCTGGCCACCCTCACGCTGCTCGCGCACTCGGGCATCGGCGCCCAGCCCGCCGACCTGCGCCACCAGGCGGGTGAAGACGCCCGGCTGCTGCGCCAGCTGCGGCTCGGCGGAACCCCGATGCCACGTGCCTCGGGCGGCTACACGCTCGAACCGGTGGAGACGAGCGACCTCGGCCACACCCTCGAGTCGGTGAAGCAGCGCTTCGGCCGGGCGGGGCTTCAGGTCGCCTGGCACGGCAGCGGTCAGATCCTGCTGCCGTCCCACGTGCTCGACTCGTTCCTGCTCGCGCTGTCGGAGTGCCTCGAGAACGTCAGGCGGCACGCCCAGGTGGGCACCGCTGACGTCACCATCTCCGAGGACGACACGTCGGTGCGGGCCATGGTGACGGATGCGGGCGTGGGCTTCGATCTCGACTCCGTCGACGTGGGCCGGCTGGGCCTGGCCGAATCGGTCAGGGCCCGCATCACCGACGTGGGCGGCAAGGTGCGGCTGTTCTCCTCCCCCGGTTCGGGAACCACGGTGGTGCTGGAAGTGCCGAAGTGACCGATCCGACTCCCCCGCCGGCGGCCCGCCCCGCCAACCCGACGCCGGTCAACTGGACACCGGGAGCAGGTACGCGCAGCCGCATCCGCACCGCCGACGACGACGGAGCGCTCACCCGCCTCGTGCGCGCCCGCCGGCTCGGCCCCGGCGCCGCCGACGCCGTGCGGCAGGACATCGCCCGCGACCCCCGCCTGGGTATCGGCTACCTGGGGGTGGGGGCCGTGATCGTCGGAGCGATGCTGATCTGCCGCGGTCTGTTCTCCCTCGCCTGGACCTGGAACCTCAACGACCTGCTGCCCCTCACCGTCACGGCGTGGTTCGTGGTGATGGCCGCGTTCGCGTCGACTGTGCTGATCGCATTGCGCACCCGGGGCACCCTGCCCCTCTGGGCCTGGACCGGTCTGCTGGTCGCGGATGCCCTGGCGCTCACGCTCGACCACGTGGCCGTGCTGAGCAGCGCCGACACCGACTACTTCACCGTCTCGGTGGGAGTCGGTGCCACCCTCGCGGCGTGCGCCACCTTCCGGCCGCTGGCGAACGTGCTGGTGGCTGCCATCACCCTCACCGCGCTCGAGGTGGTGGTGCTGGCCGCCCAGGCCTTCACCGACCCCGCGGCCACGGCCAACGGGGTGCAGCAGACCGCCCTCTCGGTGGGCCCGGTGTTCGCCGCCCTGCTGGTGGTGCACTCCTTCAGCAACCTCGTGCAGCGCGAACTCGACCGCACCATCGCCGAGAGCACCATCGGAGCGCCGCGCTACGGTCTCGGGCTCGTGGCCTCGACCGAGCTGACCCGGCTCGATCTGGCTGCGGAACGGCTGCTGCAGGAGGTGGCGTCAGGTCGCACCCCCCTGCCGCTGGACCGCGCCCAGACCGCCACGGCCGCCGGGCTCGCGAACGACCTGAGGCGACTGCTCGTGGCGGGCCGCCGCGAGACCTGGCTGCACCACGCGATCGCCGAGTCGGAATACCTCTCCACGGCCGTGCACCTGTCCGACCCCGACGGGCTGGCCGGTTATCTCGAACCGGCGCAGCGCGAGGGTCTGCTCTCGGCCGTGTGGCTGATCGTCGACGAGTCGGGCCGGTACACGCCCACCATCGACGTGAAGATCAGCCGCCCCGGTTCGCTCGGCACAGCCGACCCGCTCGATAGGATGGTGCTCCCGACGACCCTGTCGATCGGCGGCATACCACGCCGTCGCATCGATCCGGGTGTCTGGTCGGCACTGTCCCGAGTCGGCCAGTACACGGTGGAGACCCGTTCGGGTCGTCTCCGGGTCGGAGTCGACGCCCACGTTGTCGTGCCGGATGCCTCGCGGTGATCCGGCCGGAAGGAGACCTGTGGTGACGACCACCCGAGAGCCGATCCGCCTGGCCATCGTCGACGACCACCGGATGCTGCTCGGCGCCCTCACCGAGTGGATCCGGGGCGCGGCCGACGACATCACCATGGTGGCCGCGGTGACCACCTGGCCCGACCTCCTCACGCATCCGGAGTTCCCGGTCGACGTGGTGCTGCTGGACCTCGACCTCAAGGACAACCTGCCGGTGTCGGTGAAGCTGCGCGCCCTGAAGTCGGCCGGTGTGAAGACCGTGCTGATGAGCACGTACTCCGAACCCGTGGTGGTGCGCGAGGCGATCGCCGCCGGAGCGCTCGGCTATCTCGTCAAGAGCGAGGAGGCCGGCATGATCGTGGAGGCCATCCGCGCCGCCTTCGTGGGCGACAGCTTCATCTCCACCGAGCTCGACCTCGCCCTCGCGGCCGACGACCTCGAGTCCTCCCCCCGCCTCTCGGCGCAGGAGCGGCGCGTGATGGCGCTCTACGGCGGCGGCGAGCCGGTGAAACAGGTCGCGAAAGCGCTCGCCATCTCCGAGGAGACGGCGAAGTCGTACCTCAAACGCATCCGTGAGAAGTACCGCCTGGTGGGCATCGACGTGGGCACCAAGGTGGCGCTGCGCAAGCGTGCCATCCAAGACGGCCTGCTGCCGCGCGACGAGTACCTCGGCAACCAGACGGCCGAGACGTTCGAAGACGACGTGCTGCCGAGCTGAGCCTTCGGGAGAAGGCGATCAGTCGCCCGCGCGGCGCTCCAGCGCGGCTTCGAGCCGCTCGACCTTGCCGCTGAGCTCTCCGGTGTGCCCGGGCCGGATGTCGGCCTTCAGCACCAGGGAGACGCGCGAGCCGTAGGCTCCCACAGCCTCGGTGGCGCGCCGGATGACGTCGAACACCTCGTCCCACTCGCCCTCGATGGTGGTGAACATCGAGTCGGTCGAGTTCGGAAGACCGGATGCGCGCACCACCGCGACCGCTGCGGCCACCGCGTCGTGCACGCTGGCCGAGTCGCCCTCACCCGCGGGCGAGGCCCCGCCCGACGGTGCCACGGAAAACGCCACCAGCATGATGCCCCATCTCTGTCGAACGCTTTCTACTCTGCCACAGCATCACCACGGCGATCACGAGCATCACGACGCTCAGCAGGTTGCGCAGCGACAGCACGGTGAGCATCACCGGGTCGAGCCCGAGGATGGAGTCGTAGGCGATCGGGTAGATGATCTGGGTGAGCCCGGCCATCACGAACGCGAGCACCGCCGGCCAGAAGAACCGCCGGCCCTGCGTGACGATGCCCAGGATGACGGGGGCCGACAGCCACACCATGAACTGCGGCGAGCCGACCTTGTTGAACACGATCAGAGCCATCACCAGGGCCAGTGCGAGCGCCGGCAGCACGTGGGTGGCCGGGGTGCCCGAGCGCACCACCAGGAGGGCCAGTACCAGCACGGCCGCGACCGCCACCACGAGCAGCGGGGTCATCAGCAGGGCCGCCGCGTCACTGCCGGGGCCGGTGACCTGGAAGGTGAGGATCTGCTGGTCGTAGTACACCTGCGACCCGCCGCCGAAGAACGCCGACCAGAGCCACACGACCGACACGGGGGCCTCGATCTGCATGCCGCGACCGGTCTGCTCCGACACGAAGCTGAAGGCGTTGCCCCCGGCGCCGAGCGCGAGGGCGGCGGCCAGCACGGCCACCAGGGTGACGGCCGCGGCGACGGCGACGCGCATCCGTCGACGTACCGAGATGACGACGGCGGCGATCATGGCCGCGGGCCACACCTTCACCCAGGTGGCCAGGGCGAGCAGCACACCGGCGAGGGCTGGCCGGTCGCGCACCACCAGGAGCCCCGCGATCACCAGGTCGACCGTGATGATGTCGATGCGGCCGAGCGCCACCGACCCCAGGAGGAAGAGGAAGATCAGCCACCACCAGGCCGCCGCGAGACGCAGCAGCTCGCCGGTCTCCAGCGGTCGGCCGGCCCGCCGGGTGCGGGCGGTGAGGTAGGCGAAGATCGAGGCGTCGGCCACCGTGACCACCAGCATCCAGCCGATGCCGTAGTTGTCGGGACCGAGCACGCCGGCGGCCAGCATCGGCACGATGGCCACGATCGGGTACACCCACGGGCCGTCGATGCCGAGGCGGTAGCCCTCCTGGAACTGCTCCACCCACCCCTTGTAGACGTTCGTGACGTCGCCGAAGGGCTGGTTGGGGTGGGTGAGTCCCACGTAACCGAGCCAGACATGGAGGGCGACGAAGGCGGCCCACAGCACGAGAGGCGAGGCCGCGAGGCGTCGGAGGCGAATCAGCACGTGCGTCATCCTAGGGCGTGTCGTCGGAGTGGAGCCTGCGCACCGGTCGTTCTCAGCCGTCAACCACCTTCGCTTGATTGACTACGACAGATCCCTGAGACCGAGAGTCACTGTGAACAGAACCTCCAAGACCGCCGTCGCCCTTGTGGCGTCGGCCGCGGCCGTGGGCGCCATCGCGCTCGTGGCGGTGCCGATCCTCGCGCGCAGCATGACGCTCGACACCGCGGCCACCGTGCAGGCCGTGATGCCGACGGTGTTCGGCAGTCCGGTCGACGAGGCCGACGGCGGGGCGGAGAGCACCTCTTTCTTCATCGACGGCTCGTCGTCGATCGGCTACCGGATGGACGAGAGCTCGGGCGACGAACTGGTTCTCGCCCGCACCTCCGACATCTCCGGCGTGATCGCCCGCACGGGCGAGACCATCACCACGGCCGAGTTCATGGTCGACCTGGCCACGCTCTCGGTCGACGGCGGCCCGCGCGACGCGGTGCTCGGCGCCCTGATCGCCGCGACCGGCGGCAACTCCACCGCCTCGTTCGTGCTGAGCCAGCCCGTCGATCTGCCCGAGGCCGGCAGCGGGCCGATGGCCACGTCCATCACCGGCACGCTGACGGTGCGCGGCATCAGCCGGCCCGTCACGGCGGACGCCGTGATCGACTTCGACGGCGACGAGGGCACTCTCACCGGCAGCATCCCGGTGGTGCTCACCGACTACGGGTTCCCGCCCGAGGCATTGGCCGCGGTCGGCGCCGACGACACCGCCCACATCGACATCGATCTGGTGGCCGAAGCCGCCCGCTGACCCGCGGGTCGGCGGCATCCGGAACCGGGCTCAGCCTGCCGTTCCGCTGACCAGTCGCGCCACCACGCGGGGCACGGCCTCGGCGATGTCGAGCGCCGCGATGGGGCCGTGGTCGGATGCCCGTTGCGCCGCCCAGGCGTGCACGAACGCCCCCGTCGCGGCGAGGGCGACCAGCCGATCGGGGTCGGCGAGCACCTCGCCCGCGTGGGTGGCGACGATCGCGCCCACGATTCCGCCGAGCACGTCGCCCGAGCCGGCGGTGGCGGCCCAGCTGGAGGGGGCCTCGACCCGGGCCGCGGTGCGCTCCCGGCCTGGCCGCTCGGGGGCGCACACGTGGGTGGTGCGTCCCTTGAGCAGCACCACCTGACCCGTGGCGTCGGCGGCGCGGGCGGCCCAGTGCTCCGGGTCGGCCTCGACGGTGGCGCGGTCGACGTCGACGCCCGACCGCGTCAGCAGGGTGACCAGCTCGCCGGCGTGCGGGGTGAGCACCGCCGGGCCGGTGAGACGCTCCACCAGGTCGAGGGCGCCGGCATCCACGACCACGGGCACGCCGTCACCGATCGCCCGCTGGAGGGCACGGGTGGTGTCGGCATCCCGGTCGCCGGTGCTCATGCCCGAGCCGATCAGCCAGGCCTGCACCCGCCCGGCGGCGGTGACCACCTCGGGCCGCGCCCGCAGCACGAGGTCGCTCGCGCGGGCCGGCCCGAGGTAGCGCACCATGCCGAGGCCGGTGCGCACGGCCGCGTCGACGCCCAGCACGGCGGCGCCCGGGTACTCGTCGGAGCCCGTGACGATGCCGAGCACGCCGCGGCTGTACTTGTCGTCGTGGGCGCCGGGAACCGCGATGCACTCCGAGGCGGCGAGCTCGTTCCAGGCGCGCCAGTGCACCGGTGGGATCGCGGGGTTAGAGTCGTGGTCGGCCATGATTCCACGATAGGACTCCGGCCCCCGGCCCGCCGCGTCGAGGAGCGACACCCGCTCGTTCAGCCCGGGCCCGCGCGCCGACGCGCATCCGTCACCCGCCGTTCGAGAGGTCGCCGTGCCCCAGCCCGCATCGTCAGAACCCGCATCGCCTGAGTCGGCTGTGCCCCAGCGCGCCGTGCCCCAGCCCGCACTGTTCCAGCCCTATGTCGCCCGCTCCGTCACGGTGCGCAACCGCGTGTGGGTGGCGCCGATGTGCCAGTACTCGGCCGACGACCGCGACGGCATGCCGAACGACTGGCACCTCATGCACCTCGGCCAGTTCGCCGCGGGCGGGGCGGGCCTCGTGATGACCGAGGCCACGGCCGTCACCCCCGAGGGCCGCATCTCGCCGGAGGATCTCGGCCTCTGGAACGACGCGCAACGCGACGCCTTCGCCCGGATCACCTCGTTCATCCGCTCGCAGGGGGCCGTACCCGCCATCCAGCTCGCGCACGCCGGGCGCAAGGCCTCCACCTTCCGCCCCTGGGATCCCCGCCGTGGCTCGGTGCCGATCGACGAGGGCGGCTGGCCCACCGTCGGCCCGTCGGCCGTGGCGTTCGGCGACTACGCCGAGCCGCGGGCGCTCGGCACCGACGAGCTGCCGGCCGTGGTCGCCGCCTTCGCCGACGCCGCCCGCCGCGCCCTGCAGGCCGGCTTCGAGGTGCTCGAGGTGCACGCCGCGCACGGCTACCTGCTGCACCAGTTCCTCTCTCCGCTGTCGAACACGAGAACGGATGCCTACGGCGGCTCCCTGGAGAACCGCGCCCGCCTGGTGCTCGAGGTGGTGCGCGCCGTGCGAGGCGCCGTGGGCGACGACCTGCCCGTGTTCGTGCGGTTCTCGGCCACCGACTGGGCCGAGGGCGGCTGGACCGTGGAGGAGACCGCGATCGTGTCGGGCTGGGTGGCCGACGCGGGCGGCGACCTCGTCGACGTCTCCAGCGGCGGCAACGTGCTGCATCAGAGCATCCCGGTCGGCCCGCTCTATCAGGTGCCGCTCGCCGAGCAGGTCACGCATGACTCGGGCGTGCCGGTGTCGGCCGTGGGCCTGATCACCACCCCGCAGCAGGCCGAAGACGTCGTCGCCTCCGGGCGGGCCGACGCGGTGATGCTCGCGCGCGAGCTGCTGCGCGACCCGCACTTCGCCCTGCGGGCGGCCCACGAACTGGGCGCGGAGATCGACTACTGGCCGGCGCAGTACGTGCGGGCGCGTCTCGAGCCCGGGGCCTGACGCCCCGGTCTCCCTACGCCTGACGCCTCGTGGCGTCGTGCACTTCGCCCACGAGCTCCTCGATGATGTCCTCGAGGAAGAGCACACCGGTGGTGAGCCCCGACTCGGTGAACGACCGGGCGAGGTGCGCCCCCGACTTCCGCATGGTGGCGAGGGCGTCTTCGAGCTCGGTCTTCTCGAACAGCGACGGCAGCTGGCGCACGCGCTTCGTGGGGATGGGGTCGTCGAACTCGTCGTCGTCGAGGTCGATCACGTCTTTCAGGTGCACGTAGCCGGCCGGCATCCCCTCGTCGTCCAGCAGCACGTAGCGCGAGAAGCCGTACTTCGCTACGGCGCGCTCCACGTCGGCGGGGGTGGCCCCGGCCGGGAGGCTCACCAGCGAATCGAGCGGAACGGCCACGTCGGCGACCGTCTTGGCCGTGAACTCGAACGCCGCCGTGAGGGTGCCCGCGGTGTCGGAGAGCACTCCCTCCTTCTGCGACTGCGTCACGATGGTCGAGACCTCGTCGAGCGTGAACGCGCTGGCGGCCTCGCTCTTGGGTTCGACGCGGAACAGCCGCAGCACGCCGTTGGCCGTGGCGTTGAGAGCCACGATCGCGAAGCGAAACACGCGGGCGATGGCCACCAGCGGGGTGGCCAGCAGCAGCACGGCCCGGTCGGGCACCGAGAACGAGATGTTCTTGGGCACCATCTCGCCGAGCACCACGTGCAGGAACGACACCAGCAGCAGCGTGATGACGAACGCCACCGCGCCGCTGGCCTCCTCGGGCAGCCCCACCAGGTGCAGCGGCCCTTCCAGCAGGTGATGGATGGCGGGCTCAGACACGTTCAGGATGAGCAGCGAGCACACCGTGATTCCGAGCTGGGTGGTGGCCAGCATGAGCGTGGCGTGCTCCATGGCCCAGAGAGCCGTCTTGGCGCTCGCTTTGCCCTGCTCGGCGAGCGGTTCGATCTGCGACCGGCGCGCCGAGATCACCGCGAACTCGGCTGCCACGAAGAAGGCGTTGCCGGCCAGCAGCACCACGAGCCACACGATCCCCAGCCAGTCAGCCACGGTTCGCCCCCTCGTTCGAGGCGCCGGGCGCGGTCGCGGGGTGGGCGGGCGCCGTCGCGGCGTCGTCGGGCGACGGCACGAAACGGATGCGGTCGATCCGCCGGCCGTCGAGTCTCTCCACCCGCAGCACCCCGTCGTCCGTCGCCACGGTGTCCCCCACCTCGGGGAGCCGGCCGAGCGCGCTCATCATGAAACCGGCCACCGTCTCGTAAGGTCCGTCCTCCGGCACCACGATGCCTGCCTGATCGGCCAGCTCGTCGGGTCGAAGCATGCCGGGGAAGGTGGTGCCCGTGCGGGTCTCCACCACACCGGCACGCGAGCGGTCGTGCTCGTCGACGAGCTCGCCCACGAGTTCCTCGACGAGGTCCTCGAGCGTCACCACCCCGGCGGTTCCGCCGTACTCGTCGATCACCACGGCCATCTGGTAGCCGCGACCGCGCAGCTCGCCGAGCAGCAGGTCGAGGGTCATCGTCTCGGGCACACGCAGCGTGTCGGTCATGATCGCCACCGCCGGCACCTCGCTCCGCCGGTCGCGCGGGATCGACACCGCCTGCTTCACGTGCACGAGCCCCACGATGTCGTCGATGTCGTCGTCGACCACCGGAAAACGGGAGTGCCCGGTCGTGCGGGCGAGCTCGAGCACGGCGGAGGCCGACTCGTCGCGGCGCACACTCACGATCCGCGGTCGCGGGGTCATCACCTCGGAGGCGTCGTGCGAGGAGAACAGGAGGGTGCGGTTCAGCAGCGTGGCCGTGTCGAGATCGAGGCTGCCCTGCAGTGCCGACCGGCGCACGAGCGAGGAGAGCTCCTCCGCGGTGCGGGCCCCGGAGAGCTCTTCCTTCGGCTCGATGCCGATCAGGCGCAGCAGCCCGTTGGCACTGTTGTTCAGCAGCGCGACGGCGGGCCGGAACACCATCGTGAAGGCCAGCTGGAACGGCACCACGATGCGGGCGGTCTTCAGCGGCAGGGCGAGCGCGAAGTTCTTCGGCACGAGCTCGCCCACGATCATCGACAGCAGGGTGGCGAACACGATGCCGACGGTCGCGCTGATGGCGGGCACGACCTGCTCCGGTATGCCCACCCCGGTGAGCGGGTCACGGAGCAGCGACGAGATGGCCGGCTCCATCGTGTACCCCGTGAGCAGCGTCGTGAGGGTGATGCCCAACTGCGCGCTGGAGAGATGCGTCGAGGTGTGCTTCAGCGCCGTGATCGCGGGCTGCAAGCCCTTCTCGCCCCGGGCCGACCGGGCCTCGAGGTCGGAGCGATCGAGGTTCACCAACGAGAACTCGCTCGCGACGAAGAAGCCCGTCCCGATCGTGAGCAGAAGGCCCACACCCAGCATGATCCATTCGAAAACCATTGTCTGTGCGACTCTACCGGGGCTGCCGTCCGTTCGGGTCACCCCGGGGGCTGTCGGGGGGCCGAACGGTGGTCAGTCGTCAGCCGACCCGCAGCCGGAAAGGATTAGGCTGGAGACAGCACGTGTCCGCGCGTGAACACGCAGCGAAGCAGACACCGGCACGTGCCACGACGAGGCAAACGGGAAGTGGGCGATCGGCTTTGGCTAGCCAATTGACGGGTACGAATACCGACGAGGGCGCATCCGGAGAATTCGGAGCGAACGAATGGCTCGTGGACGAGCTGTACGAGCAGTACCTCGCCGACAAGAATTCGGTCGACAAGTCCTGGTGGCCGGTGCTGGAGAGCTACCGCTCGAACCAGCAGTCCGGCGGCACCGCCGCGGCGCCGGCGGCGTCGGCGTCGGCCGCCTCGAAGTCGGCCGATGAGGCGCCGGCCGACGGCAGCCCTGCCGAGTCGGCCCCGGTGGAGGGCAGTTCCCCCACCACGGTCACCACGAACACCCCGCCCGCGCAGAGCGAGTCGCAGCAGATCGCCGAGGCGTCGGGCTCGCGGCCGGTGAGCCAGCCGGTGGCCAAGACCACCAGCATCGAGGCCAAGCCGCAGCCCATCCCGGCCGAGGCGCCCTCCGCCCGGCCCTCCACCGCAGAGCAGGCGGCGAAGGATGCCGCGGAAGACGCCGACAAGGACGTCGTCGCCCCGCTCCGCGGCATGGCCAAGTCGCTCGCCACCAACATGGACGCGAGCCTCACCGTCCCCACGGCCACCAGCGTGCGCTCGATCCCGGCGAAGCTGCTGATCGACAACCGCATCGTCATCAACAACCACCTGCGGCGCTCGCGCGGCGGCAAGGTGTCGTTCACGCACCTCATCGGCTGGGCCCTCGTGCAGGCGCTCAAGGAATTCCCGAGCCAGAACGTCTACTACGACGAGGTCGACGGCAAGCCCTCGGTGGTCGCCCCCGCCCACGTGGGCCTCGGCATCGCCATCGACATCCCCAAGCCCGACGGGTCGCGGGCACTGCTCGTCCCCGGCATCAAGCGGGCCGACACCATGTCGTTCAACGAGTTCCTGGCCGCCTACGAAGACCTCGTGCGCCGGGCCCGCGGCAACAAGCTCACGGCCACCGACTTCCAGGGCACCACCATCTCGCTCACCAACCCGGGCGGAATCGGCACGGTGCACTCCGTGCCCCGGCTGATGAAGGGGCAGGGCGCCATCATCGGCGCCGGTGCGCTGGAGTACCCGGCGGAGTTCCAGGGCGCGTCGCCCCGGGTGCTCTCCGACCTCGGCATCGGCAAGATCATCACGCTCACGAGCACCTACGACCACCGCGTCATCCAGGGTGCCGGGTCGGGCGAGTTCCTGAAGAAGGTGCACGAACTGCTCCTGGGCGAGCGCGGCTTCTACGAGAACATCTTCGCCGAGCTGCGCATCCCCTACGAGCCCATCCGCTGGGCCTCCGACATCTCGGTCGACGAGGCGAGCGCCATCGACAAGACGGCGCGCGTGCAGGAGCTCATCAACGCCTTCCGCGTGCGCGGCCACCTGATGGCCGACATCGACCCGCTGGAATACCGTCAGCGCTCGCACCCCGACCTCGACATCGCCACCCACGGCCTCACCTTCTGGGATCTCGACCGCGAGTTCGTCACCGGTGAGTTCGGGATGACGCGGCAGGCGTACCTCCGCGACATCCTGGGCGTGCTGCGCGACTCCTACTGCCGCAAGATCGGCATCGAGTACATGCACATCCAGGATCCCGCCGAGCGGCGCTGGATCCAGGAGAAGATCGAGCGGCCCTATGCCAAGCCCGGCCACGACGAGCAGATGCGCATCCTGGAGAAGCTCAACGAGGCCGAGGCCTTCGAGACCTTCCTGCAGACGAAGTACGTGGGCCAGAAGCGCTTCTCGCTGGAGGGTGGCGAATCGACGATCGCCCTGCTGGACGCGATCATCCAGGGCGCGGCCGAAGAGGGCCTCGACGAGGTGGCCATCGGCATGGCGCACCGAGGACGCCTGAACGTGCTGACGAACATCGCCGGCAAGACCTACGGCCAGATCTTCCGCGAGTTCGAGGGCACCCAGGACCCGCGCACCGTGCAGGGCTCGGGCGACGTGAAGTACCACCTCGGCACCGAGGGCACCTTCACCGCGTCCGACGGCAAGGAGATCCCGGTCTACCTCGCTGCGAACCCCTCCCACCTCGAGGCCGCCGACGGCGTGCTCGAGGGCGTCGTCCGGGCCAAGCAGGACCGCAAGCCCATCGGCACCTTCTCCACGCTGCCCATCCTGATCCACGGCGACGCCGCCCTCGCGGGCCAGGGCGTCGTGGTGGAGACGCTGCAGATGTCGCAGCTGCGCGGCTACCGCACCGGCGGCACCATCCACCTCAACATCAACAACCAGGTCGGCTTCACCACCCCGCCGAGCGAATCGCGCAGCTCGGTCTACTCCACCGACGTGGCGAAGACCATCCAGGCGCCGATCTTCCATGTGAACGGCGACGACCCCGAGTCGGTGGTGCGGGTGGCGCAGCTGGCGTTCGAGTTCCGCCAGAAGTTCCACCGCGACGTGTTCATCGACCTGATCTGCTACCGCCGCCGCGGGCACAACGAGGGCGACGACCCCTCGATGACCCAGCCGCTGATGTACAACCTGATCGAGGCCAAGCGCTCGGTGCGCAAGCTCTACACCGAGGCCCTCCTCGGCCGCGGCGACATCACCGAGGAGGAGTACGAAGAGGTCCACCGCGACTTCCAGGACCGACTCGAGCGCGCCTTCGCCGAGACCCACGCCGCGCAGACGGCGTCGATCCCGATCATCACCGACGACACGCAGGCGGTGGCCGACCTCGAACGCCCCGAGGCCCAGCGCGACGACAGCACCACGAAGCCGTTCGACACCGCCGTGGCGGAGTCGACCATCCATCTCATCGGCGACGCCTTCGACAACAAGCCCTCGGGCTTCACTGTGCACCCGAAGCTGCAGCAGCTGCTGAACAAGCGGGTCGACATGAGCCGGAACGGCGGCATCGACTGGGCCTTCGGCGAACTGCTGGCCCTCGGATCGCTGCTGACCGAGGGCACTCCCGTGCGCCTCGCCGGCCAGGATGCGCGCCGCGGCACGTTCGTGCAGCGTCACGCGGTGCTGCACGACCGCGAGAACGGTCAGGAATGGCTGCCGCTGGCGAACCTCTCGGAGAAGCAGGCCCGGTTCTGGATCTACGACTCCCTGCTCAGCGAGTATGCGGCCATGGGCTTCGAGTACGGCTACTCGGTCGAGCGCCCCGACGCGCTCGTGCTCTGGGAGGCCCAGTTCGGCGACTTCGCCAACGGCGCCCAGATCATCATCGACGAGTTCATCTCGTCGGCCGAGCAGAAGTGGGGCCAGCGGTCATCGCTCGTGCTGCTGCTGCCGCACGGCTACGAGGGCCAAGGGCCCGACCACTCCTCCGCCCGCATCGAGCGCTACCTGCAGATGTGCGCCGAGGACAACATGACGGTCGCCCGTCCGTCGACCCCAGCGTCGTACTTCCACCTGCTCCGCCGCCAGGCCTACGCCCGGCCGCGGAAGCCGCTGATCGTCTTCACCCCGAAAGCGATGCTGCGACTGCGCGGTGCGACCAGCTCGGTCGACGACCTCACCAGCGGCCGGTTCGAGCCGGTGATCGACGACAGCCGCATCACCGACAAGTCTGCGGTCACCAAGGTGCTGCTGCACTCGGGCAAGATCCACTACGACCTGGCCAACGAGCTGCAGAAAAACCCGAACGACGCGATCGCCCTGGTTCGCCTGGAGCAGTTCTACCCGCTGCCGATCGAGGAGATCACGTCCACGCTCGCCGGCTACCCCGATGCCGATCTGGTGTGGGTGCAGGACGAGCCGCAGAACCAGGGAGCGTGGCCCTTCATCCTGACGGAGCTGGCGAAGCACCTCGAGGGGCGCACCATCTCGGTGGTCTCCCGCCCGTCGGCGGCCTCCCCCGCCGCCGGCAGCGCCAAGCGCCACGCCGTGGAGCAGGCCGAGCTCATCGCCCGCGCCCTGAGCTAGCCCGGCCCTGAGCTTGCCGGCCCTGAGCTAGCTGTACTGCCCAGGGACGTTGGTTGATGTGTGATGTCTTGAAGTGACGAAGACCTCCGGTGGAGGGTTGGAGCTGTCTAGGTTCCATCACCACTGCCGGAGGTCTTCGTGTCTCACCGTAATGCTGCT